>CAVHTI010000107.1:0-6828 GCA_963638805.1 Anaerobutyricum sp.
TTTTCTCTCCCCCAGACCCTCTCTCTTTCCCAGCAAGCGTTTAAGGGCTCTGCCCTTAAAAATCCCGCTGTTTCGAAAAATATAAATAAAGCCATTGCTTTATTTATATTTTTGGATATTTTGAGTCTTTTTTCTAGGCTACGCTTGTTTTTACTTTTACTCAAAATGTCATTCCGAATTTATTTCGGAATCTTTTTTAACAATTTGGTCTTAATTTTTTAAGAAAACGACCCAGTCTACTCTGCGAGCTTTCCCCAGGCTTCCTTTCTTTTGTGGCATGCTTTTTATTTACAAATTAATTCAACATTATTGAAGAAGCGTCGTTAAAAAGTTAAAATTGCGGTTATTGTTTACATTTTTAGGAGGGTACTATGGTACCAGTTTTAATAAAAGATTTACTTACTTCAGCACCGGACGGAAGAAAAGTTACGGTTATGGGCTGGGTGCGCACTGTGCGTGATTCAAAAAACCTGGTTTTTATTCAGGTAAATGACGGAAGCTGTTTTGCAAATATTCAGTTGACTTTTGACAGAAATGCGCCGTCAAATAATGCAAATGTAAATAATATTGAAAATGAACTTAAAAAATTGAATACGGGTGCTTCTATTCGTGCGGAAGGTTTGATTGTGCCGTCGCCGGCTAGTGGTCAGGCTGTTGAAATTACTCTTGAAGATTTAGTTTGTCTTGGAAGTTGTAATCCTGATGAATATCCGTTGCAGAAAAATAAGATGTCTATGGAATATCTGCGCGAAAATGCTCACTTGCGTGCAAGAACTAATACTTTTGGTGCAGTTTACCGTGTGCGCAGTCAGATGGCTTTTGCCGTTCATTCATTTTTTCAGGAAAGAGGATTTCAGTACATTAATGCTCCGGAAATTACTTGTTCTGATTGTGAAGGCGCCGGCGAAATGTTCCAGGTTACAACTTTAAGCCTGGAAAAAATTGCAGAAATGGGCGTAAAGGCCGGTGCCGGCGGAATGAAAATTGAAGATGCACACAAGATTGTTGATTATTCAAAAGACTTTTTTGGCAAGCACGCAAGTTTGACTGTTTCTGGTCAGCTGGAAGCCGAAACTATGGCAACTGCCTTGAGTCGTGTTTATACTTTTGGACCAACTTTCCGCGCAGAAAATTCTAATACTCCGCGTCACCTGGCAGAATTCTGGATGATTGAACCGGAAATGGCCTTTTATGATTTGGACGACGATATGGACATTCAGGAAGAGTTCGTAAAATATCTTTTGAACTGGGCTCTGACAAAATGTCGTAAAGATTTGGAATTTTTTGACAAGAGAATTCAGCCTGGCCTTATTGAATCTTTGGAAAAGGTTGCAAATGCAAAGTTCGTTAGAATTTCTTACACTGATGCAATTGCAAAACTGGAAGAAGCCGCTAAAAATGGTGCAAAATTTGAATTTAATCCTTACTGGGGTTGCGATATTGCGACAGAACACGAACGCTACCTTACAGAAAAGATTTTTGGCTGCCCGGTAATGGTTTACAACTATCCTAAAGAAATTAAATCTTTCTATATGAAGCAGAATGATGACGGAAAAACTGTAAAGGCCGTTGACGTTCTTGTTCCTGGAATTGGTGAACTTATTGGTGGTTCTGAACGTGAAGAATCTTACGAAAAACTGCTGAAAGCGTGCGAAGAACGCAAAATGGATATGTCAAATTATGAATGGTATCTTGATTTGCGCCGATTTGGTACAGTGCCTCATTCAGGATTTGGACTTGGTTTTGAACGTTTGATTCGTTACGTAACCGGTATGGAAAATATCCGTGATGTAATTCCTTATCCGCGTGCACCAAAACTTGCAGATTTCTAAAATATTTTAGAGATTCGCAGTAAACCGCAAAGATGACTGGAACTTTTGTAAAATTCCAGTCATTTTTTTTCTTGATATTTACATTTTTGTAAGTGATAATTTAAAGATATAACTAAAACTTTCTTGATTTTGGATTAGGAATAGTTTTTCTTGAAAATAAAATGCCGGGCAAAATAGCAAAAAAATTTGAATCAAAATTAAAAAAATCCTCTTCTTGGGCAAGACTAGGTCAGTTCATTTATCTGACTATTCACGGTTTTAACAAATGCAATTTGTGGGAAAGTTCATATTCCTGTTCGTTTGGATTTGTGTTCAGTTTTGTCCCAATTTTGCTTATGATTGTCAGCCTTCTGGCGAATGTGTTGCAGTCTTCGCCGGCCGCTATCAGTTTTGTTTACAGTTTTGCAGATCAAATCAAAGAAACTTATGATATTACGTCCATTGTGGACACGGTTTTGAACAACACGTCAACATTCAAATTTACTGTCGTTGATATAGTACTTTTTGTGTGGATTTTCTGGATGGGACGCAAGATGTTCCTGTCCATTGTTTACGCAATGAACCGCATTTTCCGTTCGCGCTCGCAGCGAAAGGCGACAATTAATCAGATTGTAATTTTAGTTTCCGAAATTGTGATGATTTTGATTGTTGTGTTAGCGATTATCGTGAGTTTTGTATTTAATAAATTCATTCAAATGCCGATTTTTGACCCGATAAAAGAAAAAGCCCCGCGACTTTTTAGTAACAGTTCCAGCAATTTGATGAAAACAATCATTTATTTAATTCTTTTTGTGATTGTTACCCTGGTTTACAGATTTGTTTCTGGAACGGCGCCGGATTTTAAACGCTGTGCTTTTTTTGGTGCGCTGTGTAGTCTCGCGTTTTTTATTTTGTCTTTCTTTCTTAATAAATTTTATAAAACCACAAATTACAACTTGATTTACGGAACAATCAGTACCTTGATTATTTTGATGGCAAAAATTTACTTTTTCTTTGTGATTTTTTTGTATGGCGCCGAAATGCTTTATGTCAGTCAATTTTTTGACAGTCTGATTCGTTCTGAAGTTTATTTGCGCCCTGAATTTGAAACGAAAAATTTTAATGACTGGCTGAGAAAAATCCTTTTTGTAAATGCAACGGCAATTTCTACAGCGGAAAACACGCGCAATTTTGAACCCGGCGACATAATTTTTAAAAAAGGTGATGATCCACTTTTTGTTTATTACGTTTGCAAGGGAATTATTCATGATGAAGAAAAAGACCGCGACATTGGTGAAGGCGAGTTTATTGGCGATATTCCGTGCGTTTTGAATCAAAAGTGCCAGGGAAATTTTATAGCGCGAACAAATTGCAAACTGATGTTTTTTACCGAAAAAGAATTCCTTGATTTTTTAAAGGAAAATTCAAAGGCGGCGGCCAAAGCTCTGAGCAAAATTTCTACTTATTCGACAAATATTTATCCGGAAGACGGACCTGCAAGGTTTTAATTTTTTTTTAGAGGCAACTTTACACTTTTATAAATTTTGACGCGAGTTTTCTTGCAATTTTATAAAGCGGGCCTTCCAGTTTTTTGCGGGCGTTTTTTAATTCTTTGCGGATTTGTATTTTTTGCGGGCAGTGCTGTTCACATTTGCCACAGCCTATGCAGTTTGCGGGGCCGGTGTAATCTTTTCTGAGGGCGGTGCACATAAAATGTTCCGTGAGGCTACGAAAGTAGCCGTCTGAATACATTTTGTTGTAGGCGGAAAATGTCCCGGGAATATCAACATTTTTGGGACATGGCATACAATAACGGCAGCCTGTGCAACCGACTTTTTGTTTTGCGTTAATTTCTTTGATTATTTTTTTTATGAGTTGATTGTCATCCTGATTAAAACTTCCGGCAAAAGTTTCACTTGCGGTTTTGCAATTTTCTTCAATCATCGCAATTGAATTCATGCCGGAAAGTACAACGGTAACTTCTTTTTGATTATAAAGCCAGCTGAGTCCCCATTGTGCAGGAGTTTTTTGCACCGGATATTTTTTGATTTCTGAGAGGGCATTTTTTGGAAGTCCGTTTGCAAGTTTTCCGCCCCGCAACGGTTCCATTATGATAACCGGGATATTTTTTTGTGCCGCATATAAAAGTCCGGTTCTTCCAGCCTGAGAATTTTCGTCAAGGTAATTGTATTGAATTTGAGTAAAATCCCAGTCGTAGTCGTCAAGAATTTTGCAGAACATATCCGAATTTCCGTGATAGGAAAATCCAATTTGTTTGATTTCGCCGGATTTTTGTTTATTTTGCAGCCATTCCACAATGCCTAAATCTTTAATTCTTTGCCAGGACTTTATGTCCGTGAGCATATGCATAAGATAAAAATCAATGTAATTTGTGCGGAGTCGTTTTTTTTCTTCCTGAAAAATTCTTTCTATGTCGTCTTTTGTTTTTACAAGATAATGCGGAAGTTTTGTTGCAATAAAAATTTTATCACGAATCTGATTTTTTTCTAAAATTTCACCGAGTGCGGATTCGCTGCCAGGATAAATGTAGGCGGTGTCAAAATAATTTATTCCCTGCGAAATGCCGTAAAGAATTTCTTTTTCTGCTTTGAAAAGGTCAATTTTGCCGGCAGTTTGACTAAAACGCATGCAACCGTAACCTAAAACCGAAAGTTCGTTACCGTATTTATCTTTTCTGTACTGCATTTTTTGATTTTAACACTTTTTGTAAAAGTTTGTAGGGGAGTTTTGCGCAAAGGATTGTAGGGGGCGCCGTAAGGCGAAACTTTTGCCGTTTACAGAGAATTTATAGATCCCGGATCGGAGTCCGGGATGACACTGTAGCGGTCCGTAGAACACAAAATTGCAAAAGTTTGGAGCGAACAGCGGAACCCCGAAAAGCCTGGTCCTGCTTTAGCAGGATGCGCCCTGATGAAAAAAAAAATTCAAATCGATATAATTTGTGGGAGTTTAACTCGAAAGGATTTTTTATGGCACGTGAAAAAATTGTTGTTTTGGATTTTGGTTCTCAATATGCGCATTTGATTGCAAAACGCTTTCGTATGCTTGGGTATTATTCGGAAATTGCATTGCCTTCTGCGTCGCTTGATGTTTTTGAAAATGCTAAGGGCGTGGTTTTTTCGGGCGGGCCGAGTTCTGTTTATGACGAAAAGGTGCCGGAATTTAATTCTGAAATTTTAGGGCTGGAAATTCCGATTTTGGGACTTTGTTATGGTCATTACATTGTTCAGATGGGCTATAACGGCAAAGTTGGCAAGGCTGAAACTGGCGAATTTGGTTTTGCGACGCTGAATTTTAACGAAAATGTAAAATCTCCGCTTTTTAAAGGAATTGAAGGCGCTCAGCAGGTTTGGATGAGTCATCAGGACGGAGTTTTGCAGTTGGGCGACGGTTTTGAAGTTGTGGGTTCCACGAAAGATTGTCCGTTTGCGGCGACTCAGAATCTTAGTAAAAAACGATTTAGTTTGCAGTTTCACTGTGAAGTAAAAGATACTCCGTGCGGAAATCAGATTTTTCAGAATTTTGCGGATTATTGCGAAATGGAAAAAAACTGGGATCAGGACACGGTTTTGCAGATTATTCTTGATCAGATTAAAAAAGATGCCGACGACAAAAACGTGCTGCTTTTCTTGAGTGGCGGGGTTGATTCTACAATTACTTTTGCACTTTTGAATAAGGCTTTGGGGCAGGACAGGGTTCTGGGACTTCATATTGATAACGGTTTTATGCGCAAAAATGAAAGTGCAGGGGTTGCAGATGCTTATCACAAATTTGGATTTAATAATTTTATTGTTGAAGACGCTTCTGAAAGTTTTTTGAAGGCAATCAGCGGTTTGACGGATCCTCAGAAAAAGCGAATGGCCGTTGGCGAAAATTTTATTACTGTGCGTAACGAAGTTCTTGAAAAACAGCATCTTGATGAAAATAAATGGCTTTTGGCACAGGGGACGCTGTATCCGGATATTATTGAATCTGGTGGAACAAAAAATTCTAATACAATTAAGACTCATCATAATCGTGTAAAGGGAATTCAGGAATTGATTGCTAAAGGTCTGATTATTGAACCAATCCGCGATTTGTATAAGGACGAAGTGCGCGCAATTGGTCATAAACTTGGCCTTAGTGATGAACTTGTTATGCGTCATCCGTTCCCGGGCCCAGGACTTTCTATTAACGTTTTGTGTTCAGATGGCAAAACAACGGAAAAAGATAAGGAAGAATTGCCGCTGGCTCAAAAAGAACTTGATGAGATCACAATTGATATGTTCTGTCCAGGATGTACGGCTAATTTAAAACGTTCGGTTTTGCCGGTGCGCAGTGTTGGCGTTCAAGGGGATTTTAGGACTTACAGATTCCCGGCTTTGCTTGATTTTGGTCCTGCAAAAGAAACTGAATGGCCACTTGGCGCCGCTGCCGCAGAAATGGGAATGAGACATTTTCCGGGCAAACGCGAAAAACTGGAAGCCTGCTCTTCTACGATCACGAATTCTGCAAAATATATTAACCGCACGATTATAAAACTTTACCAGAAACCAGGAATTGAAAACTCTGACTTGAAAATTCAGGAAGGCTATTGTGATAAAAAACGCCTTGATCAGTTGCGCGAAGTTGACAATATTGTTTTGACCGAACTGCATAAATCAGGACTTTACAACGAAATTTTCCAGCATCTGACAATTGATTTGCCTTACGCTTCAGCTTCCGACCACGCAACCTTTGTTTTGCGCCCGGTTTGCTCCGAAGATGTTATGACGGCCCGATTTGCAATGCTGCCAAAAGAAGTTTTAGGAACAATGATTCAACAGATTGCAGCTCTCCCGTTTGTTGACGCCCTATATTTTGACGCAACCAACAAACCCCCTGCAACATTCGGCTGGGAGTAGTCGGCGGGAAGGAAAACCACCGCTTGCGAAGTAGAGGGGGGCCTTCCCTCAGAAAAAAAACTGAAGGCGGGGTTCCGACCCTGAAAAAAAATCTGCACAAGCGCAGCGCGGAA
>CAVHTI010000108.1:0-6813 GCA_963638805.1 Anaerobutyricum sp.
GTTTTCTGCCCTTTTTGATTTCTTTAACAAACGAAGTAAGCAAAATAAACAAAATTGAAGAAAACAAAAGACTTATAAAATCGCGGGAATCAAAAATTCCTTTACTGGCAGCATCAAAATGCCACGCAAAACTTATCTGACGGAAAAACGCTGCCAAAAAAGAATTTAACTCAACGTAAACTGCAAAAAGATGCGCAAAATTAAAAATCGCAAGAAAAATTGCAGAAACAAAAAGTGAAATTATCACATTTGGAATAAGCTCATAAATAAAAAGACAAAACGCAATTACCGCCGCTCCGTAAAAAATCAGGCACAAAAAACTTGTAAAAAGCTGGCCGTAATCAATATTTCCAAAAAAATTGAGCGATAACGCACTCGGAATTGTAAAAATCAAAAGAATAAAAAATTCAAAAAGGCAGGCTAAAAATTTTGCGCCTGATTTTTCAAAAGATGAAAGTGGCACGAAATTTTCATAATTCTGGAGACTTTTTTTAAAACACAAAACCGGCACTAACAAAATTGAAATATAGGGAATGACGGAAAATAATAAAATCAGGTCTGTTGAGCCAGCTCCGTTAAAAAACTGGTGGCGGATAAAAAAATTAAGCGGAATTATAAGTGCAAAAATCGCCAGAACAATGTAAAAAAACGGATGTGTAAAATCGTATTTCAAAAAAGCTTTAAATTGTACGGACTTATTTTTCATTTTCTTCCTCAATATTTTCTGTGGAAGTCAGTTTTATAAATGCTTCTTCAAGATTTTTTACGCCATTTTGTTCAATAATTTGTGATTCCGTACCGGCCGCAACAAGATTTCCGTTGTTCATAATATAAATTTCAGTGCAAAGGGAATAAACTTCTTGCAAAAGATGAGTTGACATCAAAATTGCCTTATTTTCCGAAAGTTTTTTTATCAGATTTCGCATTTGAATGATTTGCGAAGGATCAAGACCGGAAACTGGCTCGTCAAGAATAAGATTTTCCGGGTCATGAATTAAGGCCTGCGCAAAAGAAAGCCGCTGTTGAAATCCTTTTGAAAGTTTTTTAATTTTGCGGTCAAGGACTTTTGAAAGTGAACACTGCTCGCTGACTCGTTTTATAGCGTTCTGCAAGTCTTTGCCTTCAAGACAATGCAATTTTCCGCAATATTCAAGAAATTCAGTGACGGTCAAATCTGAAGGCAAAATTGAATTTTCCGGGACATAACCAAAATGATTCGGGAAAACCTCCGGATTTTCTGAAGAATCAAGGCCATCAAGCAAAACTTTACCATTTTGAGGATAATGAACGGCGCACAAGGCCTTTATGATTGTAGTTTTTCCAGAACCGTTGGGCCCCAAAAGTCCTGCAATATGACCTTTTTCAACTTTTAAAGAAATATCGTGCACACAAAATGATTTTCGTGTGGAAAAATAAGTTTTAGAAAAATTCTGTAATTCAATCATTATTTTTAATCAATGTAAGGAATCTGAATGTTCAATCTGTCTCTTGAAAGTTCTGTTTCCGGCCAGACTTCACGGGCTTCTTCAAGCAAAACCTGCAAATCACGGTCAGTATAACGCGGACTGTAGTGAATCATATACATTCTGCGCACATTTGCTTCTTTTGCGATTGTTGCCGCCTGGACAGCAGTCATATGTTTTTTTTCGCGGGCCTGATCTATCAAGGCCTTTTCAAACATACCTTCGCAAATCAAAAGATCAGAATTCCTAACCTCATCAATAATAGAAGGCTTGAAAAGAGTATCCGTTACAAAAGAAAATTTCCTTCCGCTGCGTTTTTTGCCAAGAACCTGCTCCGGTTTGACGATTGAACCGTCTTCCGCAGTAACTTTCTTGCCGGCCTGAAGCTGAGACCAAAGTGGCCCGCATGGAACTTTTAATTCACGGGCTTTTTCGGGATTAAATTCGCCTGGACGATCATCTTCTTCAAGAGTATAACCAACACAAGTTTTTGTATGTTCAAGAGGAAAAGCGCGCACGGCATACCCTTCGCCTGTGTGCACAACGCACGGAGCGGTGATTTCTTTCACGATAATCGGATAGTTGATGTACATATCAAGAACTTTTCGACTTGTTTCTACGTATTCTTTGATTTTTGGCGGACCGTAAATATAAAGCGGTTCTGTGCGGTCAACCTGAGCCGAAAGCATTAAAATTCCCGGCAATCCGGTAACATGGTCGGCATGCGTGTGAGAAATAAAAATTGCATTGATTTTTTTCCACTTAAGATTCAGACGACGCAAAGAAACTTGAGTTCCTTCTCCACTGTCAAAAAGAAATAAATCACCGTCGCGCCTTAGAAGCACCGAAGTAAGATGTCTATATGGCAGAGGCATCATTCCGCCGCAGCCCAATACAAAAGCTTCCATATTCATAGGTCAAGAGTTTACTTTATTTTTTTGAAAATCACAACGAAACAGATTACGTGCGCAATGTAAGTTACAAGCCACGAAATCGGATAGGACAGAAAAATCACGGTCGGAGTATGAAACTGCGGAATCTGAAAAAACGTTAGTAACCAGATGATTCTTAAAACACAGGCTCCGAAAATTGTAACAACGGCCGGCAAAAGCGAATGCCCGCAACCACGAATTGAATTTGCCATGGCGTCCATAATCCCGCACAAAAAATATGTACAGAAAATTATCTGGATTCTGAGAGTGCCGGCGTCAATTACTTCAGGATCTGAACTGTAAATTCCAAGCAATTGACGGTGAAAAACGAGGCCTAAAAAACATTCAATAAATGCAATGACGATAATTGAGGCCTGCGAAATAAAAACAACTTTTTTGATTCTGTCTTTTTTGTGCGCCCCAAGATTTTGAGAACAAAAAGTCAAAGAGCCCTGACTAAAACCGTTCATTGAAGTGTAAATAAAACCTTCAAGAGAACAGGCGGCGGAATTTCCCGCAATCATTTTTGCACCAAAAGAATTTATTGAAGACTGGATTATTACGTTTGAAAACGAAAACATAATTCCCTGAAATCCTGCCGGCACGCCAATTTGAATGATTTTTTTCAAAATATTTTTATTAATCCGCAATTTAGAAAGATCAAGGTGAAAATCATCTTTTTCGCGCAACAAAAGAATTACTACGGCAACGGCAGAAAAAAGCTGGGAAATTATAGTAGCAAGTGCGACACCGTCAACATCCATCTTTGTCACAATCACAAAAAACAGATTCAAAAGGACATTTATAACGCCGGCAATAAACAAAATGTACAGAGGCCTTCTGGTATCGCCTTTGGCGCGCAAAAGGGCACTGCCAAAATTGTAAACCATGCTGGCGGTAATTCCGGAAAAATAAATTCGCAAATACAAAACCGCAAGTTGCAAAACATCTTCCGGGGCCTGCATAAGACGCAAAATCGGTTCGGCAAGGCTCACTCCAACGACAGTCAAAATCAGGCCGGAAATAAAGGCAACTAAAATTGAAGTATGCACGGTATTGTGTATCTGCTCAGAATTTCCTTCACCAAAAAAACGCGCCGCAACAACGTTAGTGCCGACGGAAAGTCCCATAAAAAGATTTACAAGAAGATTTATTAACGAGGACGTGGAACCAACGGCGGCAAGAGAAGTATCTCCCGCAAAACGACCGACAACAATAACATCCGCGGCATTAAACAAAAGTTGAAGAATACTTGAAAAAATTAACGGGATAGAAAATTGCAGAAGCCGTAAAAAAATCGGTCCTGTAGTCATATCAATCTGATTAGATTTTGACATTACAAGTCCTCTATAAAAGTTTTTAGATAGCAGTTTCCGACTCTTGCGTGATTTATAAGTTCGCCAAAAGAATTAAATTTTTTTTCTTCATAAACCGGGCCGAATTTTATAAAATCCGTTCCATCAGAAGATTTATCGTACATCAAATTGTATTTTGTTCCCTGATAGGAAAATTCCATTTCTTTTTTTAACTCAACCTGCAACTGAAACTGCTCTTTGGTCATGGCGTTAATTATAAGCAAATTGATTTTCTTAGTCATCAGATTTACGCTAATATTAAGTTATGAAAATTCTGATTTACAGTTCCAATCCCACTGATTTTGACGGAAAAATAATGCATCACTACAATTACCCGTCAAACACAAGTTTCTGGAATGATTTTCTGAAAAAAAATCCGCAAATTGAACTGATTTTTGTGACACAACTGCCGGGAATGTTTTTGCTGGACACGGATAATAACGAACTTACGGAATTTTCTGACAAAATAAAATATAAAATTCTTGCCAAAAATGCAAAAACTGATGATTTTGTTCAAAAAATTGAAGAGGAAAAGCCACAAAAAATAGTCTGTTTAAGTTTCTGGCTGCCGCCTTTTGACTGGCATTCCGTGCAGGATTCTGTTATCGGTGAAATTTTAAAATCTCACGGATATGAAGTTTTTTGCCATCCGCTAAACACTACAGAAATTTGCTTTGATAAATATGAAACTCACAATTTTTTAAAATCAAGGAATTTTAACGTTGCAGAGGGCGTTTACGTAAATCACGAAATGTTCTGGGCAGAACGAAATCGCCACGAAATTCAAGAAAATGTCTACAAAAATGCCGTTTTTTATAAAATCAAAAAATTAAAACTTCCGCTTGTAATAAAAGATACGCGTGGCCTAAGTTCTTTTGGAATGGAAGTTTGCAAAACGTACGGGGAAGTAAAAAATTTTCTGATGAGCAAAAAAAATAATTCTGACCGGCTTGTTGAAGAATTTATTGACGGCATTCAGTTTGGAACAGAAATTTATGCTTTTGGCGAAAATTTAGAGATTTTTTCACCATTTTTGTTCAGCGTAAATCAATACGGAATTACAAGTCCCAAACAGAGTATAAAAATTGGGCCGATTGATAATGAAAAATATAAAATCACGGAATTAAAAACTGAACTTAGTCGCCTTGCAAAAGAATTAAACTTAAACGGTGTTGCACAGGTAGATTTGGTTTTTAAAGATGGAAAATGGTACATCATAGAAATTAACACAAGACTTTCTGGAATGACGGAAATCATAAAAGCGTTGCGGGGCACAAATCAGACACTGATTGCAATAAAACTGCCCGTCCTTAACGCTGAAGAACTCGAGAAAATAAAATCCCTGCCCTACATCATTCACATAAATCAGATTGTAAACGATGCCGCCCTCCAGCGCCGCGAAGAAGGCTACTGCGAAATCATAATTGAACATTCCGCCCTGCAAACTTTTAAAGACAATTTTCCAAACCTTATAGACCCCATTTTTTATCAGAAGGCTAAAAATTTGGAAAAGCTGTTATGATGTGGCAGGGATTGGAGCACCTGCGTAGCAGTCCCAACGGGATGAGCTGCGGTTAGTCAGCGAAGTGCGCAAAGCCCGACGGCAATTTATTGCCGTGCCACCCGTAAAAAACAAGGCTCAGTAACGGGCATATTTCAACAAAAAGAGTAAAATAAATAAATAACTTTGTTTCAATTTATTTTTGTATTAGAATAGAGCCATGAGTATCCGAAAACTTCCAATTGGCATACAGAGTTTTGAATGGCTTAGAAATAATAACTATCTGTATGTCGACAAAACAGAATTTATTTATCGCCTGGCAAATGAAGGAAAGACTTATTTTTTAAGCCGTCCACGTCGTTTTGGAAAAAGCCTTTTGCTTTCTACAATGGAAGCATATTTTTTAGGAAAAAAGGAACTGTTCCAGGGACTTAAAATTTCTGAATTAGAAAAAAACTGGATAAAGTATCCGGTGTTTTACTTTGACTTTAACGGAAAAAAATACAATTCATCATCTTCTCTTAAAGAAGTGTTAAATTCTCATCTTGAAGCATGGGAAGCACTTTATGGTGATGAAAAAAAAGAGCGTTCTCTTGAAGAGCGTTTTCGATACCTTCTTGAAGCTGCCCACGAAAAAACAGGACTTGGCGTTGTAGTCCTTGTTGATGAATATGATAAATCCCTGCTTGAAAGCGAAGTCGAGGCATTAGAAGAATCGCGAACCCTTTTTAAAGGATTTTTTGGCAATTTAAAATCTTGTGATGAACATTTGAAGTTTACTTTTATTACCGGCGTTACAAAGTTCAGTAAAGTTTCAATCTTTAGTGATTTGAACCAGTTGCGAGATATTTCACTTTTGGAAGATTATTCTTCAATCTGTGGCATTACGCAAAAAGAATTGGAAGAAAATTTTGAACCCGAAATATGTGAAATGGCAAAAAAACGTAATCTTTCTTATGAAAAATGTCTTGCTGAATTAAAGCGGATGTACGACGGGTATCACTTTTGCGAAGAAACTGAAGGTCTTTACAATCCTTTTAGTTTGATAAATGCACTTTCAGACGCAAAATTCCGTAATTACTGGTTTGCAAGTGGTACCCCAACATTTTTGCTTAAAAAACTAAAGCAATGTGATTTTGATGCTCGTGAATTTTCAACGGGGGAACTTTCTGGAAAAGCAACATTGTTGCAGGACTACCGCGATGACAATCCAAATCCTGTTCCACTTTTTTATCAGACTGGCTACCTAACTATAAAGGATTATGACAAAAAATATGAAAAATATTATCTTGGTTACCCAAATGATGAAGTCCGCTATAGTTTTCTGGACTGTCTTGTTCCGTATTTTACAAGGTCAACTCATGATGAAAGTTCTCTTTGCGTAGATAAATTTTGCGAAGACGTCCAAAACGGCGATGTTGAGTCATTTATGTCTCGTTTCTACAGTCTTTTTGCAAGCCTGCCATATTCTACAAAAACTGACGACACCGTGATTGAACAAAATTTCCAGAACGTAATTTATATCGTGTTTGTTTTGATGGGACAGTTTGTGGGCGTTGAAC
>CAVHTI010000109.1:0-6668 GCA_963638805.1 Anaerobutyricum sp.
TATAAAAAAAGGAATAGAAAAAGGAATAGCGCAGGGAATTGAGAAAGGTCGTGAGCAAGGGATTGCACAGGGAGCTTACAATACTAAGTTGGAAACAGCAAAAAAATTGCTTGCCATGAGTTTAACTTTAGAAAAAATTGCAGAAGCAACAGATTTACCATTAGAAACAATTTTGGAGCTAAAGGAAAATGCTTAGCTCCACGTCCCAGAAAATGCTTTTACCCAAGAAATTGAAGAAGAGGTAGAAGCCAGCAGTAATGACGGGAGGAAAGAACTTATGACTTTTTAAGTTCTTTTGCACACAAAATAAACTAATATGACAAAAAAGCCCCCAGTACTTTCTTTTGATGTGGAAAGTCACAGGGGGCTTTTTTGTGTGTGTGGGGACACGTCCGTAAAAATATTAATCGTAGAGTAAAACTGTGCGAACGGCTGCTTTTAGGGTGTCGAGTTGCTCGCGGGTGAGTGTCGTGTCGTGGCCAAGACCTGGGCGCGGTTTGTTTGTGGCGGCAATCCAGTAGCGTGCGTCATCAGATTGGATGTCTGGGGTGCGACAATTTTTTGCAACTGGAGCAAGTCCGGTTTTATAACAGAGTTTTTCCTGGAATTCGTCGGATAGAAGTTCTTTTACTAAAGAATTTACCTGATTTCCTGGTGTGAGAGGCACGGCATAAACAATGTTGGCTGTAAAATTTCGTTCCGGAGTTTCTGTAACGCTCGGAATGTATGAATTTTTGTAACTTCTAAAGCTTATGTCTTTGAACTGGCGGTGCTGGCTTAATGTCATGAACATTGCTGTTGTAAAATCCTGTTTGCAAAAACCCTGCAAATCTTTTTCGGTAAAGTTAAAACATCCCTGATAAATCAAACCTTCGGCAAAAAAGCGTTTTAATGTGATTGCGGTGTTTACCATCGGTGCTTTTGGATCTGTCAGAAGAAGTCGTGCGGATTCGGCGGGATTTTCGGCGCTGTTGTTTATGATTTCTAGGGCATCGTCATAAAATCGTGGGCCGTCAATGGCTTCGCAAAGGGCGCCTAAAAGGTCAAAAAAGTTTACAGGATCTTTTCCGGCAAACATCAAAGGATACTCTATGTCATTTTTTGCTTTTTTCTGTTCAAGTGCAAAATTTTCCAGATCGCCAATTGTGTTGATAACCGTAACTTCGCCGTTGCGCAGTCGGTTCATATTCACGTCTAATTCAATATTGTCGTGAAGAACTGGCACGGCAGAAGCTATTGTCGGATTTTTTTCATCATAAATAATGCACTGCCGAATTGAAATTGACAGATTTTCAAAAATATTTTCTGAAATTCCGGCATTTTCTTCTGTAAATTTTGAAACTGTGCGCTGGGCATTACCGGCGGAAGTAAAAACAAGGCGGATATCTTTTTCGTTGATTTGTTTTTCTAAAGTTTCTGAATCATTGATTTCTGAAAATACAACTTCAATTGATTTTTCCTGACAATATTCCTGAATGGCCTGTTGCATACTTTTTGCGGTATTTTCTTCCACTTTGTAAAAGGCAATGACCGGTGTTTTATCCTGCTGTCGTGGATTTTTGCAAGAATTAAGGGTGATTCCTGCAAGTGCGGAAATAACAAAAATAAAAGGAACTAAGAATTTATTTGTATGTTTCATAATTTGTTTATCGGATATAATTTTAATTATGAAAGCAAAAAAATCAATTATTTACTTTATGCTCGCGGTTTTTGCGGTGAGTTCTGTTGCCGCTCAAAATAATCTTGAAACAAAAGATTTTGTGGCAAATGAAACTAATGTCAAAACTCTTGGACGCACTTATTTCGCGGATGATGTTTTGTGGATGGGATTTTCTAGTTCCGGTGTGGAATTTGAAATTAATGCAAAAAAACTTGATGTCACTTTTTCCGGCGATAGTGGCGCTGTTATGAGAAGAGATAACGGAAGCGCTGCTCGTGTTGTGGTTTTTGTAAACGGAGAAAGAAAACTGGACGAAATGCTTTTGAGTCGCAGCAAAACTTTTAAGGTTTTTGATGAATCTGAGCCGGTAGAAGGTCTTGTTCAGATTATAAAAGTTTCCGAATCTGCAAATTCTCTGGCGGGAATTAAAAAAATCACGGTTGATTCTGAAGGAAGCGTTACTCCGTCAGCAAAGCGGGACTTAAAAATTGAATTTATTGGCGATTCGATTACTTGCGGGTACGGCGTTGATGATCTGAATAGAAACAATCATTTTAAAACTTCCACGGAAGATAATACAAAAACTTACGCCTACAAAACTGCTCAAAATCTGAATGCGGATTACAGTATGGTTAGCGTGAGCGGTTGGGGCATCGCAAGCGGTTATTCTTCTGATGGCAAAAAAAATGCGGATTGTCTGATTCCTTCAATTTACGAAAAAACTGGCTTCAGCTGGAATAATATCAACGGAAAGGCAATTCAGAATTTTGACTGGGATTTTTCAAAATTTGTTCCGGATTTTGTTGTTGTAAATCTTGGAACAAATGATTCGTCTTACACAAAGGGCGAGTCTAAAAAAATTGATGAATATAAATCGGAATATGTAAAATTCTTAAAAACAATCAGAAAAAATAATCCGGATGCAAAAATAATCTGTACGCTTGGAATTATGGGCCAGGATCTTTGTGATGCAATTGAAGATGTTGTGAAAATTTATTCACAGGAAACGGGCGATACAAAAGTTTATTCACTGAAATTCGATGTTCAAAAAGAATCAGACGGAATTGCGGCAGACTGGCATCCGAGCGAAAAAACTCACCAAAAAGCAGCCGCACTTCTTACAAAAAAAATACAAACTTTAATGGGAGAATAAAAAATGGCAGATTTATTAAAACTTCAAAACGGAAGTGATATTCGTGGCGTTGCCGTTGAAGGCGTAGAAGGCGAAAACGTAAATCTTACTCCGGAAATTGCAAAGCAGATTGGCTGTGCATACGTCAGCTGGCTGGAAAAGAAAACCGGCACAAATCCGGCGGAAATGACAATTGGCGTTGGTCGTGATTCGCGCATTTCCGGCGAGGCTCTTGCAGAAGGTCTGACTTATGGAATTTTGAGCGCGGGAGCTCACGTAAAGGATTGCGGACTTGCAACTACACCGGCGATGTTTATGTCTTTAGTTTTTTCTGAAACGCTTTTTGACGGCGCCGCAATGATTACCGCAAGTCATTTGCCATACAATCGCAACGGAATTAAATTTTTTGACAGCGACGGTGGCCTTGAACACGAAGATATTACCGAAATTCTTACTTTGGCGGGACTTTTAAATCCTGTGCGAGTAAATTATTTTGCGGATAAGGTTGATTTGCTTTCGATTTACGCTGATTATCTTAAGAACAAAATCAAGTCTGCCCTTGATGACGGCGAAACTCCGCTCAAAAATCTTCATATTGTTGTGGATAGTGGCAACGGGGCATCAGGATTCTTTGTTGATAAGATTTTAAAACCTCTCGGCGCTGATACAACTGGCAGTCAATTTCTGGAACCGGACGGAATGTTCCCAAATCATATTCCAAATCCGGAAAATAAAGAGGCAATGAAGGCAATTCAGGATGCGGTTTTGAATAATCATGCGGATTTAGGATTGATTTTTGATACTGACGTTGACCGTATGTCTGCGGTTTTGAGCGATGGCCAGGAAGTTAACCGAGATTCAATTATCGCGATGATTGCCGCAATTCTTGCTCCGGAATATCCGGGAAGCACGATTATTACCGACAGTGTAACTTCTGATCGTCTTACATATTTCTTGCAGGATGTTTTGGGACTTAAGCATTTGTGCTATATGCGCGGTTACAAAAATGTAATCAACAAGCAAAAAGAATTGAATGCAAAGGGCATTGTCGCTCCGCTCGCTATGGAAACGAGTGGTCACGGTGCTTTAAAAGACAATTATTATCTTGATGATGGAGCGTTTCTTGCCGTAAAACTGATAATTGCACTTGCAAAAGCATCAAAAGAAGGCAAAAAACTCGATAGTCTTATAGAAAAACTTCCTCCGCTGGTTGAAGAAGGCGAATACCGCTTTAAAATTTCCGGCGAAGATTTTAAGGCTTACGGTCAGACGGTTTTGCAGGAATTTAAAAAACGCGCGGAAGCTGCTGGTTATACAATGCCACAATCGTACGAAGGGGTAAGACTTTCGTTTAAAAATCAGGATGTTCAGGGCTGGATTTTGCTCAGAATGAGTTTGCACGACCCGGTTATGCCATTGAATCTTGAAGGCAGTCGCAAAGGTGATTTGGAAAAACTCAAAAAAATTGCCGCAGATTTGACCGAAGGTTTTGATCGCCTGGACAGAAGTTCCCTGCTCAAATAATTTTGTGATTGCTGCTGATTACTTCCAAAGATTTGTAACGTGAAACTGCGTTAAATCTTTGACAACTTCGGCGGCAATCATAAGCCCGGCAACTGACGGTACAAAAGCGTTACTGCCGGGTGTCTGTTTTCTAAAACCTCTCTTTTTTTCTGTTGTCGGGGCACATTTTTCGTCAGTTTTTTCGTTTTCGGTGACGTTTTCGCTTTGTGGCGGAATAACTTTTTCCGTGCTGAACACACATTTTAGTCTTTTTATACGACGTTTTTTAAGTTCATTGCGCATTACTCGTGCAAGCGGGCACACAGAAGTTCTGGAAATGTCCGCAACTTGCAGTTTTGTAGGATCAACTTTATTGCCGGCGCCCATGCAGCTGATTACCGGCGTTTTTGATTCTTTTGCTTTTGTGATAATTTCAAGTTTTCCGGTGACAGTATCAATGCAGTCCACAATATAATCGTACTGTGAAAAATCAAACTGAGCGGAATTTTCCGGCATAAAGAAAATTTTGTGTTTTGTAACTTTACATTCAGGATTTATGTCGTGAATTCTTTGTTCTGCAACGTCAACTTTGTCTTTTCCAAGCGTGGAATGCAGAGCGTAAAGCTGGCGGTTAATATTGGACAGACAGATTTTATCGTTATCAACAACGTCAATGGCGCCAATTCCGGAGCGGGCGAGCGCTTCTGCAACGTAACTTCCAACACCGCCAATGCCAAAAATAATTACCCGTGATTGCGCAAGTTTCTGTAAATTTTCATTTCCAAAAGTGAGTCTGATTCTAGAAAACTGATCTTCCATAGGCTAAATATAGCACTTATTGACTGTGCGCGCCATGTCAGAATTTTTGGAAAAGGCATTTCCGTGCGGATTTTGAATATCATTTAAAGAAAAACAGGACTTATTTTTATTGACAAATGCTATAAATTGCATATATTTTAAGTATAAATGACTTAAAGTCACTTATTTTGGAGGCATAATATGATGAACGTAAGCGTAAGAATGGACAATGAAACAAAAAAGGAATTTGAAAAATTTTGTAAAGATGTAGGACTTTCTATTTCTGGGGCATTTAATATTTTTGCAAAAAAAGTAATTCGTGAACACCGCATTCCGTTTGAAATTTCTGCAGAAGATCCTTTTTACAGTGAAGAAAATCAGGCAGTTTTGGCAAAACGCATTGAAGATGTAAATAACGGAGTTAATTGCTCTGAACACGAACTTATCGAGGCGTAAATATGAAAAAAATTTGGCATGATCAAGCTTGGGAAGATTATCTTGCGCTCCAGAATGACAAAAAACTGCTCAAAAAAGCAAATTCGCTGATAAAAGATATTGAACGTGGCGGGTACGAAGGCATTGGAAAACCTGAGGCACTAAAAGATAATCTTTCTGGATATTGGAGTCGCCGCATTGATGACTACAATCGCATTGTATACAAAATTGAAAATGATACTCTTGTGATTGTTCAGTGTGGCACGCACTATCATAATAGGTCAAAATTCGAGTTTTTGCTGAACTATCAAGTTCGGCAAAAACCATTGATGAACAGATTCAACTTTATGAAACAGGAAAGCTGAAATACTGTAAAAAAAATGCCTGAACATACCTGTAATGCTTCTTGCTTTATGATAAATCAGGTTGTAATTCAATTTCAGGACAGACCAGACATTTTCAATTCTGTTTCTGTTAAGAAGAAGATGAAATTGTTCTGCCGTCATCATACGGTTCATGTTCTTTCTTGTGGCACTGACCGGCTTTCTTCCGCTTTCGTACATCTTTTCAAGCTCTTCTTCTTTCAATAGATAGCCGGCATCCGTGACAAATGTCCCGAAAAGCCCCTTTGTTGAATCATCAAACGCCTGGCTATCATGCTCTTTTCCAGGTCTGAAACAAAGTTTTACGAGCGTTCCATCTTTCGTACAGACTCCCTGAAGTTTAAATCCATAGAACCAGCCTTTTGTAGATTTACCGCGGCTAGCAACCTTCTTCATGACCTTATGGGAACTGATGTATCTGTTTTCGCAAACTGAAACGGGCGTCGAATCAAGATAAAAAGTGTTTTCTTTACAGTTTCTCCGATTCAGATAAAGCTGAAACTGGACGAATGCAAGGATGAAGCCTGTCGATTTGTTGGTCGCTTTCAGAAAATTCTCATAATTTGTCAGATTAGGAAAAAATTTAATGTAGTTCACTGACGCATTTTTATGGAAAGTCTTCAAGTCAGAAGTTCTGTCAAGGATTCTTGCCAGATTCAAAGTCACCACTTCTGGAATCGACATCCTTCTGGCAGGTCCGCGCTTACCGTAATAGAACTCAAGATTCTTTTTTCCACACTCCGTTTTGATGAACATA
>CAVHTI010000110.1:0-6666 GCA_963638805.1 Anaerobutyricum sp.
CGAATCACAGTACATTTTTCTATGCCGCGTCACGCCCCCCCCATCACCTTACGCATCAGAGCAGGCAATCACGTTTATACCAGTGCCAAGAATGTCGTGAATCAGGATGTCACCGCGTTTAACCGGCGCACTCACGGATGCACGGCGGATTACCTCCATGCACTGAAAAAGCATTTTTTTTGGCACTTCACCGGCAGTTTTAACGGGCACAACCGGCAGTTTTCCGTTTTTTACGGCGATTGTCGTCGTTAATGTGCGCGTAGGGGCAAGTAATTCTTTTCTGGCGTATTCTGCACCGCGCGGACAGCCGTTATCCTTTACACTCACGACTTTTTCCACGCCACCGTCATTTTCAAGACACACTTCCATGGTGCAGCCCATCGGGCAAATTATACAAGTCATTGGTACCGTTCTGATTTTTTCTATTTCTTCCATATTTTCCTCATTTCTTGGGCGTATCCCTCCGCTACGCTTCGGGTCAGGCTTTGCGGCGTTCCGCTGTCGCTTCAAACCCCGTACTCGGCAACAGAACAATGTTGCCTCGTTTACGGGGGTTCGCCTTCGGCGCGCCTACAATCCTTTACGCGTTTTTATCAAGTGCAAATTATTCAACATCCTCTTCCGGCAATTCTATTGCCACCGTCAGATTATCGTGAACTTTTGCCAGTTCCGCCGGTTTTAATTCAATCACCTGCATTTCGCCAGGGCGAACAATTTTCTTTTTCTGGACTTTTATTCTCTCGTCATTTGAATAAACCGTCAGAGTTACCCCGCGGTAAACGTCGGTCGGCCGGAACATTATGCTAACCGGCGTTTCACTTTCCGTTGATTCAATGTACTGTGGCACTGTGTAACGCACGCGGTTTCCCGGCCTGATATTAATGTGCTTCGGAGATTTTGCGCGTTTTCCCTGAACATAAAGTGCCGCGTTTTTTCCGGCCCTTAAACTTTCCGCGGTAACAAAATCAACCAAATCATGAACGTGTACAGTGTTTCCGCACGCAAAAATTCCATCAACGGAAGTCTGCATCCTTTCATTAACAACCGGTCCTGAAGTACTTGAATCAATTGCAATTCCGCATTTTGAAGAAATTTCATTTTCAGGAATAAGTCCAACCGACAAAAGCAAAGTGTCACATTCAATAAATTTTTCTGTACCAGGAATTGGTTTACGGTGCTCATCAACTGCAGAAACGGTAACGCCTTCCACACGTTCTTTGCCGTGAATTTCTGTAATCGTGTGACTGAATTTCAACGGAATATTAAAATTTTCTACGCACTGAACAATATTTCGCCTCAGCCCCGCACTAAAAGACATCAGTTCACAAATCAACTTTACTTCTGCGCCTTCTAATGTCAGTCGGCGCGCCATAATCAAACCAATATCGCCGGAACCAAGAATCACGACTTTTTTTCCAGGAAGGTAACCGTCAATATTTACAAAACGCTGCGCTGAACCCGCCGTAAAAATTCCTGCCGGTCGCGTGCCGGGAATTACCAATGCACCGCGAGTTCGTTCGCGGCAGCCAGTCGCAAGAATTACGGCCTTTGCCTTAATGTTCATCAGACCGTCTTTAGTGTTAATTGCCGTCACGGAATGAAAATCGCTGCCTTTTGTAACTTCCAGAACCATCGTGTCAGTTTTATATTCAATTCCAAGCTGTTCAACCTGATCAGAAAAACGTCCGGCATATTCAGGGCCGGTCAATTCTTCGCCAAAATGATGAAGGCCAAATCCGTTGTGAATGCACTGAAGCAGAATTCCTCCAATTCTCGTGTCGCGCTCTAAAATTAAAATCTTATCTGTGCCAGCTTCTTTTGCCGCGATTGCCGCTGCCATTCCAGCAGGTCCGCCACCAACTACAACAATATCGTATTCCATAATTTCACCTGCCTTATCTTGTTTTGCTGTTCAAAATGTAAGAACATCCGCCGCATTTTGTTACGCTTGTCATCGGAATTTTTCGTTCGCGACTGATGATTTCTGTAACTCTCGGGGAACAAAATCCGCTCTGGCATCTTCCCATGCCCGCTCTTGTGCGCCGTTTTACGCCGTCCAGATCACGCGCCCCAACCGGAGAATTTATTGCCTGCACAATTTCGGCTTCCGTAATCATTTCGCAACGGCAAATTATTCGTCCGTACAAAGCATTTTCCTCTATCAGCTGCGCTTTGCGCTCATCAGAAGCTTCCTTAAACGATTCAATTCCCTTTCTGACTGCCACAAAATCAGGATTTTTTTCAAAACCTTTATTTTCATCAAGCGCACCGCTTTTTTTCATCGCGTTTTCAACAAGTTCTGCAACGTACCGCCCGATTGCAGGCGCGGCAGAAAGTCCCGGGGAACAAATTCCGGCAACATTTATAAAACACTTTTGAACTGAATCTTCTTCAATAATAAAATCATTAACAGGGCTGCCATCAGGATTGTAGGCAATGGCACGAATTCCAGAAAACGAATTGATAATATTGCGGCGCGGAATATCAGGAATTGTTTTTTCCGCTTTTTTCATAATCAAATCCTGGCCAGAACGAGTTGTCGCGGTATTTTCACGGTCAGAATTATCATCTGCGGACGGGCCAACAAGAATGTTACCGTCAACCGTCGGCGTTACAAGAACACCTTTTCCCAAATTATCAGGAGTCTGGAACAACGTATGATTTGCAAGGCCGCTGCATTTATTATCAAGCAGGAAATATTCGCCGCGACGAGGTTTTATCACAAAATTTCTTGCGCCTGCCATTTCGCTGATTTTGTCCGCATAAAGTCCGGCCGCATTTACAACTACCCGGCTTGAAATTTCGCCCTGCCCGGTATGAATTGTCCAGTAGCCGTTTCTGGTTTCCGGTGCGCTAATTGCGTGGACTTCAGTTTCCAGGAAGAGTTTTACGCCATTATTCACGGCATTTTCGGCAAAAGCCCAGGTTGCCTGATACGGACTTACGATTCCCGCTGATTCACAAAAAAGTGCGCCCTTTGCATTTTCGCTGATTGAAGGTTCCTTTTCTTTTAATTCTTCTTCACTCAGGATTTTCATTCCCGGAACGCCGTTTTTTAGACCGCGATCATAAAGTTTTTGAACGTGAGCCATGTCCTCATCAGAAAATCCCACGACCAGCGAGCCAGTTTTTTTGTACTCAAAATGAAGCTGCTGAGAAAGTTTTTCGTACTGTGCCGTGCCTTCTACGTTCAGCTTTGCCATCAAAGAACCCGGCACTGGATCATATCCACCGTGAATAATCCCGGAATTTGCCTTTGAAGTTCCGCAAGAAACGTCATCGCATTTTTCTATCATGCAGACTTGCAGTTTATATTTAGAAAGCTCGCGGGCAATGCAGGAGCCCACAATTCCAGAACCAATAATTGCTACATCGTATGTCATTTTTACCTCTTATAAAAATCTATTTTGTGCACGGTCGAAGCCGTGTTTTGTCATAATCTATCGCGTGCCACTGGCACTGTGACTTGTCATAATCTATCGCGTGCGCCACTGGCACTGTGACTAACTATAATTCACAGAAAACCCCGCAAATGTCCGGAACACTTCCGGCGTGTGAACCCGTGGTGCATTATCATAATTTGCCGTGGGCTTCGCCGTGCATTAGCATAAACTACCGTTCATCTCCGGTAATTCCGTGACTACACGATTCCGCAAGCCCCCTATGACTCCCAGTTTTTGGCGCGTTCAACGGCCTTTTGCCAGCCGGAATAAAGCTGATTTCTGCGTTCTTCGGTCATTTCTGGCACAAAGATTCTGTCTGTTTCGCGGCGTTCAAGTATTTCTTCCTTGCTCTTCCAAAATCCTGTTGCAAGTCCGGCAAGATATGCAGCGCCCAGGGCCGTCGTTTCAACATTTTTTGGACGGCATACTTTAGTGTTCAAAATATCAGATTGGAACTGCAGCATAATGTCGCTGACACTCGCGCCACCGTCAACATTCAGAACATTCACCGGCACACCGGAATCTTTTACCATTGCATCAAGAACATCACGAACTTCATAGGCAATGCCTTCCAGCGCGGCACGACAAAGGTGAGCTTTTTTCACGCCACGAGTCAAACCGACAATTGTTCCGCGCGCATACATATCCCAATAAGGAGTTCCCAGTCCAACAAATGCAGGCACAAGATAAGCACCGTTGGAATCCGGCACAGATTCTGCAAGACGGTCAATTTCCGGTGCCGAAGAAATCAACTCAAGTTCATCACGCAGCCACTTGATTACCGCGCCGCCAATAAAAACACTTCCTTCAAGCGCATATTCAACGTTTCCGTTAATGCCAAGCGCAATTGTAGTCAAAAGATTTTTAGAAATTACAGGTTTGTCGCCGGTATTCATCAGCATAAAACAACCCGTGCCGTAAGTATTTTTTGCATCCCCTTTTTTAAAACATCCCTGACCAAAAAGAGCCGCCTGCTGATCCCCAATCGCAGATGCAACCGGAACTTCAAAACCGCAGATATCAGGATCCGTCATACAATAAATTTCAGAAGAATTGTGAACTTCCGGCAAAAGACACCGCGGAATATTCAGAAGATTCAAAAGATCTTCGTCCCATTCAAGCGAATAAATGTTAAAAAGCATTGTACGGCAGGCGTTTGTATAATCCGTAACGTGACACTTCCCGCCGCTAAGTTTCCAGATAAGCCAGGTATCAATCGTTCCGGCAAGAAGTTCGCCGTTTTCTGCACGTTCCCGCACGCCCGGCACATTGTCCAGAATCCACTTTATTTTTGTCCCGGAAAAATAAGCATCTATCAAAAGTCCGGTTTTTTCTTTGATAATTTCGTCATAACCCTTGGCCGAAAGTTCCGCGCAAATATCCGCCGTTCGCCTGCACTGCCAAACAATCGCGTTGTAAACCGGTTTTCCTGTTTTTTTATCCCAAATTACGACCGTTTCCCGCTGATTTGTAATTCCAACCGCCGCAATTTCGTCAAATTTAATTTCATTATCAATAATCACACTTTCCAAAACTTTAAGCTGACACTTAAAAAGCTCTTCCGCATCATGTTCAACCCAGCCCGGTTTTGGATAGTATTGAGGAAATTCCCTCTGTTTTGCCCCCAGCGCGTGAGCATTCTTGTCATAAACAATTGCCCGCGACGACGTTGTCCCCTGATCCAGCGCAATAATATATTTTTTTTCCATTGCAGACTCCAAAAAGTGGTGATAGTTATACTATCAATACTAACACGTCCCAAAAACATTGCAACAAAAATAAATTTTATCAGGGTGTTTCCTTACGCTGCGCTCCAGGCCGCGCTTTTCGCAATTACGCTGTTCGCTCCAAAGTCCTCAGCCCGCAAATAGCGCGCTTCCGGGCTTCCGCTTCAACTGTTGAAACAGTTTTCGCGGTTGCTACAATCGCTAACACGCCAGGCACCAGATAAAAAACTTTCAGGGCAAAAAAAAAGACGCCGCAAAAACGCGACGCCTTCGGTTTTCTAAAATTTTAAGCTATTTCTAGCGTAAAAGTGAAAGAACGTTCTGTGAACTCTGATTTGCCTGAGCAAGCATTGCTGTTCCAGCCTGAGAAAGAACGTTTGAACTTGTAAAGTTAACCATTTCAGCAGCCATATCTGTATCACGGATTCTTGATTCAGAAGCCTGGAGGTTTTCAGCACCAATATCAAGACCTTTTACAGTCATTTCAAGACGGTTCTGGTAAGCACCAAGGTCAGCACGCTGTTTGTTAATCTTTTTGATTGCTTCATCAAGAGTACCAATAGCGCGGTTAGCTTCTTCTGGAGTTTCCAAAGTCATAATTGATTCATCACCAACATTGCGAAGACCAAGCGCTGCAGCAGACATTGTTCCAATGTAAACCTGAGTTCTCTGATCCATGTTAGCACCAATATGGAACCACATAGAACCAGTTACAACGTTTTCGCCAGTTGGACGAGCAAAACGACCAGTCAACATATTCATACCGTTGAACTGAGCAGCTGAAGCTACACGGTCAACTTCTGCAATCAAAGAAGAAACTTCAACCTGAATCTGCATACGATCTTCTGAAGAATAAATTCCGTTTGAAGACTGAACAGCAAGTTCACGGATTCTCTGAACAATGTCAGTTGTTTCCTGCAAGTATCCTTCTGTTGTCTGAATAAATGAAATACCGTTTGAAGCATTCTGAGAAGCCTGATTCAAACCTCTAATCTGAGAACGCATTTTTTCTGAAACAGCAAGACCAGAAGCATCATCACCTGCGCGGTTGATTTTCATGCCTGATGAAAGCTTTTCCATACTCTTCTGCTGATTGAGGTCCTGAATTCCCTGGGAACGCTGAGCAAACATAGCACTCATATTGTGATTAATAACCATAATAATCTCCTTATTTGTTGGTCATAATTAATAAACACACGGTGGGTTTTTATGAACCACAACGTGGTCTATTTTTGGGTTTCCACCACCCTTTACTTTATGTTCGGAATCTAATTTTTTTTAATTAGTATTTTTTTTATAAAAAGTTGTTTTCTTCAAAAAATATTTTTTTTCCTTAAAAATCTTTTTTTTCAAATTTTTAAAATTCTTATTTTTTGTTTAAAAATTTATTTTTTTTAAATTTTTTATATAGCGTATTCTGGAGGAAAGAAAACCCTCTACTTCGCAAGCGGGGTTTTCTCTCCCCCAGACCCTCTCTCTTTCCCAGCAAGCGTTTA
>CAVHTI010000111.1:0-5084 GCA_963638805.1 Anaerobutyricum sp.
CTCGCAGGCATCTCTTGAAAATCATTGAAAATGATTTTCAAGAGATGCCCTTAACGTTATTACGGAGGACTTATGAAAAAATTATTGTTTATCTGCGGATTGAGCTTTGTACTGTCCGCAGGAATTTTTGCCCTGCCAAAACCTATTTATTACACAAAAACGGCAATCAAGGACAGCGGTACAAAAAAAACTTTTACAAAAAAGACTGCAATTCAAATTGTAGATGAGATGAAAACCGGCTGGAATCTGGGAAATACACTTGAGGCTACCGGTTCCAGAAGTTTAAGTTCAGAAACAAGCTGGGGACAGCCAAAAACGACCAAAAAAATGATTGATGGACTGGCCGCTTCCGGGATAAAAACTATCCGAATCCCAGTTTCCTGGTCAAATCATATAATTGACCGCCAGTACACAATCGACCCGGCGTGGATGACCCGCGTAAAAGAAATTGTTGACTGGGCAATAGAAGATGGACTGTATGTTATTTTAAACACCCATCACGATTGCTATGAAAAAAATGCTGTAATGCCTTATGGCAAGGGATATTATCCAACTTCCGTGAATTATGAAGAATCAGAGCGCTTTTTGGTAAACACCTGGGCGCAAATTTCACTTGCTTTTAATAAAAGTTATGACGAGCATTTGATTTTTGAAACAGTGAATGAACCACGTTTGCGCGGAACAAATCACGAATGGACTTTTGATAAAAACTGCCCGGATTGCAAAGATGCCGCCGAATGTTTAAATAAATTGAATCAGGCTGCGCTGGACACAATTCGTGCGTCAGGCGGAAACAATGCCAAGCGTTTTGTTATAACTCCGGCGCTTCAGGCTTCTCCAAGTGCTGCATTTTCGGACGCTTTTAAAATTCCGGTTGATAAAAAGAACGGAAAATCAAATCAGATAGTGTCAGTTCATATGTACAGCCCTTACAATTTTGCAATGGCTTCTCCGGGAATCACAAAATACACAAACAGAGTAGGAAGTGAGGTTGCCGTCACCTTCAAAAAATTGAACGAAACCTTCATTCAAAATGGCTATGCCGTGATTATCGACGAATACGGCGCAGTCAACAAAAATAACCTTGAAGACCGCGTGCAGTGGTTCCATGCCTTCTTAAAATATTCCCGCCAGTACGGAATTACCTCATGCCTTTGGGACAACGGCAACTGGAAAGTTACCGGCAACGATTACTACGAACACTTTGGTTTTTACAACCGCAAACAGCAAACCTGGTACTTCCCAGAAATCCTGGAAGCAATCAACGAAGAAACTAAATAACTCGTTGCATCTGAGAAATCCGGACTGTCTGGTACCGTGCGGTCTGGATTTTCACAATTTCACACAACAAGACAAAATAATGGAAGAAAGTTCTTTTTCACTTTATACTTTGAAGACGGTACAAAATTAAATGAACAATGACATAACAAATCTCGCAGACGTAAAAGAAAATCAGCTTTTGCACTTAGATAAAGAAATACTAACTCAGCTTTTAAAAGACCGCACTACAGGCAAAAATATTCTTTGGTGTACGGATAATTACAAAAAATACGGTCCTCAATATGAAAAAAATCAACAGATTACGATAGATTTAATCACTTTTAATAACGGAAATGTCATAAAACCGCGTATAGAAAAAAACAAACAAGAGCAGCAGCAGAGAATTCGCGACAAGGCAGAAGTTTTTACTCCTTCGTGGGTTTGCAATGCTCAGAATAATCTTGTTGATAACGACTGGTTTGGTAGGGAAAATGTTTTTAATACGGAAAAAGAAGCGGAAAGAACATGGGTTACAAATCACGAAAAAATAGTTTTTCCTGATAAAGACGGCAGACGCTGGAAAGATTATGTTGAAGGAAACCGCCTGGAAATCACCTGCGGAGAAGCCCCATATGTTACAAGCCGTTATGACACTGTAAGCGGAAATTATATTGATGTGCCTGACCGTGTCGGATTTTTAGATAGAAAACTTAGGGTAGTAACAGAAAACACCACCGGCGAAGAAGAATGGCTTAAGTGGGCATATACGGCAGTGCAGAGTAGTTATGCTTTTGAATGGCAGGGGGATAACCTTTTAATTGCCCGCGAAAATCTGCTTTTTAGCGTAAAAGAATATTTTGAATATGTTTTTAAAAAGCCACTTGAAACAAAACATTTAATTGAATTTGCAAAAATAATTTCCTGGAATGTATGGCAGATGGACGGGCTTAAATTTGTTGTGCCGGAAAGTTGCACACAGCAAGAAGTCGTTGAGCAGGATTTATTTGAAAAAAAAGTTATTTCTAAACCGTGTGAAGGCTGCAAAAAACGTAATTATTTTAAACATAACGGAATCTATTGCAAAATAATGGACTGGAAAGAAAACGAAGTTATTCGTTTTGTGGACTGTCTTAAAAAAGAGTGAGACGGGTAAATATGGAATATTCAGAAATTGAAAAAATTGTTTACGGTAGGATTGAACCTTACATTTACGCTTTTAATACAAATTCAATTCCTAACTATCTTAAAGTTGGAGATACATACCGCCCTGTAAAAGTTCGCCTTGCAGAATGGAAAAAATATTTTCCAAATCTTACCCAGCAGTTTGAAGATAAAGCGGCAATAACGGAAGACGTTTACTTTAGGGACTATTCAATCCATCAGTATTTGGAAAATGAAAAACGAAAACACAGGCTTACTCCAAAAGATTTAAAAGAAATCACCAGTGAAGAACTTTATTATTCAAATGAGTTTTTTAAGGAAACTTCAACGCAAGATGTTACAGAAGCCCTGAATGATATAAAGCAGGATTTTAAAAATAATACCGGAAAATACATATTTTATAATACGAATGATAAATCAGCTGCCTCTTTTATTTATGAACGCAGCAACGACAAATGGGATCCCCGACCGAATCAAAAAGAAGCAATACAGAATTATCGGGCAGCCGTAAAAAACGGAAGAAAAAATCTTCTTATGTATGCTGTAATGCGTTTTGGAAAATCATTTACTTCAATGTGCTGTGCAAAAGAAGATAGTGCAAAGTTTGTAGTTGTTGTAAGTGCAAAGGCAGATGTAAAAGATGAATGGAAAAAGACTGTAGAAATCCCAAGGAATTTTGAAGAATATGATTTTCTTGAAGCAAAAGACCTTGTTGCAAATGAAAACCTTTTAAGAGAAAAGTTTAAAGCAGGTAGGCGTGTAGTTTTGTTTCTTACCTTGCAGGATTTGCAGGGAGAAAACATCAAGGAAAAACACAAAGCAGTTTTTACAGAAACCGTTGATTTACTGATTGTTGATGAAACTCATTTTGGTGCCCGTGCTGAAAGTTATGGAAACATATTGCGTAATTCAAATTATGCTGAAGATGAGGGCTTAAAAAAGGCAAAGTTTGATGATGATTTTGTTGAAGGCGAAAAAGCACAAGCACAAATAAAGGCGTTTAAAGCAAAAGTAAAACTTCATCTTTCGGGAACTCCGTACCGCATTTTGATGGGAAGTGAATTCCAAAAAGAAGACATAATCAGTTTTTGTCAGTTTTCAGACATTGTACAGGAACAGGAAAAATGGGACAGCGAAAATATTTTAAATGATGAAGTAAAAGAATGGGATAACCCTTATTATGGATTTCCGCAGATGATAAGGTTTGCTTTTAATCCGAATAAGTCCTGCTGTAAAAAGCTGGAAGAACTTAAGAAAAACGGTTCAACTTATGCTTTCAGTGCTCTTTTTAAACCTTGTTCCGTAAAAAAAGATGAAAACGGTGGTTACAAAAAGTTTGTTTATGAAAAAGAAATTCTTGAATTGTTTAAAGCGATAGACGGTTCTAAAGAAGATGAAACCATTATGCCTTTTTTGGATTATGATAAATTTAAAAAAGGAAAGATGTGCCGTCATATAGTTGTGGTTCTTCCTTACTGTGCCAGCTGCGATGCATTGGAAGAACTGATAAAAAACAATAAAGACAACTTTAAAAATCTTAATTCCTATAAGATTATAAATATTTCTGGTCTTGATAACTGTTATAAAAAAGTTTCTGATGTAAAAAATGAAATACGAAAGGCTGAAAAAGAAGATATAAAAACGATTACATTAACGGTAAACCGTATGCTTACTGGAAGCACTGTTGAACAGTGGGACACAATGCTTTACTTTAAGGATACTAGTTCCCCACAGGAATACGACCAGGCAGTTTTTAGGTTGCAGAATCAGTATATAAAGATTCTTGAAGATAAAAATGGAGAAAAAATCAAATTCAACATGAAGCCGCAGACCCTGCTTGTTGATTTTGACCCTATGCGTCTTTTTCAGATGCAGGAAATGAAATCCAAGATTTACAATGTGAATACAGATGAAGGTGGTAACAACAAACTTGAAGAACGCCTTAAAGAAGAACTTCGCATAAGCCCGGTTATTACAGCAAATGCAGAACGGCTTGTTCAGGTAACACCGTCAGATATTATGAAGGCTGTAAGTGAATATTCAAGAAACAAAGGTGTTGCAGAAGAAACTGTTGAAATCCCGGTAGATTTAAGTTTGATGAATATTTCAGACATTTCTAGTGAAATTGAAAAGCAGGGAAAACTAGGCTCAAAAGACGGATTTTCAATAAAAGCCGCTGAAGGTAAAGAAAGCGACCTTGATGTAGAAGATGAAGGAAATACAGAAAATCCTATAGACACTAGACTTCAAAATGAAGATAAAAGTGAAGAAAGTGATAAGGACACAGACGAAGAAAAAGATTTGATTCAAAAATGGCGTACATATTACGCCCGGATTCTTTTCTTTGCTTTTTTAACTAAAGACAGGGTAAAATCTGTACACGACATTATAAATTGTGCTTTAAATGGTGATAATCCAAGAATATTAAAAAATCTTTCTTTAAGAACAAATATTCTTGAACTGATTCACACTAATATGGATAAATTCGGTTTAAGCCAGCTGGATTACAAAATTGACCATTTGAACGCTCTTTCTGTTGATGAAAGCCTTTCGCCGCTAGAAAGAGCAAAAACTGCTTTAACAAAATTCGGTCGTCTTAGCGAAAGTGAAGTTGTAACGCCCGAAAAGATTTGCGACGATATGGTAAATCTTTTGCCATATTC
>CAVHTI010000111.1:5094-6470 GCA_963638805.1 Anaerobutyricum sp.
AGATGCATTGAATAAAAACGCTGCAATTCTTGACATTAATAGCAAAATGGCAGAGTTTGCTATTTCAATCTATAAAAAATATGAATCGCTTGGAAAAAAGCCTAGTGATTTTAAAGACCATATTTATTCAATTCCATCTTCAACATATACTTATGAGTTTACAAGAAAGATTTACGAGATTTTGGGATTGAATACAGACTGTATTGCAAAGAACTTTGTAAGCTATGATTTACTTAAAGTAAGAGATAAAAAATCACTAGACTATGAAAAAATCAAAAAGCTTTTGTGCCAGAACAAAACTTTTGCAGAAATAAAACTAGACGATGAAATAATGGAAGGAAACGAAAATATGAAATTTGAGGCTGTTATAGGAAATCCGCCGTATCAGGTGATGGATGGGGGAGCTCAGGCGAGTGCGAGTCCAGTTTATAATGAGTTTGTGAATATATCAGAAAAAATCGAGCCGACTTATGTCCCTATGATTATGCCTTCAAGATGGTACGCAGGTGGAAAAGGACTTGATGAATTCAGGGATCAAATGCTCAATGACATTCATATAAGTGTCCTGCATGATTTCTTAAATCCGGAAAGTATTTTTCCTAGCACAAATATTAGAGGCGGTCTTTGCTATTTCTTGTGGGACAAAAATTATGACAATAAAAAAGATTTAACAAGAGTCGTTACACATTCTGATAATGAAATTATAAGCAACATTAAAAGGTCAATGAAAACTAAAGGAACTGAAATTTTTATAAGAAGTGGTAAAGCAACTTCTATAATAGAAAAAGTTTTCAAGAACAAGCAAGAAAGTTTTGAAAGTTATGTATCATCACGTAAACCTTTTGGACTTGATACAACCTTTGCAAAAAGTGCTGATTTTAAATCTTCAAAAGAAGGAATGAAGAATCCTGTAGATTGTTACGGAAAAGGCTGGAAGATTGGTTATGTTGAAAGAAATCAAATAAAACAACATTCCGAATGGATTGACGAATATAAAGTTTTTACATCCCGAGCAAACAATATTGGCACTGAATTGAATGATGATAACCTTGTAACTGTTATTGGAAAGCCAAATACAGTCTGCACAGAATCATATTTAATTTTAGGAATAAATTTAAATTTAACAGAAGTTTCCGCTGAAAATCTTTCAAAGTATTGCAAAACAAAATTTGCACGTTTTATGCACAGTTTGGCAAAAGCAAGCCAGGATGCAACAAGTAAAACCTATCAATTTGTTCCACTTCAAAACTTCACCGCCCAAAGCGACATAGACTGGTCTGCCGCCATCCCCCAAATTGACAGCCAACTCTATGCCAAATACTCCCTGTCCCCAGAAGAAATCGCCTTTATCGAAAAAATGATAAAGCCCATGGAGT
>CAVHTI010000112.1:0-6343 GCA_963638805.1 Anaerobutyricum sp.
AAATTGCCAATCATCATAAGATTAAATCTAAAATATATAAACTTTAATCAGTTCACTCCAAATTGACGCTTACTTCCCTACCAATACAAATCTATTTATATATTTTTCTCTGTTCCTGAATTTCTACTGTGTATAAATCACAGTTATCATCATAAGTTGAATTTCCAATAATTTTATCCGGTGAAACCTCATCACCTTTGCTAACCTCAACTGTTTCAAGATTACTATATGTGATAATTTCATCCAGTGAATATATAACTACATAATTTTTTAAATCTTCATTAAAACTTGTTTCCAGAACAACTCCTGCTTTTATTGGATAAACATAATTGTCTTTATTCTGAATTTTCCTAATATCATAATTTTCTTTATTTTCCGTTAGAATTAATTCAAGACAAGACTCGCTTACATAACCTGTTGCACCTGATAATCCTAGTATAGTATTTTCATTTACCATATCCTTTTTATGAACATACAAAATACTTAAATGCGCATAAGTTATTGATCTTTTATCGGATGTAACAGTCACAAATAATCCTAAAGCATTGTTATACCCTTTATCCGCAACAAATCCTTCTTCCAGCGATTTTACCTGTGTTGATTTTTCACATTTTATTGAAATAATTTCTGCGTATAATGAAGAATTGAGAGTAAGTAAGATTAAGAAAAATTTGATTATTTTTCCCATGATACGACACCTTTTTTATCCGAAACACCATCTGAAACATCGTATTCGAAAACAATTCCTATGAGATTTTGATAGTCTTTTGTTGAAAAATCAAATCCCATTCCAGAAACAGCTCCATCAGAAGAAACTGTTTTTTCCGTAATAACAGATTTTCCATCTCTCATTTCTATGATATAAACAGTTCCTGTAATTGACAAATCACTATCAGTCATGAAACCAACATCAAATTTATTCAAATTACCACGATAGTTAATTAGCGCAGTATAATCACTTCCATTAATTGATTCATCAACTGTAGTATCAGTTGAATACATTTCTCTTTGTAATTGATTCAAATTTTCATTAATTTTTGGATATCCATTACCACTTTGCTCATTTTGACTTACAGGTGTAAATCCGCCACACTGCCCCTGTACAGGCGAAGTTGGAGTCGATGGACTTGTAGGTCCTGTTGGTGTAGAAGTTGGAGAAAAACTTCCTCCGCACCCACCTCCACATGAACCGCCATTTACGAACAATAACTCTTGTTCATTTAATTCTTCTGCAAAATCTTCAAAATCATAAATTCCAAAATATTCATACTTTTTCATAATAACACCTTTTTATAATAAAATTTATCAAAAACATATTGCTTTTGACATTTTTTTGTATTATAGTTATTGTTTTTTTTTTCTGTCAAGTGTTATATTCCTTTTAGGATTTAAAAATGAGATATTGTTTAATTAAACAGCAGGATGAAACAGATTGCGGAGCAGCATGCCTTGCTACAATCTGTAAATATTATGGTAAACGTATAACAATTACAAAAATCAGAAATATTGCCGGAACTGATACAAAGGGAACTTCCGGGAAAGGTATAGTAAAAGCTGCTCAAAATCTCGGCTTTACCTGTAAAGGTCTGATATCCAAAGAAAAAAAATTAAAAAAAGACTTTCCTTACCCTATTATTACGCATATAAAACGAGAGGGACTTGAACACTATATCGTAGTTTATAAAATCAAAAAGAATAAAATTCTTATAGCAGACCCTGCTGACAGAATTCACTGGATAACTTGGGAACAATTCTGCCAGTGGTGGACAAGTATTTTCTTTTTTATTGTTCCGGATGAACACTTTGAAAAAACAAAAGAAGATAAATCTTTTCTGCAACGATTTTGGTATCTGATTAAGCAGAATAAAATGATTGTACTGGAAACTTTCATAGCAAGTTTTATTCTTACAGTACTTGGAATCTTAGGTGCCTTTTATTTCCGTTACCTTATTGATGATGTAATTTATTCTTTTTTGCCACAAGCTCTTATTTCAATTTCTATAGGCTATCTGGTTGTCTTAGTTTTCCAGAGTATTCTAGGATTTGCACGCAGTCATCTTATAATGTATCTTGGTAATAAACTGGAAGCTTCACTTACTCTCGAATTCTTTGGCCATATTTTGAATTTACCTCTGGATTTTTATACAAAACGTAAAAGTGGTGAGATTCTTTCCCGTCTGAATGATATAGCAACAATTAAAAATGCACTTTCAAGCATGACTGTAGGTATTATTCTTGACTGTGTAATGTTAGTTTTTGGCGGGATAGTACTTTTTACTTTCAGTTCAACACTGGTTGGAATAGCTGTTATTCCCGTAATTTTATCAGGAATTCTTGTTCTGGTATTTTCCCGTCATTTTAAAAATTTGATTTATAAACGTTCTGTTTCAGAAGCAGATAAATATTCACATTTTGTTGAAAGCGTAAACGGAATTTCTACAATTAAAGCACTTTCAACAGAAAGCGATTCCTATGACAAAGCAGAGATTAAAATACTTGATTCCATTGAAAAAAGCTTTAATCTTGGAAATCTCGGAAATTTTCAAGGAACAATTCAAAACTTTCTCTCTCAAGCTGGAAATCTTGCAGTTTACTGGTATGGAAGCTGGCTGATTATGAATGGAAAACTTTCTTTAGGTGAATTAATTTCTTTTGTAACCCTTTTAGGTTATTTTTTAGGACCTTTAAGCCGCCTAATTACATTACAGCCACAGCTTCAGGAATTAAGCATAGCAAATAAACGTCTTGGAGAAATTCTCGATTTACCTACCGAAGATACTATTAATAACGGAACTCTAAGGCTAAAAGAGGTACATGGAAATATCCAGGTCAAAAATATGAGTTTCTCTTATGGAACTCGCGGAAAGACCCTTGATAACATAAATCTTGAAATAAAAGAAGGAGAAAAGATTGCCTTTGTAGGTCCTTCAGGCTCCGGTAAAACCACTCTTGTTAAGCTTTTATTAAAATTCTATCAGTCAGATAGCGGTGAAATTCTTTTAGATGGACATAATATTAAGGATATAAACACGCAATCCTATAGGGAACATTTTGGCTATGTTCCACAGGAAATACTCTTGTTCAGCGGAACCATTGAAGAAAATATTGCCTGGGGAAATTATGATGTTACTCCGGAAGATATTTTCAATGCTACAAAAGAAGCAGAAGCTCTGGATTTTATTTCCCGTCTGGATGAACGCTTTGCAACAAAAGTTGGTGAACGCGGAGCTTCCCTTTCCGGCGGAGAACGTCAGAGAATAGCACTAGCTAGAGTTCTTTTAAGAAAACCTAAAATTCTTGTTCTGGATGAAGCAACTTCAAGTCTGGACAGTATTTCTGAAGCAGCTATCATGAAAACCATAGATAAAATTGATAAAAATACAACAACAATCATCGTCGCACACCGACTTTCAACAATAAAAAAATGTGACAGAATTTTTGTCTTACAGAATGGACACCTGGTTGAATCCGGTAACCATAGTAGTCTTCTTGAGCAGAACGGCGTATATACCCATATGTGGCGCAGCCAGAATCAGAATGAAGAAACTGTAGAGGAAATTTTATGAAACTTTATTCCGATGAAATGGTGGATCTGACACAGGAATATTTTGTCATGAAAAAGCCTGTATCCCAAAAACTTTTTATCTGGATAATAAGTGCTCTTTTAATTGCACTTATTATTTTTATAGCTTTTGCTCCCTTTGAAGAAGTCGTAAAAGTAAGCGGTTATATAAGACCGGTTGAGAATATTTCTTCCGTTTCTAATGCCGTTACAGGAAGAATTCTTACAGTTTCTTATAAACCCGGTAAGGAAGTATATAAAAATCAACTACTTCTGGAAATTGACCCGACGCAGCTTGAATCACAAAAGCAAAGTCTTATATCCCAGATACAGGAAGAAAACAAAAAACTTGAAGCTGTATATCAAATTCAAGAGAGTATTGAATCTGACAATAATGTAATTGATAAAAATAATTATCCCGAGGCTTACCTAAGATATTCTTTATGGAAAATAAATTTACAGAAACTTGAATATGCTGAAAAACTGAATTATGAAAGATTATGTAATGAGAAGGCTTTACCAGAAACAATGACAACCATTTCTCATATTCATGAACTTGAAGCTGAATATTTAATTTCACAAAAAGAATATGAAAATTTTGATGTTAATTTTCGGCATGATATTATCAGTCAGATTGATGAATTAGAAACTTCAGAAGAAATAAATGATGCAAAACTGAAACAAATTGAAGATTCACTTTTGTATACAAAAGTAACAGCTCCGATTGATGGAATCATTCAGGAAATTACCCCGTTCAATGAAAACGACTGGGTTCAGAGCGGACAAAAACTTTTTAATATTGTTCCTTTCAGTCAGGAAGAATCAAAAGTTGAATTGGATCTTCAGGCAAAGCAGGCTGGAAAACTTGAAACAGGAATGAAAGTCAAAATGCGTTTTCCAAGTCTTCCCTATCACGAATTTGGTGGTGCTGAAGGAACAATAATTACGATTGATCCTGATATTACCAGAAATCAGAATGGAGATGCTTATTTCGTAATTCTTACAGATCTTGATAAAAAGTCTTTGACAAGCAAAAAAGGCAAAGAATATCCGTTAAAAGTCGGATTACAGGTTGATGCAAGAATTATCGTTTCTAAGAAAACAATATTGAAGTATGTGCTGGAGAAAATGAACCTATGGTATTAAAAAATTCTCTCAACAGATTTCGTTTTCTTATATTACTGATTTTATTTCCATTTTTATCTCAGTTGCTCTTTGCAGCCGACGTTGAACAAAATTACTGGCAGGAACTTGTAAATACTGCATTCAAAAATAATCCGGAAGTTGTAAAAATACAAAGTGATTATAATTCAGCACGTATTTATAAAATGCAGAATGATTATTCATGGTTTCCTGTATTGCAAATTGATTTACCGCAGAATGTAAATGAGTCAAGAAGCGATTATTTATACATAAGGAATGGTACAACTTCATCAGAAAACGGATTTATATTAAATCTTAACATAAGACTTGCAATTTATCAGAAGCTTCCCGGAAATGGAAGTCTTTCTCTTACAACCGGATATGGCTTTTACTATCTTCTTAATAGGCGCGTATTCCTTCAATATCCGCAGATTAATTTAAATCTGGAACAGACACTTGCAAAAGGAGCTTTTGGTCTGACTAAAAATCCTCAGACACTACTTCTGAACGAACAGATGGAATATGCGGAACTTAACTATAAAGTACAACTATTTGATCAGCTCCAGAAAATTTTTAATTTGATTTCTGATTATGATAATCAGCAGGCTTCAATACTCTACTATGAAGCCCAATATAATCAATATGAATCAGCGTATTCAACAGCCAGAAACAAAAATGTGCAGGGAATGCAGTCAAATCTTGAAAGCTATTATGCAGAACATCAGTTGAATGTTACCAAAAGTGATCTTGCAAAAACTAGACTACAGTTTCGCCAAAGTCAGAAAGAGACAACTCTTCTCCATCTTGATTTATCCGATATTGATAATCAGCGAAATATTCTTTTTAACTTGCTTAATAAATTTAAAACTGAAAAAAAGAATGATACAACGGATAACAGTATTACGCTGGAAAGAAGACTCTATGAGAATATGCTTAAACAGAATCTTTATAGTTTTCAGAAAGAAAAACTTAACTACCGTCCGGTATTTTATATTAATGTGTCATCTTCTCCAAATTCTGATTTATATTATTACTATTCTGATTTTCACCGTTCATTACGGGATTTAGCTTCTTCTCCATATCCTGTAAACATAAATACGTCTGTTGGAATTAAATACAATTTTGAATTACCAAAAGCTGCAAAACTTAGAAAAGAACTATACAAGATTGAAAATCAGAATATTGATTCTCAGTTGCAGACTTATATACAACGACAAAAGAAAGAAATAGTACTTAATAATTCTGAAATGGAAAACTTGAAAGAATATATCAATGTTTTACAGTCTGAAATTGAAAATGAACAGAATTTCAGAACAGCTAGAAAAGAATTATATAAAAAAGGACTTTTGACACAGAACGATTACTATGAAAGCGAAGTTCTTTATTTCAATATATATCGCGATTACATTTATAATCTGTGGCTTTATATAGAAAAAAATATTGAAAATATGAAACTATCTTCAGAATGTGAAGATTTCTTGGATTTTATGTTAAGTGAGGAAAATTATGATTAATAATAAATTCAAATTAATTATTATTTGTTCGTTTGCTATACTTTTATCAGGTTGTAAACTTTTCGAATATCCCGAAGGAAAGGCTGAAATTGTTTCTGTTTATACAACAGATTCTGGTACAGCG
>CAVHTI010000113.1:0-6180 GCA_963638805.1 Anaerobutyricum sp.
GCGTTAGCAAACTGCGGAAGGCCCGACCCGGAGCGAAGCGGAGGGGAACGCCCAACGCCAGTTTCGAGGGGAACGCCCAAACAAGTCATAAATTCACATTTCTATCCATTTGTTTTAATCACAAAATCTTCTTTCAAAAAACGCTTTAGTAAAAATGTGCAAAAATATGGAATTGTGTAGAATTTGCCGTTAAAACCAAGATTTTTCTGACAAAGTTTTATGCCAAAACGTATATCTTCGTATGATGGAAAAGTTATTAAATTGTTCAGCGAAATGGTGGCACCGTCTTTTGCTTTTACTTCGATGGGAACCAGACTTTCGGATGTGCGTACAAAAAAATCCATTTCAAGCTGTGCGTTTTCTTTTTTGTAGTAAAACAAATCAAAACCAGCACTGTGTAGCATTTGGGCTACAATATTTTCATAAATTGCTCCCTTAAAAGTGCCAAAATTACGTTTTTTCCTTAAATCTTCTGCGGATTCTTCATCAAGATTTGCCATTAAAAGCCCGTTATCGTGATAATAGATTTTATATTTTGATTCATCGTAATTTCCTTTTAATGGGAGACAGGGATTATTCAAACAGTAACAAACATTTACGACGCCAGCATCTTTTAACCATTCAACGCAGCCAACATAATCACGGTTTCTGGCATTTTTGGCAACTTTTGTAATCTGAAATTTTTTATTTTCTTGAGATAGAAAAACCGGAATGTTGCGGTAAATATTTTTGATTTTAGTTTTATCCAGGCCTTGTGCATATTTTGTAATGTCTTCTTCATAATCTTTTACCAGCTGAATTTGCATAGGAAGAATATTTGAATATGTTTTATCCTGCATAAACTGTTTGACAATCGCAGGCATTCCGCCAATCACCGTATATTCAAGAAAATAATCGTTTAAAAGGTCAAATTCACTTTGAGTAAAAGGCTCCATATTTTTCAAATGAAGATAAATTTCTTCTGTAAAAGATTCATCGTAGCCTTTTGTCCAAAGATATTCTTCAAAATCCAAAGATTGCATCTGATAATCAATTTTATAACCAACGCTGTTTGATGAAATTTCTTTATAATTCAGTCCCATCATTGAACCTGAACAGATAACGTCAAAGCGACCGTCTTCTGCAAAAAATTTTAGGCTTGTTGAACAGTCTGGATATTCTTGAAGTTCATCAAAAAATATCAAAGTTTCCTTTTCTATGAATTTAAAATTCGGATTATGAAAGGAAATGCGCTTTATGACTTCTGGCGTAGAATAGCCTTTTGCAAAAATATCTTTATATTCCGGATTATCTACAAAGTTTATTTCTATAAATGATTTGTAAGTTTTTCCAAACTGCCGGATTGAATAAGTTTTTCCAATCTGACGGGCACCGCGAATAATCAGCGGCAGATGATTTTCTGTATTTTTCCAGTCATTCAAATATATTTCTAATTTTCTTTTGATTTTGCCTTTCATATATTCTAATGATAACACATTTTATTGATAAAATGTAAGGGTGAATTTCACATTTTATGAATAAAAAATATGGTGCTTTTTCACATTTTATTTTTAGTGTAGCAACAAACGCTCCGCGGGCGCTTTTAGGGTATACCCTAAAAGCAAGTTGACAGACTTGCTTTTACCGGCGAAGTACAAATTGCGTAGCAATACCTACTTCGTAACAGCCTTCGCCGGTAAAAGAACAACGTCAACAAATCTTAATTTATGGAGGAGAAAACTATGGCTTACACAAAACCACAGGTAATTGCACAGAACGCAAGTGCAGGCAGCTATGCTGCTGGATGTCCAGCTAATGATAATGGTGCAGCGAGCTGGTGCAAAGACTGTGAACGTACAGAATAGTTTATTCACAAAAATCGTAGACCGCCAGCGATTTTAAACAAATGGCGATAATTTTTATTTATGGAATCATACATGAACAAAGAATTTACAGCAAAAGTAATGTCAATTATAGAAGAGTTCAAATCAAACGGAAAATATCCAACATATTACGAACTTGAAGAAAAAGCTGGTGGCAAACGGCACGTCAGAACAGACCTTATATATTTACTTCGTGATTGTTATAAAAATAATGAACTTCCAAAAGAGTTTTTCGACATTCTTTTAACAAAAGGCGAATATCCAATAGAAGCAAACTTTATTACAAAAGAAGATTAAGAGGACTAAAAACATGCTCTACCGACAAAAAAAAGACACCTACATCCGTAACTACAGCGGTTATGGCTACATAACTTCCACCGGCATTTTTAACGACCGGCTTGTAAACGAAAGCGGAGCGGTTTTTCTTTTGGCTTTAAGCCGCCAGGGGCAAACTTTAGATCAGCTTGCAAACAAAATCATAAAGTCATTTGTTGATGTCGATATAGAAACAATCAAACAAGACGCAAAAGAGTTTTACGAAACTTTGATTCAGGACGGATTTATAATCAAAGGCGAAACTGAAGAAGAACTCAACGCCCAGGACACGGGCTTTACATATAATTCCATAATGCCAAAGACGATTCAGGAAGATTTTACCCCGAAAATCCAGCGGGCAACAGAGGACACTCAAACTAAACTTGAAAAAGTCTTTTCTGAAAATCCTAGGCTTACGAACTTTCAGATTGAACTTACTTCAAAATGCAACGAGCGTTGTATTCACTGCTATATTCCGCATAAGTTTAAGCTTTACAACATTGAGCCAGAACTTTACTACAGTGTTTTAGACCAGCTGAGCAAAATGGGCGTGCTTTCCGTAACTTTGAGCGGTGGCGAGCCAATGTGCAATCCTCATTTTTTGGAATTTTTGAAGGCAGCGAAAAAATACGATTTTTATGTGAACATTCTTTCTAACCTTACGCTTTTGACAGACGAAATTGTCCAGGCAATGAAAGAAGGAAATGTTTCTAGCGTGCAGGTGTCGCTTTATTCGCTCAAGCCTGAAATCCACGATTTTATTACGCAACTGCCGGGTTCCTGTGAAAAAACTAAGGCTGCAATTCTAAAACTTGTGGAAAACGACATTCCGCTTCACGTTTCCTGCCCTACGATGAAGGCAAACAAAAACGAATTTGGCGAAGTGATGGCATGGTGCCACGAACATAAAATCAGGGCTCAGACTGATTACGCAATTATGGCGGAATACAATCACGATACAGAAAATCTTGCAAACCGCCTGAGCGTTGAAGAAACAGGCGAAGTTATCCGTGACATTTTGGAAGGCGACGAAGATTATCAAAAGTCAATTCTTGAGCCTGATTTTGTAGAAAAGTGCAATTCTTTGGAACAAAATCCTGAACGCCGTCTTTGCGGTGTTGGGCAATCCACCTGCTGTATGGTTGCGAACGGAAACGTTTACCCTTGTGCCGGCTGGCAGGAAATGGTTTTAGGAAATTTGAACGAAAATTCTCTTGAAGAAATCTGGAATAACAGCGAAAAAATTAAGTGGCTAAGAAGTCTTAAGTTTAAGGATTTGGGCGGTGGCGAATGTGCAAAATGCAAAAACGCGGCTTTTTGTGCTCCGTGCATGGTTCGCTTTGCAAACGAAAACCCAGACGGCGACCCGCTTAAAATCAACCGGCATTTTTGTGCTGTGGCTGCAAAGAACAAGCAGATTGCACTTGAATGGCGGGAAAAGAAATTGAAAGAAATGGAGAAATAATTTTTTAGTACGAAACGCGTTAGGGCGTGGAGCAGCTGCGAAGGCAGTTTCAACTGCCGAAGCAGAAGACCGGAGCGGCACAATTTGTGCCGCGAGGACTTAGAGCGGAAGCGAACTGCGGAAGGCCCGACCCGTAGCGCAGCGGAGGGGAACGCCCAACAAAATGAAGAAATCCTTAAAGATTTTTAATATTTTAGCAATATTTTTATTTGTTTTAATTGCTGTATATTTGATTGGAGTAAGAATTTTTCCGATAGTAGAAGCTTACAGGGGATTGTTTTTAATTGCGATTTCTTTTGTCTTGGGAGCTCTTTTAATAATTGCGGCATTTTTCTTAATGAAAAACTATTTTGTTTTTTTTCCGTTGCTTGCAGGAGCGGTAATTTTAATAAATATGTTCGCACCGGAAGAAGTTTCAACTATATTATCTCCAGTGTCATTGACGATTGGAGTTATTTATTACATTTGTTTTGTAAGATGGTAAGGCGGCTGTAGTTGAATAGTGAGTTTTGGTCTTTGATTCCGGAAAAAAATGTTTATGAAAAAACTGAGGCAGAAGGTTTTTCGGTTTTTCCGACGATTGTAAATGCGAAAGACAGGAGTGTTTTTTGCAGAAGGTGTCATCGGTGGGAAAAAATTATTCACTTTCAAAAAAATACTCTTTTGACTCAATGCGGTGCGGTTTATAAAGACCTTTTTTCCCAGGAAAATTCTACGATCAATTATAGTTACGCGGTGAAGCACAAGGGGAATTCTTATTTTATAAGGGTGAACAGTCAGTTTGTGAGTACGAAAAATCGTAAGATTTTTTACAATGATTTTGTTTTGGATTTAACTCAGAAGCGGCTTTTTAAGAATAATGCCATTGTTTTTGATGTTCTGGAAACGCGAAATTTTTTGGCTAAGGAAATCACAAATGAAATTCTTGAGGAAATGGGCGAAAGTTACAAAGAGGCTTTTGGCATAAAACCTACTGTTGCTTCAAAGTTGACAGGTTTTCCGCTGCTTACGGGGTACATGCTCTCGCCTTTTAATATTAATTTTTATTTGATTTGCCAGCACTGGGGACTAAGTCCTTACGACAAGGATTTTATGAATTTGTCTTCGGGGAACACTCCAACGGCAGAAAATGAAATGTTTGAAAGTCTTGATATAAAGGCTACGAAAACGGTTCGCAAAATGTATCAGAAAAATCCTATGACTGTGATTTGTTATGCGGCTGCAAAAGATATGGGATTTACGGATGTTAATATTCTGCAAAAAGCTTATTCTCCTAAGTTTTATCTGTTTTTAAAAGACAACATGATTTCATTTGCGGCGGGGTATATAAGTTATGGTGCCCGCGACGGATTAAAACAGTTTACGGCAGATCTTATTCCGCTTTCAAATCAAAAAACTGTGTGGAATTCGGTTTGCCGCACCGTGGATTATTATCTGGAAAAGGAAAGTAATCAAATCAACGTGATTGATGGCCTTCGCCTGTATACCCGCTGGCACGAAAATTTAAGTAATGATGATAAAAAAGATATTATGCACGAAGGCTTTAATGAATATACTCATGATTATCTGGTGCGCCGTGCGAATGAATTTTACGGCATAGAAAATGCTTCTTCAAATCAGCGTAAAGAAGAAATAATTACCTTTGAAATTGAAGATAAATTTCTGGCCCTGGAATATAAGTCTGGCGAAAATTTCAAAAAAACTTTTGACCCAAAAACTGGAAAAGAAGATTATGAAAAAGTCCCGGACGAAGAGCGCTATTGTTTTTACGTTGCCATGAATTCGCAGGAGTTGAGAGATATTGGTTCTGCAATGCACAATTGCGTTGGCTGGGGATACGCTCAGTCTGTGGCTAAGCGGCGCTGCACAATTGTTTACGCAAAATATCAAAAAAAATATTGCATCTGTATAGAAGTGACTCCGGAATTTACAATCCGCCAGTCTTTGGGGCCTTGCAATCAGCCTTTAACAGGCGAGGCACTGCAGGCTTATTTTGACTGGTGCAAGGCAAAGCATATTAAATACAGGAAGGCTTTTACAATACGCACGGCAAGGTAAAATGGATATAGGGATTTTATGGGAGGTTGTATGGCTGGAAATTTTGAAGAAATTAAAATTAAAGTAAATGACATGCTTGCTTTAAAAGACACTCTTCAAGATATAGTCTTTTCATTTGAAGATATAATTTATCTGGACAATCATGCTGTTCAAATGATTTTAAGGCAAACGGAAAACGAATCTCTTTTAAAGGCCTTGAAGGGAACTTCCACTGGGCTGCAGGAAAAATTCTTTTCTAATATGAGCAAAAATCTTGCAAGTCAGTTGAGGGAGGATTTTGAATATATGGGGCCGCTTCCCTTGAATACTGTTCTTGAAGAGCGAAATAAAATTATCTGCATTATTCATGGTCTTGTGGATTCTGGTGAAATTACGATTTGTAAAGGCCCGTTTGTAAAATAAAGAGATAAAAGCATGACCGACCATCATGTACACACAGGGCAATCACGGAGTTTAATCGCTGATTTTACTCCGTGATTA
>CAVHTI010000114.1:0-5965 GCA_963638805.1 Anaerobutyricum sp.
ATTCTACACCATTAATTGTAATGGAGGAATCTGTAAAAGCCAGCGTAGCATAATCAGCCCAACCTTCTTTGTCAGGAGATTTGCACTCCCAACTTGTCCCAGACAAAGCACTTTTATAGAGAGCAACCTTTTCAGCAGTAGTATCTTTCTCTTCTTCAGTATTGTTTTCAGAAGTAGTTTCATTCTGACAGGAAATCATAAAGAACGCAGTCATCAATGCTGCAAAAACCATTAATGTTTTTTTCATAGTTTGTTTCCTCTCTTATAAAGTTTAATTTATAATTTAAATATATAAACCGTAGGCTAAAATGTCAATCCTGATTTGCAATTTTCTACATAAAATGACAGGCTCAGGGGAATATTTCCCAGCCTGCCACTTTTATTTATTTTTCCAAACCGTAGTTATAATTCATTAGCTTTGGAGTATCAATGTAATAAGAAGACGGAACTTCATAACCGTATGTAGAAGTTTCTGCACAAGGGTTTTCCGTTATCTTTACAAAGACTAGAATCTCCTCGCTGTTATCCGTGTTGTAAGAAATCAAAATACGTCCTACAGGAGTAAGGCTATAAGTTTTGCTTCCATCAACATAATTTCCGTCGTTGTAGTAATAAAGAACGGTGCTTTCGGACATTCCCTTACCAGAATTCTGGGTAACATAAGCATTTTTTTCTTCATTCAGTTTTTTAAGCCTTGCATTATAAATTTCACTTTCTTCAAGAGAAGATTCATCAACCTGAATATCATTAAAGTAGAAAATCTTTGAATAGAATTCATCAGTTGTTCCTTTTGAAGTTGCAAAGTAACCGTAATCTTTTGAATGACTCAATTTAAAACTGTACTCTCCTTTTGAAGAAGAAATGCTGCACTTAACAAGGTCATTTTGAATATTATTAGATTTGTCTTTAGAAGTATCTTTTTTATATTCTGTAGAACTTGCCGTGCTTGCACTAAACGCTGTGTAAGTCACATTTGTAATTGAAGAATTACTTGAAGTATCAGTATTTACAATTTTTCCTTCAATAGTTTCACCATCGCCTACAACAAGCATTTTTTGTTTTGAATCAACATAACTGTAAAGTCCTGTTGAAGAAGAATCAGCGGTTGCATACTGTTTTGAAATTTCTGCTGTAAAGAAATCTTCACTTGAAAGGTTGAAATTTATTGTCTGTCTATCACTTAACTCTTTTCCAGAAGCACTTACTGTAACTTTGCCTTTGTAAGCACCAGTATTTTTAAAGTAAAAAGTTCCGGATGCCATATTTTCTTCATAAGATTCAGGCTTTACAGTGTAAACTTTAATTGCTCTTGTACTTCCGTCGTCTAAAGTTTCTGTTGTATTTGTAACAGATGAATAATGCCCGGAAGCAATTTCAAGAGTGTTAGAAGAATCATCACTTGATTCAGGAATTACAAGTACGATTACAGAATCTTTAGGATTAACTTCAAAACCAATATTCAAAAGAGAAGAATCATCTGCAATTTCTTTTGTCGTATTCAAAACATAATGTTTTTTAACGTCAAAATACGGCGTTGAAGAATTAAGAGTAGAAGAATCAAAGAGTTCATCACTGATAACATAGCGTTTATTACCGTTTACAATCTGTTTTGTCCAGTTACCGTTTGTGTAAGCCTCGCAATAACGTTTTTCTATACTTACACTAAAACTTTTTGGATCTGCCAATTTACCATGTCCATTTGTGTAAGAAATCTGGAATGTTCCTCCACCTGGTATAATTTCTTGAAGTGTCGTGTCCTTGCTTACCGTAGGAGTAATATACTTTGTTAAAAGGTTTGAAAGTGGTTTTGCACTATAAAAATTTGTCGAATTAAATGATTTTGTTCTTTTTTTATATCTTACCCACTGGTAAGAATCTGGACAAACGAGAGCCGGATTATTTTTTAATTCAGAGGTGGTAATTACATAAGGTACGCAAACTTTGTAGAATTTATCAAAATTTACATCTACTCCTATCTCATCGTCATCATCAGTGTACATTCCTTGAAAAACATTATCACCATTAAAGTTAATATAAACAGTGCCATAATAATAGGTATTGTATTCCCATTGCTTAAAAAGCTTAAATATTGTTTCTTCCGGCGACACCGTAACATCTTTTTCCCAAGTTACACTTAAAGCCGGTACGGCAGGTTCATGAGGAAGTGCGTAAGTTCCCTGATAGACAAGTTCACGGCTTACAAGCCAGTTTTGAACGCCCATGTTTTCAAGTTTTGTAATGAAGTCTGTACAAAGAGTATTTAAGTAACTGATATTAGTTAAATCATTTTCATCTCCAAGAGAAGAAACGAATTCAACGACGTTGTCGGGACTACTGTAATTATTGTTTGCCTTGTAAGTTTCCCAGTTATCATTTCCATCAGAGTCAGTACCTGTAATTTCTTCCGGCAAATCCTGGTAGTAATCCCAGTTGTGCGCAAGATGATAGACAGTAGTTGTAGAATCTTCTGTAAGTTTATCTTCAGAAAGTGAAATAAGCGGTATTCTAGGATTTTGATTATAAACTTCGTAAAGTTGTTTTTCGCCATTATTTGTATCAAAAACTCTGTCACCTAAATCTTTACGCGATTGATTACTGAAAGTAGAAGTCTCTCCTAGAGCATAATCTTTGCTGTCATAGTTACCATCCGCAATATAATCTCCGCTTTCAATTTTTCCGGCGGCATTTTCATTTTTAATTTTGAAATAGAATACAGCTTCTTCTCCATCTCCTAGTTTTAATCCGGTTATGTTTCCAAAACTGTCTTTTTCAAAATGTGTAAATGCACCGTTTGCAGTTAAATCTTCTATTTCAATGTCATAAGAATCATAATATGCAGAATAATAGAACGATTTTTTTTCGGTATTAAGACCAGTAGTGTCGCTCGGTAAAGTTGCAGAAACAGTGATGTCCATGTCTGTTTCCGTGTGTGGTACGAGTGTAACTGTCATCTTGCATTTTTCAATTCCTTCTTCGGTGAAGGTTGTCTTTGAAACATCTCCTACAGAAACTTTTTGACCGGCACTTTTATCTTCAGTATGCAGTGCAGTATTTCCGTCTGCTGGAATACAGGCAATAACGCCCTCGCTGTTAGAAATATCAATATCAAGGTCTGTTGGATAATAGATAACATTGAAAGTCTTAACATTTGCTGTATCTGGGCAGTTATTAATTACCTGAGTGAGAGTGCTACCGTTCATATCTTCAAGCCGGAGTTCAAGGTCATAATTTACATAAACACTTACTTTTGGAAGATTGGAAGAAGAAGCACCTGTCATTACGGCAGTAATAGTTCCTGCAGCACCACCTGTATAAGCCTTTAATCCTGTAACCCGAAGCTGACGTTTTGCCGTATCATCTTCGTAAGTAAAATAATTCGTAACACTATCGGTTAAAGATGAGGAAGAAGACGTCATCACAGAATACCAGTTTACAGTTGCATTTAGCGGATTAGTCTTGTAGTTTACAACTTCCGTATATCCAGGAATTACGTGAAGAGAACCTACATCAAGAGTAATTTCAGTACTTGTCTTTACCAAAACGGTACAGCGGGCTGTTTTTCCACTCGGAAGTTTTGCAATAACGGTACAAGAACCTACATTTTTAGGCGTTACAGTACATTTTTCACCTTTTGCTTTACTTACAGCAACAATAGCAAGACCATTCTGTTTTGTACAAGACCATTCAATATTGCTGTAATCAGAACTTGAAGCATTTGTAAGAGTTGCCGTAAGCGTAAAAGAACCGTCATCCTTGTAGACTGTTTCGAGGTTAGAGTTCAATTCAATAGTAATTTCACCCTTCTCTTCTACGACAATGTAAAGTTCTGCATAGGCACCAGTTTCCTCGTGTTCACATGTAATTACATATTCGCCGCCTTTATTGAAAGTAACATAAACGTCCGAACCGTAAGCAACTTTGTCCGTGTTTTCATCAAGAAGAGTAATTCCATTGTCCTTGTTTTTTACAGACCATTTAAGACCATATTTTTCAGTCTCGTCAATGTTATCTCCGGTGATTGTTGCAGAAAGAGTACGACTGGTTCCGGCTTCTACCGTAAGAATAGAATCTCCAAGAGAAACAACCGGAATAGTCGGATCAACTACATTGACAGACACAAGCATTTCGGCGGTAGCAATTACAGTTCCGTCAGATGCAACCATCTGAGCAGTTAAAGAAGCATTGCCGTACCCTGTTCCACATACCCATGCGACAGAATTTGAACCACTAATAATACAGACTTTGTCATTGGTAGTTGAATATTTTATTTCATATTCCTCTTCAACAGAAGGAATCTGAAGCGGATAAAAATAAAGTTTTTCTGTAGAAATATTTGCAGAACTAGAACTGAAAGCAAAATCATCATAATTTGAAATCATAATGAGAATATCAGCCTGACGACTTGATTTTGCATGCTTTACGTGAAGTTTTGTAGTTCCACTCTTTCCTGTAGGAATTACAGAACACTGTTCGGCAATAGATGTAACGGCAACAAGATTGTAGTCATCCGCCCACCAGATAAAATCTTCACCATCAGTTTCTTCACCATTTACAAGCGTTGCAGTAATTAAAGTCTGAGCAGTGTCATCAGGCTTCATTTTTACAATACTCTGAGAAGTCGTAATATAAACGCCATCTTCCTGAGTATCTTCAATTACAACAAGAACAGTCTTTGAATAACTTGATGAATAACGTGTATTGTAAACCGTAATGTAGTCAATTCCAGTGTTAAGTCCTTTGATGTAAGCAGAACTTGATGCTGAACTTACCAGCAGCATTGAAGAATTGTGAGGAGAAAAACGGAAATAATTGTTATCTGCATCGCTTGTTCCGCCTATCATTTGTGCCGTCAGAGTTGTACTTGAACCTTTTTTAAGCGTAATGATGTTTGAACTTGTAGTAATGTAAGGTTTATCAGTAACAACAGAAGCATCAAGAACAACTACGATTATATTCAGAGAATAAAGACATTCTTTGTGAGAAACCTTGATTTTTACGGTTCCCGGCGCATTTGCACATAAAAGTGAAGAAGTTCCGTTATTTGCAATTACATCGCAAATCTTGCTGTCTTCAGTTGTCCATGTCCACAAAGATGAATCAATGGAAGATGAATTTTTAAGTTCAACGCTTGCCGTAACATAATTGCCCTGAACAACGGTAATTACGTTGGTAGAAGTTGTAATATAAGGAATTGTAGTGGCATTTGGCGTTTGATTAACCACAATAACAACTTCTTTTTCAAAATCAGCATCAGGATGCTTTACTATAACTTTTGTAGTTCCATTTTTCAGCGGTTTGATGTAGCAGGTATTAGAATAAGTTGCATAAGCAATTGAAGCAATTTCTTCATCTTCTACACTAAAACTGAATCCTCTTGAAACAGAATCTGAATCTGATTCTTCCGTGTGATTAAGTGTAGCAACAAGACTTACTTCGTCCTGCCCTGCATAAAGGTCAAAAACTTCCTTGTTTGTAGAAATATAACAAGAATCTTCGTTTACATATTCATACTGACTACCACATTTTAAGTAAACCACCAGACTATTTTCTGAAAGTGGATGAGTGATTGTAAGGGTTGCTGAAGAATCTGTTTTTAATGAAGTAATAGTTGCACTTTCATTATTTGCAGAAATTTCAAAATCTGAATTTGAAAGAGACCATTCAGCTTGTGACCAGGCAATAGAATCAATATTAAAGAAGTTTACGCTCAGACTTTGAACTTCATCTATATCAGAAAAATAAAGAACATTTGTTGAAGTTGAAATATAACAAGTCTTGGCAACATCAATGATTGCGTTGTCTAAAATTTCAATAATAAACGTAACGTCATCACAAGAATCACAACTTGCCTTTAAGATTGCAGTTCCTGCCTTTTTAGTATTTACGATAACGTTTTTGTTTTCGTTCTCAGTTGAAATATCAATTAAATCTTCACCTTCTGTAATATTCCAGGTAATTGCAGGAC
>CAVHTI010000115.1:0-5933 GCA_963638805.1 Anaerobutyricum sp.
TTTCTTTCCACCCCAGCACACCACTTGCGTCGTCTGCAAAAACAAGTGCGATTTTGTGCGTTGTTTTTCCGCTAACTGAATAGCGTTCTGCATAGCCTTTCTTTTCAATTTGAGCTAAGGCTTCTTCCACGCCTTTTTCAAAATCTGCTGGGGGAACTGTTTTAAGTTCAAAAATGTAAACGTCAGTTTGAGTTGTAACGATTATGTCGCTTCTGCCAAAAATTGACTGCATTTCGCTTACAACATCAAAGCCGGTCATACGGAATAAAACATGAGTAATCGCTTCGTAAAAATTTTCGCACATATTTTTCTGCACGATTGTTGGAATATCAGAAAAACAGGCTTTTACTATCCGCATTGCGTATTCAAGCTCGTTTGCGGCAAAGGCTTTGCGAAGATAATCTACTGAAAGACCTAAATCATCATCGGGCACGCTTATGAATTTTGGTAGGATTGCGTTTAAAAAGCCGTCTTCTACTTCTTTGTTTGGAAAGCCAAGTGTATAAATGCGACCGCGTTTTTCAAAATCCTTGATTGGAAGGTAACCGCTTTGGTAAATTACCGGGAGCATATTTTTGCTGTCTGGGTCATAATCTTTGAACTGGGTTTCAGTTGCCTTTCTGCCGTCCATAATTGAAAAAAGCTGGAATGGCTGATTTTGCAAAGTCTTAACTAAAAATGAAGGCGTACCACTTTCAAACCAATATGAGCCAAAGTCAGATTCACTAAGGGCTTTTAAAAGACAGAATGGAAGGTTTACAGTCGCAAAACTAATGGGACGTTGGCCTCTTCGCTTCTTAGTTTTGTTTACAATTTGTTTCTATTGGTTAACAAAACTACGGGGCGTTGGCCGCTTCGCTTCTTAGTTTTGTTTCTTATTTATTTTTATAAGAAAACAAAACTAACGGGGTAAAGTCCCCGCAGAGGGGATAGCGGAAGACCGCAGGGCTGGAGCGCAAGGGGAGACTTCCCCTTCCCAAATTTTTGTGGCCCTACTCCGTGACTTGTGCAACCTCGTTTTTTCTGCCGGATTTTTTGGCGCGCTTTTCAAGATACATTTGCACGTCGGCAAGTTCCAGTGCGGAAATGTAGCCTTTTTTTTCGTTGTGATTCACGATGGCGTAGCCGATGCTCGCAGAAATTTTTATGTCGCGCTTTTTGTTCAGTCTGGCAAGGGCTGCATAAAATTTCTTCAGTTTTTTCTGAGCGAGTGCGTCGGTGTAATTTCCACTTCCAATCAGATAAAATTCATCGCCGCCGGCTCTTACACAAAATTCAGAAGCATTTTCCGCCGCCTCTTTTAATGCCTTTGCAACAATTTTTACGCCTTCATCGCCTTCAACGTGGCCAAAAGTGTCGTTGATGTACTTAAGGCCGTCCATATCGGCAACAAACGCAATCCAGTTTTTGTCTTTTTCAGAAGTTTCTTTTAATTTTTCTACAAAATTTTCCATTCCGCGCCGGTTCAAAAGTCCCGTCATCAAATCATGCTCAGACATTCCGGTAATTTTGTATTTTATGCGGTTCATTTCCAGCGCATTGTTTATGTAGCGCAAATAAGTTCTAAAAACCACGTCCGGCTTTTCTGATTGAGTCAAATTATTCTGCAAAACCGCGTACCCAAACGAAATATTATTAAAATGCACCGGCACAAAATAATAAACCTGTGGCACTTCGTCCTCATCTTTTTTATCAAGAAGTGGAATCAAGTCCTTTGTATCAAAAAGTTTTTCGCGTTCTTTGCCAAAAAACACATGATTACTAAATCCGTGCAATTCTTTAGGGTAAGTTGACATAGCAAAAGACATTTTTTTTGTGTACCCGGTCGAAAAATCAAAATCAGAATCAAACCAGTTTTCATTAAGGCACAAAGAAAAAGTATTGTAAGGCTTTAAAAGATACTTTGACTCATAAATTTTATTCAGACATTCTTCCGGATTTTTAGTCGCCGTCAACGATTCCGAAATATAACAGTCCTGCAGCGACATCAAGTCAACTTTTTCGCCACCAGAAACAAGAGTATTATCAGAAACTTTCAAAAACTGATTGTGCTTTAAAAGGTCACGGGTTCTGTTTGAATCTTCACGGCAACCGCAGGTCGTGCCCAAAAATAAATTCTGTTCCCCGCTAAATTCCGGCAAAATAAAATTTGCGTGCGGATTAATCAATTCACGCAAACGGTTCACCGCCAATTTTGCTGTCCGCTCTTCATCAGCAAGGTAAGAAGTTACCGGCGGCTTATTCATAACCGCTTCCTGACTACATTCGTAGCCGGTGACAATCAGCTGCTCCGGAATTTTTATGCCGTTTTTAATCAGATGATTTGTAAGTCCAATCGCCATATGGTCAGAAGCACAAACCACGGCGTCTGGCAAAGGAATTTCCCCGTCAATAAATTTTTGTGCCAGTTGAATTCCAGACGTGTACCAGAAATCCCCATAAAAAACGTGAGATTTTTCAAACGGCAGACCGAATTTTTCAAGAGTTTTCTTAAAAGCATCCTTGCGCTGGCGGGCAATAATGTCGTTTTCCGGGCCAGTCAGCATAAAAATATTTTTGCAATTATGCTTTGTAATAACGTGCTCAGTGATATAGGCAATTTCACGCTGATGATCCGTAAAAACCGTTTCATAATTTCCAAACGGAACATCAACAGAAACAAGAGGAATTTTGCACTCCGCCTTCACTTTTTTTAGCAGGGAAGAAACAATTTCAATTTTACCTTCCTCAACCATAGAAATTGGAGTGACAATCACGCCGTCAAGTTTTTCAAAATTAATCAGATTAAAAATATTAAGTTCGCCTTCAAGATATTCTTTTTCGTGAATACTCACGTGAACCAAAGGAGAGAAAACAAGCACATCATAATCATAAAGGGCACATTGTTCAAAAATGCCCGACATAATTCTCTGCTGATAATCGCTTTCCGGACAAATAGAAATAAGCCCAATGCGTTTTCGTTTATTCATACACAGCCTTGCCAGTTAACTATTTTTTACTTTATTTACTGTGCTTTTTTAACAATACTTTTACTTAAAAACTTTTTTCTACCAACATTATAATACAGATTCGCAAAACCGGCTAAAATCCAGAACAAATTTCCGCCATTTTTTAAATTTTTAAGGGCGTTTCCCTACGCTCCGGCTTCGCCTACGCTCCGGGCCGGGCTTTGCGGGGTTCCGCTGTTCGCTCCAAACCTTTGCAATTTTGTATCCACCGGACTACTGTCAGTGTCATCCCGGACTCCGATCCGGGATCTATAAACTTTTCTGTAAAACTGCAAAAGTTTCGCCTTGCGGCGCCCCCTACAATCCCTAACGCGCTAGCGCTTCAAATAAACCATCAGTAACATAATGTCACTGTTCCGAATACCGCTTATACGGTTAGCCTGCCCCAGCGTTACCGGCCGGATTTTTTCAAGTTTCAGGCGGCTTTCTGCAGAAAGTGAAGGAATACTTCCGTAATCAAAATCAGCCGGAATGTGAGTATTTTCCATTTTGTGCAGTTTTTCTACGCGCTTATCCTGTTTTTCTATGTAATATTTATATTTTGCTTCAATTTTTGCTTCATTCCAGTCTTTTTCGTCATAACCAGGATTTTCAGCATCAGGATTTTTTAAAATATAAGATTCAATTTCTGCAAGTTTTGCATATTTTTCTTCAATTTTGTCATATTGTGCCTGAGTTTTTAAACCTGTGCGCAAGGCATATTTTGCAAGACGGCGGTCTGCAGTGTCGTGTCGTAATTTTAAACGATATTCGGCGCGGGCTGTAAACATTCGGTATGGCTCTTTTGTTCCAAGCGTTACCAGATCATCAATCAAAACGCCAATGTAACCTTCGTCACGGCCAATAATTACCGGCTCATACTGCGGAATTTTTTCAAAAGCGCTAAATCCAGAATTTTTCTGAACAGTGGCAATATAGTCGTTCAATTCTTTAGTTTCCCGCTGACTGATTTCCGCAAACTGCTGAAGTTCGGCGCTACTCATATTATTTTTTGGCGCAAAAGCACCTTTTTCCATACTTGCAGGCACGCCATTAATAGAGTTTGGCAATTTTGCAAGCGGGCCACAAAGTTTTATGTGCTCGCGGGCATAAAGTCCGGCGTTCATTCCGGCAATCATTCCCTGTCCCGCGGCCTCTTCATATCCGGAAGTTCCGTTTATCTGGCCGGCATCAAAAAGCCCCGCAACCCTTTTAGTTTCAAGACTCGGGTAAAGCTGAGTCGGTTCAACGTAATCATATTCAACGGCATAACCCGGACGGCTCTGAACTGCGTGCTCAAAACCTTTCATTGTGTGCAAAAACGCATCCTGAACACTTTCCGGTAAAGATGATGACAATCCGTTTAAATAAATTTCATCAGTGAGCAGGCCTTCCGGCTCAACAAAAATCTGATGGCGGTCACGTTCTTTAAAGCGCATAACTTTATCTTCAATGGACGGACAATAGCGCGGCCCAATTCCAGAAATTTTTCCGGAATAAAGCGGTGAACGGCCAATATTTTCACGGATAATTTTATGAGTTTCTTCGTTTGTATAAACCATGTGGCAGTTTACCATCGGGCGTTCAACTTTTTCAGTTTCAAAACTGAACGGAATAACCTCTTCGTCCCCTGGTTGTTCTTCCAGCTGAGACCAATCTACCGTCTTTTTTAAAATTCTTGGCGGAGTTCCGGTTTTTAGTCGTCCGGTTGTAAATCCCAGACGATGCAAACTTGCGGTAAGACCGTAAGCGGCAGGTTCGCCAACACGGCCACACGGAGCATCATATTCACCAATAAAAATTCGGCCGCCCAAAAAAGTTCCGGTTGTAAGAACGACAGAGCGCACAGGAATGATTCGGCCCCTTTCTGTTACAATTCCGGTAACTTTCTGGCGCATTCCGCTACGGGCCGCTTCCGAAGTATATGATGATTCCGAAATATTAGAACCAAATTCACTGCGTTTTTCGCCAGGGATTGTACCCTTTTCTGCTGAACTGTCAGAATCAGGCGGAAGCGGAGTTGAAGATGCCACCGTAAGAATATCAATCACGGTGTCCATCAATGTGTAAAGATTTGGCTGCTGTTCAACAGTAAGGCGGGCCAGTTGAGAATAAGTAATCTTGTCCGCTTGAGAGCGCGGTGCCTGAACTGCAGGGCCACGACTTTTATTAAGCATTCTGAACTGAATCATGGAATGATCAATCAGTTTTGCCATTTCGCCACCAAGGGCGTCAATTTCCCGTACAATATTTCCTTTTGCAATTCCGCCAATCGACGGATTACAACTCATTCGCGCAATTGCGTCAGGGCTTTGCGTAATTAAAACAGTTTTAAGTCCCATTCGGGCAGTTGCAAGTGCAGCTTCCGTACCAGCATGTCCTGCACCAACTACAGCTACATCAAAAAAATCATAAAAGCCAGACATAGGGGATATTATAACTAACTACGAGAAAAAGGACTACGCATCGTATAATTTTCAGTCCTGAATGTGCTTCCGAAATGGCGTGGCAATAAACGTTCCGGCGTGAACCCGCTCTGAAAAAAAGGCTTCCGCGCTTCGCTTGTGCAGATTTTTTTTCAGAGTCGGAACCCCGCCTGCACTTATTTACAGTTTTTATCGGAAGCACGTTCTTTGTGTAAATAATGCGTAATCCTTTTCAAAAAAATGAAAAGGGTGAAAAAAATAAAACGTTCCGGCGTGAACCCGCTCTGAAAAAAAGGCTACAGAAAGTAAATGTATTACGCATTGTATAATTTTCAGTCCTGAATGTGCTTCCGAAATGGCGTGGCAATAAACGTTCCGGCGTGAACCCGCTCTGAAAAAAAGGCTTCCGCGCTTCGCTTGTGCAGATTTTTTTTCAGAGTCGGAACCCCGCCTGCACTTATTTACAGTTTTTATCGGAAGCACGTTCTTTGTGTAAATAATGCGTAATCCGTTACAAAAA
>CAVHTI010000116.1:0-5765 GCA_963638805.1 Anaerobutyricum sp.
GTAGTGCAAAAGTTCTTCTGCTTTTTCTTCAACTTTTTTTGCAGAAGGCAATGTTGTTACCTTTGTATAAATACTATTTCTTAATACTGCATAAGATGGAGAATTCATTAAAGCCATACGCATATTTTGTTCATCAACAAGCAGAAGTTTACCAATTCCGTGATTATCAGAACGAGAAGGATTATTGATTATAGAAATATATGAGTGAAGATTTTCATTAAAGATACTCAGTGGTTCTAAACTACGTTCAATCCTTTTTACACCAACCTTTTCAGCAAGGAAAGAAAAGATTTTTTCGGGAGAATCGCAACCGTTAGATTTGAAAAATTCATTTAAAGCCTGCTTTTTAAGAGACCAGCGGTTTACCCTGTCCGTCTCTTCAACATTTACATCTTCTTTTGCTGCCCATTGTTTGGAAACGCTTTTTGCAGCAAGTTTAGGATTATTATCAAAATCATCAAGTTCCTTTTTTACAGCTTCAATATATTCTTTTCCGACCGCAGCCTTGAATTCAGGATTAACAGAATTCTCTAAAACAAAAACTTTATTTTTATCAAGTTTATTTGAAATATCAAAACCATGAGCCTGGAGATTTTCTTCAAGAGAAGAACCATAAATCGTAGCTTCTCCATCAATATCTTCCCATTCCATAGTTGATTTATTAAAAGATGAAATCCTAATGTTATGAACATCACCTTCAAGATAAGCAGCATAATCTTCAATTTCAGACCTCAAAATGCCTTCTGCCCATTTTTTAGCTTCTTCTTCAGTTTTAGGAGTCCATTTGTTATAAACTTTGCCATTTTCATCTCTTGCTTCACCTTTCAGCATGTTTAAGAATTCAGGATTATCCTTATCAACATAGATAAAACCGCTATTAGCGATTTCACCATAAACATTATATTCCTCACTTGAAGCATGAACTGTTAGTCCGCTATGTTCATAAAGTCTTAAAGGAATAACGCAGGCTTTTGTTTCTTTCCACTTCTGGTAAAGTTCTTTTTCATGAAGTTCTTCGAGTTGATTTATTTCTTCCGGATGTACAGAAGCAATTTTAAGACCATATTTTGAAAGTTCTTCTTCTACAGCATTTTTAATTTCAGAATAATCGTCAGTGCCATAAGGAGTTTTAAAATCAATTATATACCGGTTTTCAAAAGACGCATCAGAGCGCAAAGGAATATAACCATGTAATTCTTCACAAACATCAGAGCAGCGCTCTTTAATGGAATCAATGGATTTTCTAAATTCCGCACAAAATAAATCTTTGTCAAACTTATATCCGAAGTCTTCATTGCCAGTAACGAAATATGACAGGCGCGGGTCTTTTTTAGCATCTTCTACGTCAGGAAAATCAAAAAAGATGCTGCCCTGGGTACGAACAGGAAAATCTTTTTCGGACAGTTGCTCTTTAAAGAATCCGTAAAAACCATCTACCTGTTTATCTCCAAGGTTGTATCTGCGATTTTCTTCAAAAACCATAGTTCCGAGGTTTGTCTGTACATTTTCGTCACGAGGATTTTCAGGATAATTTTCTTCCAGCCATTCAGCTTTGTAATTTGTACCCTTGTCGTTGAAATAAATAGTTTCGCTCATCTGTTTATTCTCCTTATTAGTTATTTTATTTACTCTTTTATTTTAGTACATTAATTTATCTTAAACAACATAAATTACCTAGAATGAACAATTTCTACAGTACGTGGCTTTACAGTCTTTTTATAGTTTCTTTCTTGAACAATTTCAGGATGTAAGGCTTCGTTTTTCCACTTGGTTAAAAGATGTTCCCATTCAATATCATTACGAACACCGATTGAATTAAGTCCCTGCCCGAGCTTTTTAATTTCACTTCCCGGCATAAAAGCAAGCATAGTATCAGCCGTTGCACGAGGAATACAAAGACTGCCCTGTTCACGCACAAGAGTCTTGAAATTCTTTTCAAACTCACTTGCAGAATGTTCGAGGATTTTTTCCTTGCGCTTTTCAGTTCCGCCGATTATGGAAAAAAGAGGGCTGTTTTTCTGCATTTGTTTCTTCTGTTCATCACGAGCAATTTTTTCATAGACCTTCTGAATATCTTTTTTTAACACGGCACCATACATTGATTTTTTCAAGAGTTCTAAGTCGCCTTTATTCATGCGGTTACCAAAAACAAGAATCTGCTTAGATTTTTTGAAAAAGTGCTCACCGTTATTAACAAGATAGATTTCTTCACCTTCTTCATTTCGCCACTTGCAGACAGTCCCCTTTTCAGTTTTACCCATAAAGGCAAGAATATCCTGTTTTGAATAATCTTTTACGCTTGTAGTATCAATAAAATTGTTTACGATACGGTCAGCAAGATGAGGATTTTTCTTTGCAATGTGATTCATCAGCATAAGAATATCCATTTCATAGGAATTAGAATCTCTATGCCAGAATGCACTCTGAGCCTTCTGCTCCCTGATTATCTTTTCAAGGTAGGCAAAATACTCTTTTTCTTCGGTTCGTTTCACTGTTTATTCTCCTCTTGGTGGGTAGCCATTATTTTTTTTTATTTCTTTTTCAACATTTTGCCGGATTTCCTGCCCTGTAATCCAACTTGAAAAAAGTTTTTTCATATTTTCTTCAGTATTCCCACCCTGTTTGATAATCCAGTCGCTTACTTTCTTTTTGTCCCCATCTTCAACCATAGACAGAAGCTGCTTTCCTAAAGTAAAGGAATTTTTGTGCTGGTCTTTATCAATAACGGCAAGTTTTCTTAAACGGTCAGCAAAGTTATAGCAATTAACCGGATAAAGTTTTGCATACTTTTCAGGATGAGAAGTGATAAATTCATCAAGTTTCTGAACATAATCAGCATCTCTTGGTGGAATAAGATTTTTAGCAATCAATTCTTTCAAGATGTATGGCTCATTATATTTTGATTCAATCACATAACGATTTTCATGATTTTCCATAAACTCAAGGAGTTCCGGACGTAATTTAGAAGCCACACCTTCATCAATAACAAAGAAAGAGCCTGTTGTCTTAACTCCATTATCAACATTTCTATTCAAAGTCGCCTGATAAACACCTTTAGAAATAGGATAAACATCCATGACAGTATCTTTTCCTATCAAGTCGCCCACCTGTAATTGTTCAGTGGTAGGTACATTTTTTGTAGCAGATTTTATAGATTTTTCCATTTCTGGGCTTTTATAGTAACTTGCAAAAATCTTCTGCATTGAATCATTTACTTCCGTACTTTGTTCAACGCAACTTTCATAAAGATTTGTAAAAAGTCCTGTAAATGTTTCATCGAGTTTAGAATCTTCGTTTTTGTATCTTGAAAGACACGTTTTTGAATCTGCAAGAGTTTTTTCAGACATTTGTTTTGCAATTAAGAGAAGCTCATTAAGATTTGTTTTTCTTATATCTGTATTTCCTTTTTCACGCGTAACAATTACAAGATTGTCATCAGCATCAAGACCAAGCCTGTCAGTTCTGTTTTCAATAAAATCAGCATCCAGATGATTCAATGCCCTCAAGACCATACCTGCATCTTTTTCAGAAATTTTTACAGCATCATTCTTTAGAAGACCGAGATTTTTATTAAAATATTCTGTAAATTCCTTATTTTCAAGATAATTACGGTCAAAATAGCGAATTTTATCAGTTTTTGTATTTTGCGAAAGTTCAATATTTTTAGAATTAGTTATTTTATTTACTTCTACCGGCAAAATAAAATCATTCAATTCATCCTGAACACTAACATCATTTAATCTTTCCGAATATTTTTTCTGTAAATTCAAAGCAAAATTTTCACTGCCATCAATTTTTACAGGGTACCACTGATGAGTAGACGGCGCATATTTCCAACCGTTAATTTTAAGTTCCTTAATGATGTCATTAAAATACGGATTTTTCTGAGCCGGATTAAACTTAATGTTTATTCTTCCCTTTTCTTTGTTTTCAACGAGGTCAAAAGGTAGAACGTCTTTATCTTTATTCACAGGTTCAAAATCCAATGGCATTGAAGAGAGCTTTTGGATTTTTTCTTCAATAATTTGCTCTTCTTCAATTCCAGGCTGTTTTTCATGCACAATATTTTTGTCTGCAATTCCAAGAGTTTGTTCTACATGAGCTTTTATTTCCTCAAGTGTCCATAGATGACTTTTATTTCCAGCGTAACTGTAAGCCTGTTCCCAGCCATCATTTACTTTGAATTCATGAGTTGTCAGGTCATATTCGGCAACATCCTTTCCTTCAGGATTTTTAAGGCTTCCGCTGCCGTCTTCATAATCCACCCATTTCCAGACTTCAGTGTTTTCTTGGACATCTTGGACATTTTCCTTCTGCATAGATTTTCCTCTTTTTATTTCAAAATTCTGGTGAATTTCTTTAGCCTTATCAGCAATATCGTTGTACAAAAGTCCGCTTTCGTATAACTCAATCTTTTTTGTATCATTATTGACTAAAGCATCGTAGAATTCATCAGCCTGCATAACAGCATCTTCCCTTTCCACAGATTCAAGATTCTGATAAATCTGATTAAAGGCTCTGTAAATCTTGTAACGTTCTTTCTGTTCTGCGTATTTTGGGAATTCTGAAGTAAAAACATCGTTGACATCTCCAAATTTCTGCATTATATTTTCTGTAGAATCCAAGTAGTATGAGTCTGATGAAGTTCGGACTTCCTTGTTATTCACCTCAGCGAGATTAGTTCGCTGTTGGGTAATGAGGACTTGGATTTTTTCTTTATTTCCGTAAATCATCTTTCCCTGCTGAATCCAGCGAATCCAGTCAATATTATCACGATTAAAAAGACCACGAATATCTGATACTTCATATCCACGCTGTTTCTGATTGAAAAATACACCAACAAGAAAGTTCTTTCCGTCTTTTTGTAAATTTACAATCACATTCTGAGATTTTTCTTTATTACCGTATTCAAAAACACCAACAGGTTCCTGTAAAGCCTTATCAAGACCTTTTACATCTTCTAAATCAAAAGGATGATTACCCTGAGTTGCCTTCATTCTTAACCGTGCTTCAGCAAGTTCAATTCTCTGATTATCAGGAAAACCACATTTCTGTAAAATTTCACCTGGCTTACCAAGATTGAATATGTGTCCGTCTTCCAGTCTTCCGGCAATAAGGTCATCAATTTCATTATCAAAAGTTGACTGTTTTTCCTTTATTTCCTTTGCGTAATTATCTTGAATTTTCTGCATAGGCTGATTCAACTCCAGATGCTTTGTTACATATTCAGGAATATCAAGTTTCAAATCCTTATCAAGACCAAGTTCTTTAATCGCAAAAATAGCAGCAACTTCTTCCCTGTCAGAAGTAAATGGGTCTTTACGAACTTCCGCCAGATGACTTATATAGAACTTGAACAAAGGAGAAGACTTAATCATGTCATCAAAGAAATAGCAGGCAATTCTTTCATTATACTGAACCTTTTCATCCGAATAATCAGAGTTATAAAGATAATCATAATTTTTTCTGTAACAGTCTAAAACTTCATTATCACGTTCAGAAAGTTTTTCGACATTTCTGAAATCTTCGTATCTTTCAGAAATATAATTCTTCAGTTCTTCACCAGTTGGCATACGAGAAGAATTAGATAAAGGTTTTTCAACCATAAGCTCTAAATTCTGATACAGATTTCCATATTTTAATCCATCATCACCAAAAGCATTAAGATAGCGGATACCTTCAGCAACAGCTTCTTCAGGTGATTTTGATTCCTTGATAATTTCAAAGAATTCTCCCTTTTGAAGATAAAGTAAATCTTCATGAAG
>CAVHTI010000117.1:0-3026 GCA_963638805.1 Anaerobutyricum sp.
GTAACCGCTTTACTTACAGCACTCGAAAGAGTTTTTAATTCTTTGTCGCCGGAACAGTAGCGGGTTCTTAAAACAATGCAGTATTTTTCTTGGCTAAGGTCGTCTGGAACATAAAATTCCAGAGTTTTCGGCTTGTTTATGCTGATTGTTTCACTTTGCACGGCTATCCATGTAGATTCATCTTTGGTAAGGTTTCCCTCTTCGTCCAGTGGTGCAAACCAAATGCCTGAATCTTCGCCAAAGATTTTAAGGCGGTTGCCGGTGATTTTTACACCTTTTCCTTTTATCAAAATGCGCTCTTCATTCTGGTTGAATGTATTGATGATTTTGTCAAAGGAGGGGCTTGAATCTGCGATGATTACCTTGTCCACTTTAAGACTGTCCACTGCTTTTTGGGCCTGAGTGCTTGGGGTAAAGCAGATTTTGAATCCCGGGATGCTAGATTCCCCTGGATTTTCGCCGCTTACAGTTCCGGACACTGTGATGTACATGGTGCCGATTCCCAGAACATCAACGGCATTTCCGTTTTGGCAGGCTTTGAGCATTTCGTTTCCAAGAAGATTTGCCACATGTTGAATCATGTAGGGGCTTACGCCTTCGTTCTTTTCAGAAATTGATGCAATTAAGTTTTCAAGAGTTACAGTGTTTCTTGTTACACGTCCAATAAAAGAAGTTTCATCAGTGCTGAACTGATTTTTTCGTAAAGTAACGCTAAGAATGCTATCAGCGTTTTTAAAATTTGTAGTTGCCATATTTCTATGCTCCTAATAGTAAATAAATTTTGTTTGTCAAAACCGAATGTAACAAAACGGTATAAGACCAAAACCTGCACCAGAGTCCGAAAGTCCTTAAACACCGGTGCTAAGAAAAATGTCTTTGACAGGGAGCATAAATTCTGCTATATTTGAATAATCAGTTTTGATTCAATATAGTGAATCTATGCAAAGCCTTTGTTTAACGCCAATTAAACGAGGGCTTATTTTTTTGCCTTTTGGGCATGTTCTAACCTCCTTTTTGCTCCGTCATTATCCATAGATATTTTTGGAGCAATGTTTTTAATAAAATTTTCCATCAGAACTTTGTGGTTCTGGCAATAAAAATGCGCAAGGGAAAACTGATTTTCGCTCATGCATGAACTAAAATCCAAATCCTTTGCGCAATTAGCCTTTAAAAGTTCTTCTTCACTGAAAAGAAGATAAAGTGTAAGCAGATCAGCCATGTTTTCGTGAATGTTGCAGATGATGAGTTTTGAAACTTCATCAAGCTGTTCCATTTCTTTTAAGCCAAGATTTATCTTAAAATAATTAATCAGAGCCCAGTGCGAAATTTCGTGTGCAATGGAAAAAAGTGCGGACTTATCCCCGTGCCTTGCTTTCTGGTAAACAGAGTTTTTTATGCCGATTTCGTGGCAGTTTTCTGAATGTTTATAGTAAGCCTGAACGCTGTCCTTGTAGTTCCAGTCTTCGTCTTCAATCACATTGAAGGCAAAAAAGTCATCCGCCATACTCAGTTTGTTTTCTGTGATGTTCAATGACGGAAAATTTTGCAGGGAATCGAATTCAAAAAACTTTTTAAATTCAACTGCCATTTTCTTAAAATCCACAATCATCATCATGATGACCGTACCGATTACACTGATTTGCTCTGCCATTAGGCCTCCTTTTTACATAGGCTTTTCACCCGACTTTAACTTCTGCAGAAATTCCTTTACTTCTGCAAGCTGTTCCCTGTTCATCTGCGACAAATCGTGCGCAAACATAACAGCGGTATCTACATATTCAGGCAGCATATCCCGCTGAATACCCTTAAGGCCGATTTCGACCTTTTCCCTTGATTCTGCCACAAGTCGCGCAAACTCAAGCTTTTGTTCCTCCGAAAGACTGTACTTACTGAAAAGTGCGTCTTTCATTTCTTCCGGAGCAGTTCTTCTGCCGTTTTCAATTGCCGAAAGATACGGTGCAGAAAGATTTAAATCCTCTGCCATATCGCCCAAGCTCTAATTATGTATAAAAAACCCCATTATCCACAGACCCAATTACGGCCTTTCCACGGTGTGTGGATAGGGCTTTCCAGGGTATGTGGAAAGGGCTTTCCACTGGGTGTGGATAAGGGGTGGGGGAATTTTCGCCTATAAAAAATATTTGTCTTTTCGTGATTATTTCACCATTATTCAATGGAGTCTATGTTATAATAGAAAAATATGGAAATTACAGCACCTGAGTTTATTGATAACGTAAATAAAACTTTAAGTCAGAGCCTAAAAGAAGAAATAAAGCCTGGAAGCAAAATTTCAATTGCGGCAGCCTGTTTTTCAATTTACGCATATCAGGAACTTCAAAGTGAACTGAAAAATATAGATGAACTTAGGTTTATTTTTACTTCTCCAACATTTGTAACAGATAAAGCAAAAAAAGAAAAACGAGAGTTTTATATTCCCCGTCTTAACCGCGAACGTAGTCTTTATGGAACTGAGTTTGAAGTAAAACTTCGTAATGAACTAAATCAGAAGGCTATTGCAAAAGAATGTGCCGAATGGATAAAAAGAAAGGCTGTGTTTAAGTCTAATTCTACCCAGCAGTCAATGCCAAATTTTGTAAACGTAGATGAGACAAACTATAATCCTGTAAAAGAATTTACGGCAGTAGAACTTGGTGTAGAAAAGGGAAATAATGCTGCCTTTGCTATTACCAAAATGAAAGCTCCTATGAGTATGGGATTTCTGCAGATGTTTGAACAGTTCTGGCAGAATAAAGAAATAATGCAGGATGTAACGGATCAGGTAATCGAAAATATTACTTCTGCCTATAACGAAAACTCTCCTGAGTTTATTTATTTCATAACTCTTTATAATATTTTTAAGGAATTTCTTGATGATATAAGCGAAGACCTACTTCCAAAAGAAGCAACCGGATTCAAGAAAAGTAAGATATGGAACAAACTTTATAACTTTCAGCAGGATGCCTGTCTTGCAATTATAAATAAACTTGAAAAATATAACGGCTGTATCTTAGCTGATAGTGTAGGTC
>CAVHTI010000117.1:3097-5674 GCA_963638805.1 Anaerobutyricum sp.
TAATCGTGTCTTAGTTCTTTGTCCTAAAAAACTTGCCAATAACTGGAATATCTACAAGAACAATTATAAAAACAATCCTATTGCAGAAGACAGACTTCGCTATGATGTGCTTTTTCATACAGACTTGAACAGGACTTCCGGTGAATCTAATGGAAATGATCTTGCATTTATAAACTGGGGAAATTATGACCTCGTTGTAATTGATGAATCACATAACTTTAGAAATGGTTATGGGACTCATGCTAATACAAAAGAAAACCGCTACATGCAGTTAATGAACAAGGTTATTAAGCAGGGCGTAAAGACAAAAGTCCTGATGCTTTCTGCAACCCCTGTAAACAACAAGTTTATAGATTTGAAAAATCAGCTTGCCCTTGCTTATGAGGGAATTACAGATAATATCGATGAACAGCTTAAAACAAAAGGCTCTATTGATGATATTTTCCGCCAGGCTCAGGCCGCTTTTAATAAATGGAGTCAGCTTCCTTCTGAAAACAGAACAACAGAAAATCTTCTTTGTATGCTCAGTTTTGATTTTTTTGAAGTACTTGACAGTGTAACAATTGCCCGTTCACGTAAACACATTCAAAAATATTATGACACAAAAGATATTGGAACTTTTCCAAAAAGGCTTAAGCCGATTTCTATTCAAATTCCGCTTATTCATGAAGACAGCGATGCAACCTACAATCTGATTTTTGAAGAACTTGATAAATTAAAACTTACAGTTTATGTTCCATCTCTTTTTATTCAGCCCAGTAAACGTGCAAAGTATGATCTTGATGATTCGGGTTCAGGAGGATTTGATCAGATGGGACGCGAACTTGGTGTGCGTCGTTTAATGGCAATCAATCTTCTAAAACGCTTGGAAAGTTCAGTTTATTCATTCCGCCTTACAGTTCAGCGCGTAAAGTATTACATTGCTCAGACTATTAAAATTGTAGAAGATTTTCAAACACATAAGACTGATTCAAATATCAATCTAAAAGATGTTTCATTTGATGCAGATTATGATTTTGATGATCAGAACTCGACTGATGTTTTTGCAATTGGAAAAAAAGTTAAGATAGACCTTAACGATATGGATTATATTTCCTGGCTTGATGATTTAAGAAAGGATGTGAATGTTCTTTCTGGACTTGAGTCCCTTATAGAAGATATAACTCCCGAAAAAGATTATAAACTCCAGAAACTTATAGAGATAATCAGCAATAAAATTGAGCACCCAATCAATGGCGAAAATAAAAAAGTAATCGTTTTTTCTGCTTTTGCTGATACGGCGGATTATATTTATGACAATCTTAGTCCAATTATCAAGCAGAAATATGGCCTTAACTCTGCAATGATCAGTGGAACTACAGAAGGCAAAAGTACACTGGAAAATTTTAAGTGTGACTTGAATGTGGTCCTTACATATTTTTCACCTGTATCAAAAGATAAAAACGTAATTTATCCTGATGATTCAAGAAGTATTGATTTACTGATTGCTACAGACTGTATTTCAGAAGGTCAGAACCTTCAGGACTGCGATTATCTTATAAACTATGACATTCACTGGAATCCTGTACGCATTATCCAGCGTTTCGGCCGAATTGACCGTATCGGAAGTAAGAACTCACAAATCCAGCTTGTAAACTTCTGGCCGGATCTGACCCTTGATGAATATATCAATCTAAAATCTCGCGTAGAAACCCGTATGAAGATTGTTGATATGACAGCTACTGCAGATGACAATATCCTGGAAGAAGAGCAGAAGGATCTTGAATACAGAAAGGAACAGCTTAAAAAGCTCAAGGAAGAAGTAGTCGACATAGAAGAAATGAACAGCGGTGTAAGCATTATGGACTTAGGTCTTAATGAATTCCGCCTGGACCTTCTTGAATACGTAAAAGAACACGGAGAACTTGATCATATTCCTTTTGGACTGCATGCAGTAACAAAGTCGGTTAAGGACTGTCCTCCGGGTGTCATTTATGTTCTTAAAAATAGAAATAACAGCGTAAATATTGATAACCAGAACCGTCTGCATCCTTTTTATATGGTTTATATAGGAGAAGATGGGCAGGTCGTTTGCAATCACTTAAATCCAAAAAATATGCTGGATAAAATGCGATTTATGTGTAAAGGTCAGAGTGAACCTATTCCAGAAGTATACCGCCCTTTTAATATAGAAACGAAAGACGGAAGAAATATGAAGGCTTTTAATAAACTTCTGGGAGACTCAATTTCTTCAATAATAGAAGTGAAAGATGAAAGCGATATTGATTCTTTTCTCAGTGGGGAATCGGTTGATTTTAAACATGGTCAGATAAAAGGACTGGATGACTTTGAATTGATTTGCTTTTTGGTGGTAAAAGATGGGGTTTTAAAAGAAAATGCTTAATTTACCTGAAGTAACACAATTACATAAGATACTTCCTAAATCTCAGATTTACAGAAAGTTTCAGCTTACAGCTTCACAAATATCAAAATTTGATGCAGATATAAGTAGAATTGATATTGTAAATGAAGTAAGTCCAAGGACTATTCCTGCAATTAAGGAAGGACAGAATGTAAAGAGCTTCTATATCCTGAGTG
>CAVHTI010000118.1:0-5482 GCA_963638805.1 Anaerobutyricum sp.
TATATGTTATTGACACGAAATTCAGTAGTTGCTAAGCTCAACTGCTCAACTGCTCAACTGCTCAACTGCTCAACTGCTCAACTGCTCAACTGCTCAACTGCTCAACTGCTCAACTGCTCAACTGCTCAGCAACTCAGGGCGTAGACTGTCTTAACGTTATTGATTTATCAGGAAATATAAAGGCACATTCTGTGCGCATTTTGCGTACGGGGTGTGCCTTTTTTTGTCTATAGGAAATTTTATGAAAAAACAATCAATTTTGCTTTTACTTTGCCTTTTGTTGTCGACATCCGGTTTTGGAGCGCCTATTCCGGAATGGGTGAAAAATTACAGGACAGTCTATCCTTCATCTGAATATCTTGTTCAGCGTGGAACTGGCGATTCTGCGGAAAAGGCAAAAAATGATGCAACGGCGGCACTTTCGCGATATTTCAAAACTAGCGTCAATGCAAATCTTTCTACAACGATGACTTCGGTTACGGTCGGGGATTCTATCGAAGAAAAAACTCTGGTGGTCGATGACGTGAATGTTCAGTCTCAGGTTGATTTTTTCGCTCTGGAATACACCGAGCCTTATTATCTTAAATCAGAAAAAAAATGGTATTGCGTCGTTTTTATTAATCGTTCGGACGCGTGGACTCAGTACAAACCACAAATTGAACTAAAAAAGAATGCTTTTTCCGGGCTTTATAAAAATCTTGAAAAGGAAAGTGATTATTTTACGCGGCTGGGACTTTGTAAAAAAGCCTTAGCGAGCGGGACTGAACTTTTGGAAAAACTGGAATACGGGCGAATCATAAATCCTGTGGAAGAGGCTTTTTATCAAGGTGATAGGGACAAAATCGCAAATATTCCGGTGATTTTTGAGGAAGCAAAAGCAAATTGTTCTATATATGTTCAGCTAAACTCTGATTACAACAGGACAATTTCGACAGCCCTTTCAAATGCTTTTTCTGAATGCGGATTTAAAGTTGTTAAAAATCAAAATGAAGCAAATTATCTTGCAGCGGTCGAGGTGGAAGACAATATCAGCGGAAGTGAACCGCTTTCAATCAATCCTGCGGTCAATCTGAAAATTTTGAACGGCGAAGAAAAATCGGTTTATTCGTATGAACTTTTGGCGGGCGAAAAAGCCTTGGGCTACAGCCTGGAATCTGCACAAAAGAAAATCTATCCAAAATTATCAAAGGAATTGGAAGATGCTGTGAAAAATGATTTATCCAGCGTCTTTAAATTATAACTTTTTCATTCGGAGGATAAAAATGAAAAAAATTACATTCACTGTTTCGGTTATGGCGGCTTTTATGGCTATGGGACTCGTTTCTTGCGCAAGTACAGGTAATGTTCAGGAGGCAAGGCCTGCTGAAGACAAAACTGTAAAAGTTAACATTGATGATGATGTCGATAAGGTCGTTGTGATTGACTGGACGGACAGAACTTTGGGCGAAATTGCGGCTCCAACCTGGCTTAAAAATATGCGTCGGGGAAACAGTGACACTTTTAAACAGATGTGGGGACTGGATTCTAGCCGCGTTGTAAAAGTTAGTATGGCGACTGGAAAAACTGAGGCGACTGCCCAGGCCTTGAGTCGTGCGGGTTTTGCTTATTCACAGGCAGCGGAACTTAATCAGAAAGTAATCGGTCGGGTAGGTCAGGGCTTGAATGACGTTGGTCAGCTGGAAGCTTTGTATGTTGCGGCAAGTGAATCAAAGGCTGATATGAGTGGGCTTCGTGAAGAAACTGGATTTTATCAGAAAGTCCGCACAACTCGGGCCGGCACAAAAGAACAGAGCGAGCAGTTTGTTTATTACACGGTTTATTCTATGGATAAAGCAACCTGGGATAATCTCTGCAAAAAATATCTGATTGACATTATGGGCGGGGCTGATTTGACGACTGAAACTCAGAAAAAAGTTGGGGCACTTTTTAGCGAGATGAAGGAAGATGCTGATAAAAAAGATGCTGAAAAACAGGCTGAGGAAGAAGCTTTGTACAAGGCTCAGATGGCTAGGCTTGAAGCTGAAACTGCAAAAGCAAATGCGGAAACTGCCAAGGCTGGCTTGAAGGCTAAGGAGATGGATGCCAAGGAAGCTGAGACTAAACAGGCGGTTGAAGAAGCGGTGGATTTGGCTAGCTTTTTGATGTAACTGTAGGAGCTTAGTTTTAATGGGATTCCAGAAATTATTTTTTGGAGTCCCTTTGAATTTACAGGTTGGAAAATAAAAGGTGTAAAAAATGCGAGAGAAGAAGTTTTTTGTTTTGATTTTGTCATTGTTTGTTGTTGTCTCTCTTTATGGCCAGGCAAAATATTCCGTTCAGGTTATAAATCAGGAGGCTGTAAATCTTTCTGCTTCCGAAGCTGCTTGGCTTCCGGGTCAGGTACAGGATAAGTTAAAGAGTAATTTGCAGGAATATCTTGAGATGAAGACTGTGGTCGATTCTAAATCAGAAAAGGCCTTAAAAAAACTCCAGGCGGAAAGTGAGGGGGACGGTCGTGACGAAGCAACGGCAATTGAACTTGGAAAAATCACAACTGCAAAATTCGCACTTTTTACAAAAATCCGCAAAACTGCAAATGGCTATACAATCAGTGCGGATTTTACAGATTTAACAACCGGAGAGCAGATGGCGTCTGTTACGAGTAAGGAATATTCAAAGGCGGAATATCTTTATGGTTCGACAGGGGCTGTTGATGAAATCACTTTGAAACTTTCAGAAAAACTTAATATCAAACTTTCGGATTTGAATAAAAATCTTCTTACAAGCGGTTCTGCAAATTTCAGTCTTGATGAACAGTTGCAACTTGCAAAGCAAAATGAAGAGCAGTTCAACAAAATGATGAGTGATTATGACGCGGAACTTTCAAAATTGATGACAAGCAACGATATAAACGCCGTTCAGAATAAAAAACGCATTGAGGCGGAAAAGGCACTTTTACAGGAAAAACAGAATGCTGAAAAAAAACGTCAGGAAGAACTTGCCGAACAAAAGGCTAGGGCTGCAGAAGACGAAAAACTTGAAAACGAACGTTCAATTGCCTTAAAAACTCAGCGTGACCAAATGGCAAAAGATGCAGCTGCAAAGGCGGCTGAAGTGAGAAAATTAAAAACAGAAAAACAGGGCGTTTTGGCTTTTATAACTACGCTCGAAAGTAAGAAAAAAGCCCTTGTAGAAATCCGCCAGGAGGTGGAAGAGCGTAGTGTGGAACTTCACAATCAAATGAAAGATGATGAAGCCGAACAGGCAATAAAAATTCTTGAAGCAAATTGGGCAAGTGTTGAACTTAAAGATGGAAAACCGACAGAAGCTGCAAAACAGCGAAGAGCAAACAAAGTTTTTGCTAACTACGACGCTTTGCTTGCAAAATTTATTGCTGATTGTGAAAGTGTAAAGCAGTCAACAATGACACAGCAGACAGAACTTTTACAAAGTATTGATGCTGATTACAAAAAACTTGCGGCTGTGAAGACTGTAAGTAGCATGGGTGATGAGTTAAAAGTAAGTTACGGAACTTACGATGGCGATAAAAACGGCTGGAATGCATATCTTTCGCTGTATTCTGATGGGATTTTGCTTTTTCAGGATACCTTTATCGTGAAATATGAGGCCCTTGCAGGAAAGCCGGCTCCTGATATGGCGACTGCAAGCGATAAAGAATTTGATGAGTACATTAATAACACGGATATGTACACCTCTCTTTTGGTTCGCGGAGATCCTATTTTGTATTTTGAACTGGATTACAACGTCATAGCAGCAGGGGAAAACGAGCCGAGTAAATATACGTTTTATTTTACAAAACTGAGGGCAATAAATACGCTTAGTGGGAAGGTGGTGCAGACGAGTAGTTTAAATAACGAAGTTGTGAGGACGATGACGCCGGAGCAGGATTTGAGGGAGATTGAGGGAGTTGTGGCGGAGGAGAAGAAGTTTAGCGAGGAAGAAAAAAAATCTAGAGAGGTTGTAAAAAAGCAAAGAGAAGAATCATTTGGATTTTTAATTTCATGCGGAACGGAAATGATTGCCGTTCCTGATAAAAATTATTCAATACTGAAAACAGAGGTAACACAAAAACTTTATAAGGCTGTTATGGGAGAAAAACCAAGTCGTTATAACGGTGATGATTTACCAGTAGAAAAAGTGAGTTGGTATGATGCAATTTATTTTTGTAATAAGTTGAGTGAAAAATTTGGATTAGAATCTGTTTATTCAGTTAATGGAGAAACAGACGTTTCAAAATGGGGATATAGTCCACATCAGAATAATTCTATAAAAGGTGGAATTAAGCAAAATACAAAAGCTAACGGCTTTAGACTACCAGGTTATGGTGAATGGCAGTATGCAGCAAAAGGAGGTGAAAATTATAAATATGCTGGAAGTGATAATTTGAATGAAGTAGGGTGGTATAGGGATAATAGCGGTGATGAAATACATCCAGTAGCACAAAAGAAGCCAAACGGCTACGGTCTGTATGACATGTCTGGCAACGTCTGGGAATGGGTCTGGGATTCCTACGACGACGACTACGACGTCCGCTATTACTGCGGTGGCAGCTACCACGGCAGCGACAACCGCTGCGGGGTGGGCAGCCGGGACTTCGACTACGCCAGCAACCGTGGCTACAACCTTGGCTTTCGCCTTGTCTGCCCCTCACTAGAATAACGAGCTGTAGCGCTGTAGTGCCTGCGTAGTGGCGGTGAAGCGTAGGCGGTAAGCCGTAGTGGGACAGTCACGGAGCGGGCACGGAAGTGCGGAAGCGAGTTTTGTTAATGTCAAGGAAATTAAATTATTTAAAGGAAAATACTATGAATGAAGAAAAAATAGGAATACTTTTTGGGGCTGGTGCTGAAATTTGTTTTGGTATGCCTACTGGTGCAGAATTTGCCATGAAGATATTTTCTCCTAGCGAAGAAATTCTAGAAAAAGCAAAAGAAAATTTTTTACGGTATTATTGTAATGATGAAAAGAAATTTAAAACATTTGGTTCAACGGAGTATAATCTTGTTCTAAAATCAATAATAGAAAATCATATCGAAAAACTTCCTAATTTCACTACAGACGATGAAAATCAACTTGAAAAGTTCATTGACAGCATAGGAAACTTTAAAAAATCAGAAGAATTAAATAAAAATGTAAAATCTGGAAGTAAAAAGAGTATTTATACCCAGGAAAACTTTCTGTCTCTTGTGAAAACTTTTGCTACATTTTATTTTGTAAAGAAAGCAAATAATATAACTGAAACTGCTTTTACAAATTTAAATTTTAAGGATAAAATTCAAAATCTTTTTAATGACTCCTTGTCTACTCTTTTTTCTATTGATTATGAAAAATTTCCTAAGTTGAAAAGTGATTTTCTTTCTATCCTTTTGATGAAAAAAGAAAATGGTGCTGACAATGAAGAAAAAGATTTAGTTGGGCAGGAACAGATAGTGGACTGATACAATAAAAGTACAGTGCCTAAATTGCCGAAAATATAGGAGAAATG
>CAVHTI010000119.1:0-5377 GCA_963638805.1 Anaerobutyricum sp.
AGCTGATATTGTAAATGATACTGTAAATGATACTGTAAATTCGATTTTGAAGTTGATAAAGGAAAACCCTTTTATTTCCTATGATGAAATTGCAAAATCGCTGAAAAAATCGCGTGCTACAGTAAGCCGGCACATTGCTGAACTAAAAAAGCAGGGCCTCCTTGAACGAATTGGTGCCGACAAAAACGGCAAGTGGCAGGTTAAGGCTGGAGAATAGAAAGCTCACATTTCCGTTGCTCACTGTTTAGTGCAAATTTCTTCCATTCTGTCACAGAATTGTAGGATGTCCATTTCGTGATAAGGATGATACATATTGATTATTGAAGTAAAAGGGATTTTTTCGTTGATTTCCTTAAAACTTTTACCAGATTTCCACTGATAGTAGGCGAGTGCCCAGCCAGCCCAATATTCTTCTGAAAGACTTTCTTTTATTCCTTTTTCTTCTAATGCTTTTAAATAGTCATCTCTATTTTTGCCTAAGATGTCAAATGCTATTTCAATTCCTGATTTTCCCCAGACAACAAAGGGGTCACCTTCACCAAAGCGTTTTGAAAGTGGACTTTGCAAAAAGAGATTCATATATTTTTCTGCCGGAACATCAAAAAGGTTTATGGCTGCATCAAACATCAAGCCCAAATTCTCTTGTGCGGCTGGTAGATACTCTTTGTCGTAAGATTCTTTTGTCTGCATCTGTAATTCTTCCTCTGATTATGTCTGTTATGAAAAAGTCTTTTGCTGTGATGGGGAGCGTTTTGCTATTCTGATAAGAATTTCGTGCTTCGTTTTCACGATTTTTTCTTTTCGGAAACCATTCTTTTGAAATTACTTTTTCGCTTGAAACAAATTGTATTTTTTCAAATGCTTTTTCTGATTTTAACACAACCTGATTGCCAAGTTTTCCTAATTTCATTGCTTGGCTTAAAATGCTGTAAGGTATTGTTCCTGCCAGAAAATCCCTGGCAAATTGAAAATATGAATCATCAGCCCGGTAACCAATTAAAATATCATATTTCGTATAATCTACAGAGAAATTTTCTTTCAGATATTGAATAGATGTATTTAGAAGTTGGAAATTATTACTTATGGTTCTATTTTGTGTTAAAACATAAAGCCAGTTTAGAACAGGGTATTCACAATTTACATTCAAATTTAAAATTGAAAGCTCTGTATCTGAAAAACTGAGTGTATATTCGTTTACAAATCCGTCCTGATTTTCCTGTGCAGCCCATTCTTTTGCAAGGTCTTTGCTTTTTGTGCAATAAAAACCTAATCCATAATCATTGTAGATTTTTCCATAGCCAAAAAGAGGTTTTTCAATTATATGATTTGAGCCGTGATATAGTGTGAGAGTTTTTTGCATTTTATCTGCTCCTGGAGTCATATTCTCTTTTCTTTTGCTTTGTATCTTCTTGTGCGATACCTAAAAGTTTTATGAATCTTGCCTGTTGTTTGGCTTCCTGCTTTGCAATGAACTCGTCAAAATCTGTCGGGAAACTCCGTCCATCTTCTAGCTTCTTTATGTATGTTGACCGGATTTTTGGTGAAATGAGAACAGGCATGTAGTGTTCCTGTAGTAAAATCATATTCATCATAAGGCGGGCAACTCTGCCGTTTCCATCTGGAAAAGGATGAATGTATACAAATTTTCTGTGAAATTCTGCCGCTCTTTCAACTGGGTGCAAGTCATTTTTTACAGAATTAGACCAGTCTACAAGTTCTGCCATAAGTTCCGGCACTTTATCATAGTCAGGACATGGATAGTTGCTGCCTGTAATGTAGACATAGGTTTTGCTTACATTTCTGTATTCGCCTGGAGATGGAATGTCTTTTATATTCCTTGCAAAAAGATAATGTAGTTTTTTGATGTTTTCTTCTGTAATTGAGTCATTGTTAATCATTGAAAACATGTAGTCAAAGGCTTCTCCGTGACCGACACATTCGTTTATTTCATTTAATGTGTGACCATGGATTGTGATTCCTTTTTCAAGAATAAGTCCTGTTTCTCCAAGTGAGATTGTATTTCCTTCAATGGCATTTGAAGACCATGTACTTTCTGTCTTATAGAATTTTTTAAGTTGAGGAAGTTGCTGGGCATCAAAAGGGCGCTTGTTGTTTATGAGTTTTTGAGCTTGAGTAATATCTTTTAATAGCTGTTCATATTTTGCATTCATTTTATCGTCCTAAGTAGTCGTATTCTCTTTTTGTCTGCTGTTTTCGGTTTTTTATTCTTTTTAAGAGTTCAGTTTCGTTTATTTCTGAGATGGTTTTATCTCTTCTTATTTCTTTAAGTATTTCAACTCTTGTTTGAAGGACTTTTGAGAGTTTATTGATTTTCTCTTCTGGAATATTTCTTTGATTTTTAGAAAGAAGTTCTTTGTAAAATTTTCCTATGTCAGAAAGTTTTGAAAAATCTAGTTCTGTAAGGCACTTTTGTAGAGGAATTAAAGAAAGTTGTTTTGTAAAACTGTTGAAAAATGGCTTACATTGTATGTTTTTTTCAGAAAGTCCGATTTCATTTTCAAGTTCAAAGTCATTCAGAGAATAGAACATTGAAGTTCCTGAGTCAAAAACAGGTGCAAGTCCTTTATATTCAAGTGTGTCTGCATCGCGGATAAAGCCGAAGTTGTTTAAGTGTCGGTCTTCATTTGCAATAAGATAGTCTAAAATGAACATTTTGCCCAGTTCTGTTTCATCAAGATTTATATTTAATAGTTTACAACGGTTTTTAAAGTCATCATAAGAAACAAAGTCTTCCTGAAAATCTGTAAGGTCATCGCAAATTTCTGCTATTGTGATTAGTTCCGTGTTTTCATTTATAAAGTCCGGGCATTTTGAATAATGTTTACGGTTTTCTATAAGCAAGTCGTATTTTACAGCTTTTATATTGAGTCTTTTACAGATTTCCGATGCTAGAACTTCATTAAAAGGTTCTAGTTGTTCTGTTCCGCTGCCGCCTTTTACAAGGACTCTTTTTCCGTCTTCTATAATCCATTTTTTTACGAGTCGACCTGTAGTGTTTGAGTCTGGAGAACTCAAATTGATTTTCTTTTGAGGATTTTGTGTAAGATTTCCAAAGAGAGCCTTTCCGACGTCTTCTGAAAAATCATTTTTAAAGAAATTTAGTCTGTTCCAATCGAGTGAAATGTCTTTTGGTGCAATCCAGTATTGGTCGGTCAGACTTAAATAAAAGCATTTTTTTGCAAGTTCATCTGTTGTTTTTACACCAAGTGAAGTAAGAGCGGATGAAATATTTTTTCTGTTTGCAGGAATATTTCTTTCTTCCATCCATCGAACAAGTTTATCCTGCAATGGGTAGAAGTCATCTGCTTCAGGGATTTTTCCGTCAATTAAGAAAAAAGGATGAATGTGCTCTCGATTTTGAACGGACACGATTTTATCTACAAAACCTTTATCAGTCAGGTTGAACGAGATTGTCGGTATATTTTTGTGATACATCGTGTAAATCATATTGTTTTAGTTCCTTACTGTAATTTAACATCTAATTTGTCATAAAACAAGAAAAGGAGGGCGTTACGTTTATTCATCTTCCTTTTTCGTTTTAGGTGCTCTTTTTTTAGGTAGCAGATTTAAATCCTGATAAGTTCTTCCTAAAACATCATCTTTTGCAAGGAGCGTTACATCGTCTTTTAAGCCCAATGCCTGCAAAACGGCTACATAGGCTCCGAAAGAAACTGACGGTTCTCCGTTTTCGATTGACCATAGCGTTCCCCGGCTTATTCCAGCTCTCTCAGCAACAAGTTCTGTAGAAAGTTTTCTTCGGAGGCGGGCAAGTTTTATCTGTTCGCCGACTGTCTTAAGACTTTTCATAACATAGGGTGATAAAATCGCGGTCTTTTTTGCCATAATGTCTAATATTATAAACAAAATAGTTTGTTTGTCAAATATATTGAACGTTATAAAGTGGTAAAGAGTGAAAAGAATTTACACATTTAGTGTTCGATGTTATAATATTTACATCTTTTGAAAAACTGGAGTTTAAGGAAGTTTTTCAGGCAGAATGTAGTATTTATAATCCAAAATTTACTCAAAGAGATTTTGATGCACGGTCAAGCTACAGGGAAATAAGAAAAGAATTACCGAACAGTAAGGGAATTTTGATAACGGATATAATTCGTAATCCGGAAGTGTTGAAAAATTGGGAAAGCAAAAACAAATCTCGTGATGACAACTACGACAGAGGAAGATAAAATGACCTACACTCTAAAACACAAAGATATAAATGTTCTCTCTTTTTCGTTTAATGAAGATAGTTCTATTTTAACAGTTGAAACAGTTTTTAATGAAAAGCTCCTTCCTATTGGCGTTTTAAATAACAAAAATCTTTCTGTAAGTAGTGCTTTAACAAAATGGTGGAATCACAGAACAATTCCTGCAGGTCGTAATCTTCTTGAAAACGGTCTTAAAATATTAAAAATAAATGCTCCTACCGAGCTTTTAAAAAAAAGTCTTGGACTAAGTCTTACAGATCATTACTGGATTTGCCCTGAAAATGCAGATTTAGAATGGCATAAAATAAATTACTATGAAAATAGTTTTTCAGATGCTGTAGGTAAGGCTCTTTTTGATAATGACAAGTCGCTGGCTTACATGAAGGACATAAATCTTTTTTCTCCAGACAATTCTTCTGATGGTGTGCAGCGTAAAAAGTGGGCGATAAAAAAAGACGGTACGAGAGTTTTAATAAAAGGCGGAGATGTTTTTTCACCACAAAATGCTTTTAATGAAGTTATCGCTTCTGAAATTTTTGAAAGACTTGGTATTTCTCATGCAAAATATAGAATTCTTGAAGACCAGGAAAAACATGTATTTTATTCAGAAACTCCAAATTTTACAGATGAGAAAACTGAATTTGTAAATGCAAGTCATATTATTGAATCTTTTAAAACTGATGAAAAACAGAGTCTGTATGAGCATTTTATTTATGCTTGCAAAAATATGGGAATAAAGCGTGAACTTTTTGAAAAAGACTTAAATGCAATGTTTTTAGTTGACTTTATAATTGCAAACCGTGACAGACACTTTAGGAACTTTGGATTTTTAAGAGATTCAGAAACTCTTGAATGGAAAGGTCTTGCACCAATTTTTGATTCTGAAAATTCTCTTTTTGAAGGACTTGCAGATGTTGACCTTGAAAATGAATTTTTCCTTGATTCAAAAAACATTCAAGCAAAACCTTTTGCTCAAAATCAGGCTGAACAGATTGCAATGCTCCCGGTAGCAGAACAGTGCCAAAATCTTGATTTTTCAAAATTAAATGGAATTGGTGAGTGGACTAGAAAACTTTTAGTTCAAAACAACCGTATGTCAGAAAAGAGAAAAGACCTTGTTGTAAAAAGACTAAAAGAAAGAATTGAAA
>CAVHTI010000120.1:0-5324 GCA_963638805.1 Anaerobutyricum sp.
CAGCCAAACTTAAACTAGCGATTTTGTTTTTCAAAGTTTTCATAGTGGTCTCCTTATAAAACTCCGCGTTAGCGGCAGCACAGGAGGTGCTGAATCGCAGTTTTGGAAAAACTGCTGTGATAAAAATTACACGGATGTAATTTTTATCACACCTCCTTTTAGTCCTATGTAACGGACTGTTTTTCTTTGGTATGGCTTTAATATAAAGGGGACGTGTTGCCAGATGTGTGACAACTTCCATAACAAGATTTTAAAAATTTTTCCGAAAATTCTTGATTGACAAATTTTTTGAAAATAAATAATGTTAGGAAACTAAGTAACTACTTAGGAAACTAAGTGTTTAGTGGTCAAGCGGTAGCGATGTGAAAGGCGCCGAAGGTGGCCCCCGCAAGCGTAGCACGCCAAGGGCGGGCGGAGTGCGGAGGCTGGAGCGAAGGCGGAACCTGGAACGTAGCGACGGTAAAACAGAAATTGCGTTAAAAAAAATGCGAAAACATGGAGCATTTTTTAGCAATTATCTGCTTTTGCCGGACCGCCCAAAATATCCTGAAAAAAAGGAGGCTAAACTTGGACGACGAAGAAAATTTTCCGGTGGGGAGAATTACGGGCTGTCTTTCTAATATGGTCAGGCGGCTGATTAATAAAACTTTTGCGGATTACCCTTACAGTGGGGCGGAAACTGGTTGTATTTCTTTTATTGTCGGGGCGACGCGGGATAAGCCCGATGAACCGCTTTTGCAGAAGGATTTGGAAAAGGAATTCAACCTTAGGCCACCGACGGCTTCGGAAATGATTAAAAAACTGGAGGCGAAGGGGCTTTTGCTTCGTGAGGGAATTGAAGGCGACGGGCGGAAAAAACGGCTGGTGCCTACGGCTAAGGCTTACGAGGTTTACGAGGAAATTGGAGAAAAGCTTTCGGAAATGGAAAAACTGATTATAAAGGATATTCCGGACGCAGAAATTGCGGAGTTTAAAAAGGCTTCTAAAAAAATGATGAAAAATCTGCGGAAGGCAGTGGAAAAATAGGAGAATGACTGAAAAATGGTAAAATCTTTACTGAAGTGTGTCAGGGAATACAAAAAGCCGGCTATTCTGACACCAATTTTTATTACCGGCGAAGTTATACTTGAATGTATTCTTCCTTATTTGATGGCGAATTTGATTGATTCGATTACGGGCGAAAGAATGAGTCCGATTTTGCTTTGCGGGCTGGAACTTTTTATTCTGGCTATGCTTTCACTTTTGTGTGGAACTCTTGCGGCCAGGACTGGGGCTATGGCTTCCTGCGGTTTTGCAAAAAATTTGAGACAGGATTTGTATTTTAAAGTCCAGTCTTTTGCTTTTTCGGATATTGATAAGTTTTCGCCGGCATCGCTGGTGACTAGGCTGACTACCGACGTTACCAACGTGCAGAACGCTTTTCAGATGATTATCAGGATTGCGGTAAGAACTCCGCTTATGTTGATTTTTTCGATTGTGATGAGTCTTAGAATCAACGTAAAAATGTCGCTGATTTTCCTGGCAATTATTCCGGTTTTGGCTGCAGGGCTTTTTACGGTGAATGCGGTTGTTACTCCGATTTTCCGCAAGATTTTCAAAAAATATGATGCAATGAATGCCAGTGTTGAAGAGGATTTGAGCGGTATCCGCGTTGTAAAATCTTTTGTGCGCGAAGATTACGAAATCAAAAAGTTTGGAAAAACCAGTGCCGAAGTTTGCAAGGATTTTACCCGGGCAGAAAAAGTGCTTGCCTGGAACACTCCAATCATGATGCTTTGTATTTACGCTGCAATTTTCTGTGTAAGTTTTTTTGGTGCAAAGATGATTATCAATACTGCCGGCGTGGATTTGACAACCGGCCAGCTTTCGTCCCTCATCAACTACGGCGTGCAGATTTTGTCTTCGCTCATGATGCTTTCTTTTATTCTTGTGATGACAAGCATGGCCGAAGAAAGTGCAAACCGTATTGCTGAAGTTTTGGAACACGATTCTTCGCTGAAATCTCCGGAAAATGGCCTTACAAAAGTTGAAAACGGCGAAATCCTTTTTGATAACGTAAGTTTTAAATACAAAAAGGAAAGTCAGAAATTTGCCTTGTCCGATGTCAATTTGAAAATCCCTTCTGGTTCGACCCTTGGAATTATTGGCGGAACTGGTGCTTCTAAAACGACCCTCATTCAGCTGATTTCCCGACTTTATGATGTGACGGAAGGTAGCGTTATGGTTGGTGGTCAGGACGTCAGAAAGTATGATTTGGATTCACTTCGTAACGAGGTGGCCGTTGTTTTGCAAAAAAACGTACTTTTTTCTGGTACGATTAAGGAAAATCTTCGCTGGGGAAATAAAAATGCCAGTGACGAAGAATTGATGCGGGTTTGTAAACTTGCCCAGGCTGATGAATTTATCCAGGGCCTGCCTCAAAAATATGACACTTACATTGAAGCGGGCGGAACAAACGTTTCCGGCGGTCAGAAACAGCGTCTTTGTATTGCACGTGCACTTTTGAAAAAGCCAAAAGTTTTGATTTTGGACGATTCAACTTCGGCAGTCGATACAAAAACTGATGCTTTAATCAGAAAGGCTTTCCGCGAAGAAATTCCTGATACGACAAAAATCATCATTGCCCAGAGAATTTCTTCGGTTGAAGATGCAGATTATATCATTGTTTTGGATGATGGAAAAATTGCGGAAGAAGGAACTCACGCAGAACTTGTTGCCAAAGGCGGCATCTACAGTGAGATTTATGAAACTCAGACTAAAAATTCTGATGGCAGTGAAGAGTAAGGAGAGGGGGTAAAGTTATGGAAGAAAATAAAATGAAAAAAATGCCAGACGATAAAATGCCAGATGACAAAATGCCACCTAGACCTCGCGGCAAAAAAGGCTCTCTTGGCCGTCTTATCAAATATCTTTTCAAAAATTACACTTTCGCATTGATTGTGGTAATCATCTGTATTATTGCCAGTGCCCTTGCCAGCACAGTCGCAACGGTAATCATGCAGCGACTTATTGACGAATGTATTATTCCGGGAATCGAATCCGGCTTGCAGGCAGTCTGGAAAAATATGCTGACAATTCTTGCTACAATGGCGGTCATTTACATAGTTGGGCTTGTGTGTTCATTTATCTACCCAAGGATTATGGCGGTCGTAACTCAGGGAACCTTGCGAGATCTTCGCGATGATATGTTCAACAAAATGCAGACCCTGCCAATCAAATATTTTGACACCAATTCTCACGGCGACATCATGAGTACCTACACAAACGATACAGACGCCATCCGAATGTTGATTGGACAGAGCATTCCTTCAATCATACAGTCAACGCTGACAATCGTTTCTATGTTCGTGATGATGTTACGCTTTAGCATTCCGCTCACCCTGGTTGTCTGCTGCTTTATTTTCCTGATGACTTTAATCACAAAAAAATTCGGCGGTAACAGTGCCCGCTTTATGGTTGCCCAGCAAAAATCCCTCGCAAAAGAAGAAGGATTTATTGAAGAAATGTTGCAGGGCTTAAAAGTTGTAAAAGTTTTCTGCCACGAAGAAGAAAGCAAAAAAGATTTTGTAAAATTGAACGAACAGCTTTTTACAGACAGCCAGAAAGCCAACCGCTACGGAAACGAAACAGGCCCAATTCTTGGTAACCTGGGAAATATTATGTATGTTGTAGTTGCCATCGTGGGAGCAGTTCTCTATTTTGTAAAAGCTCCAAACCTTACAATTACCGGGGTAGGACTTTTATCAACAGGAATTATCATTTCATTTTTGAGTATGTCCCGCCAGGTTTCGCAAACAGTAAACCAGCTTTCAATGCAGGTTGGAACAATTGCAATGGCAGGGGCAGGTGCCAGCCGAGTATTTGAACTTTTGGACCAGCAGCCTGAAACTGACGACGGCTACGTAAAACTTGTAAATGCAAAGATTGACGAAAATGGCCAGGTGGAAGAATCCGAAAAAATCACAGGACTTTGGGCCTGGAAACATCCTCATTCTGCCGACGGTTCAGTCACATACACAAAACTCACTGGCGATGTAGTTTTAGACCACGTTGATTTTGGCTACGTCCCAGAAAAAACAGTTTTGCACGACATTTCAATCCACGCAAAACCAGGCCAGAAAATTGCCTTTGTTGGTGCAACAGGAGCCGGAAAAACGACAATCACAAACCTGATTAACCGCTTTTACGACATCCAGGACGGAAAAATCCGCTACGACAACATAAACATCAACAAAATTCACAAATCAGACCTCCGCCGCTCGCTGGGAATCGTTTTACAGGACGTAAACCTCTTTACAGGAACCGTTATGGACAACATCCGCTACGGCCGCCTGGACGCCACCGACGAAGAATGTATCGCCGCCGCAAAACTCGCCAATGCCGACAGTTTTATCACCCGCTTACCAGAAGGTTACAACACAATGCTGACCGGCAACGGAGTAAACCTTTCGCAGGGCCAGCGCCAGTTACTTTCAATCGCCCGCGCCGCAGTTGCAAATCCGCCAGTAATGATTTTGGACGAAGCCACATCATCAATCGACACCCGAACCGAAGCCATAGTCCAGGCCGGCATGGACAACCTGATGAAAGGCCGCACAGTTTTTGTAATTGCCCATCGCCTTTCCACAGTCCGCAACTCCGACGAAATCATCGTTCTGGACCACGGCCGCATCATCGAATCCGGCAGCCACCAGCAGCTGATTGACCAGAAGGGCGCATATTACCAGCTCTACACCGGCGCTTTTGAGTTGGAGTAGTGTTTTTTTAATAAAGGAGGGCGGGCAACCGCCCTACGCGCCCACTTCGTTGGTCGCTACCCACCGTGCGGGGGACACCCCCGCAACGCCCCCCTCAAAGAAAAACGTGAGCGAAGCGACCAACGCCTCCGTTTTTCATTCCTACTGAAACTTTTAGTGATTTTTTTATCCAAAATAGCACAAATCCAAAGTTGAACTTGAAATTTGTACCATTTTTTTTATAATTTCAATTATGCAAAACACAAAAAGACAAATAGAGTCAGAACTTAAACGTTGTGCTCAATATTTTCCTGTCGTTACAATATTAGGTCCGCGTCAATCTGGCAAAACTACACTTGCCAAGATGTTTTTTTCAACTTATCAATATGTGAACCTTGAAGACCCTGAAATTTTTACTCTCGCACAAAATGATATAAATGAATTTTTTAATCTTTTTAAAACGCCTTTAATTATTGACGAAATTCAAAGAGTCCCTGCTTTGCTAAATAAAATTCAAGTAATAGTCGACGAACTGATTATTCCGCGTGAAAAGCTCCTGCAGAATCTGAATTCGGCTTCTTCAATTCA
>CAVHTI010000121.1:0-3697 GCA_963638805.1 Anaerobutyricum sp.
GCGTTTTAAAAATAGGCGAGGCGTCTTGTTCGGAGGCTGGGCTTCAATATTTTGCCTTGCAGCCGAATTGTAAAATTTTAAATGATGCTGCAAAAGAAAGAATTCGCCACCAGACACAAACTGCGGGCGTTTCTTTTGAACTTTTATATACAGAAATTACGGCATATCAGGACAAAAAAGATTTAAAAGTTTTTCAAGACCATGAAATCCACAATATTTTAAAACGCTCTGGCATAAAACAGAAGTTTTTTGAAACTGACAAAGACGGACACAAGGCAAACGAATGGTTTTATACTGATTTAGAAACTGTAAAAAAATCAATTGCGGCGGCAAAAGAGGGTAGGACTTCTTTAAATGCAAGCGAAATCACAAAAGATCAAAGCCCTGTAATTTTCCGTCCGGAACAGCAGGACGCTATCGACAGAACGATTAAGCAGTTTACAAAAAAATCTTCAAGTGGACAAATGCTCTGGAATGCAAAAATGCGTTTTGGAAAAACTTTGACTGCCCTGCAAGTTATCAAAGAAATGAATTTTAACCGCACCCTTATTTTGACTCATCGCCCGGTTGTTGATAAAGGCTGGTTTGAAGATTATCAAAAAATTTTCTACGACAGGAACGATTTTGAATATTGTTCCAAAAAAAACGGCGGCTCTTTAAGCGAAGAAAAATCCTTTTACGAAAAATTAAAATCTGCAAGCAAAAACGGAATGAAGGACTTTCACTTTATTTATTTTGCTTCCATTCAGGATATGCGCGGTTCAGAAATTGTTGGCGGAAAGTTTGACAAAAACGAAGAAATTTTTAATATCAACTGGGATTTTATAATTATTGACGAAGCCCATGAAGGAACTCAAACTGAACTTGGAAAAAATGTAATTTCTCTTTGTCGCAAAAAAGCCACAAAAGTTCTTCATCTTTCGGGAACGCCTTTTAATTTGATGGAAGATTTTAAGGAAGAGGAAATTTACACCTGGGATTATGTAATGGAACAAAAGGCAAAAGCCGATTGGGAACTTTTACACCAGGGCGATCCGAATCCTTACGCCTGCCTTCCGCGATTAAATATTTTTACTTACAATCTTGGAAAACTTTATCCCGATTATGCCGACGCGGATATTGCATTTAACTTTAGGGAATTTTTTAGGGTAGACGAGGACGGCACTTTTGTTCACGAAAAAAATGTAAATCAGTTTTTAAATCTTCTTACAAAAGAGGATAAAGATTCAAATTATCCTTTTTCTACAAAAGAATACCGCGAAAATTTCCGCCATTCACTTTGGATGATTCCGGGAGTAAAAGAGGCGAGGGCTTTGAGTCGTCTTTTGCAGCAGCATCCGGTTTTCAGTCAGTTTGAAATTGTAAATGTTGCGGGTGATGGCGACGAAGAAGTTGATTCAAGCGACGCTTTAAAAGCTGTAGAAAAGGCAATGGGAAGTCATCCGGAAGAAACTTATACAATCACTTTGAGTTGTGGTCGCCTTACTACTGGTGTAAGCGTAAAGCCGTGGACAGCCTGTTTTATGCTTTCTGGAACTTATTCCACTGCAGCAAGTACATATATGCAGACAATTTTCCGAGTGCAGACTCCGGCAATAATAGGCGGAAAACAAAAGGAAGAATGTTTTGTTTTTGATTTTGCTCCAGATAGAACTTTAAAAGTAATTGCAGAAACAGCCAAAATTTCGCACAAAGCAGGAGAAACCAGCGGAAACGACCGCGAAATTTTAGGAGACTTTTTAAACTTCTGCCCGATTATCGGTTTTGAAGGCTCTAAGATGATAGAATACGACACGCCAAAAATGCTTGAACAGCTTAAAAAAGTTTATGTTGAGCGTGTTGTAAAAAATGGATTTGAAGACGGCTATCTTTACTCTAACGACCTTTTAAAACTTGACGAAGTGGAACTTAAAGCCTTTGACGACCTTAAAAAAATAATCGGCACTACAAAGGCAATGGCAAAAACCGGCGACATAGACATTAATTCTTTAGGTTTTACAGAAGAAGAATTTGAACAGCTGAACAGCACAAAAAAGCAGAAAGAAAAGCGCGAGCTTACCCCGGAAGAAGAAGCCCTAAAGGCAAAAAGGGCCGAAGCCAGAAAGAACCGCGACGCAGCCGTTTCTATTTTGCGTGGAATTTCAATCCGAATGCCGCTTTTAATTTACGGCGCAGAGCTGAATAAAAATATTGATGGCAGCGACAACGAGGCAGAACTTACCATAGATAATTTTACAAGCCTTATAGACGACATTTCCTGGAAAGAGTTTATGCCCGAAGGCGTTACAAAAGAAAAGTTTAATCTTTTTAAAAAGTATTACGACCCGGATATTTTTCACGCGGCAGGCAAAAGAATCCGCGAAATGGCAAAAGCGGCGGACAATTTTAGCATAGAAGAACGAATTGAACGCATAAGTACCATTTTTAATTCTTTCCGCAATCCTGATAAAGAAACCGTTTTGACTCCCTGGCGGGTTGTAAATATGCACTTGACTGACTGCCTTGGCGGCTGGAGGTTTTATGATGAAAAATACGAAAACCCTGTTACCCAGCCACTTTATGTTGAACAAAAGAATGTTAGCCAGAATGTTTACAAAAAGAATACAAAGATTTTGGAAATAAATTCCAAGAGCGGACTTTACGCCCTTTATGAAGCCTATTCGGTTTACAAGGCTCGCGAAAAGTTGGAACTTGGCCCGAAGCCTACGCGGGAAATGCAAAAAGACCTGTGGAACAAAGTGCTGGCAGAAAACATTTTTGTACTGTGCAAAACGCCAATGGCAAAAAGCATAAGCCGCCGAACCCTTGCAGGATTTAGCGGTGCCAAAGTAAACGCCCATTATTTTGAAGATTTAGTAAACCAGCTGAAAAACAAGAGCGAACAGTTTACCAAAAAAGTAACAAGCCCAAATTTCTGGAACAGACAAGGAAGTGAAAATATGACATTTGACGCAATAGTAGGAAATCCGCCGTATCAGGTGATGGATGGGGGAGCAGGCGCAAGTGCAATGCCTGTTTATAATTATTTTGTAGAAGAATCTGAAAAACTTAATCCAAATTACATTTCTATGATTATGCCCGGAAGATGGTATGCAGGTGGAAAAGGACTAGATGATTTTAGAAAACATATGTTGAATAATGATCATTTAAAACTTCTTGTTGATTTTCCAAATTCAGAAGATTGTTTTCCTACTGTAAATATTGCTGGAGGACTTTGTTATTATTTATGGGATAAAAATTATAATGGAAAATGTACTGTAAAAAATTATGGTCAAGAAAATTTATCTGAAAGAAAACTAGATGAATTTGATGTATTTGTAAGAAATAACAATGCGATAAATATTATTAGAAAAAGTTCAGGTGACCTATTGACAAATTTAAATCAGTTTATAAAATCTTACAGCTACTTCGCTATACGCAGCTACGAACGCGGTACGCAAGCGAAGAACGCGGAAAGCGATGTTGTGCTTATTTCAAGCAAAGGAAAAGGATTTTATCCTGTTAGTAAAGTTACTGACCGTGAAAATATTTTAACCAAATATAAAACTATTATTACTTATGCAATGTCTGGTGGTAATAAACCAACTGCTGATGGAGATTATCAAATCATTTCATCTTTGCAAGTTTTGGAAAAAAATGAAGTTTGTACAGAAACATATCTTGTACTTGGTGCATTTGATAATAAAAAAGAAGCAGA
>CAVHTI010000121.1:3725-5314 GCA_963638805.1 Anaerobutyricum sp.
TATAGCTACAAAATTTGCAAGATTTTTGCTTTTACAGGCATTAACATCAATTCATATAACAAGAGATAGTTTTATTTTCGTCCCACTTCAAAACTTCACCGCCCAAAGCGACATAGACTGGTCTGCCAACATCCCTCAAATTGACTTGCAGCTCTACGCCAAATACTCCCTGTCACCAGAAGAAATCGCCTTTATCGAAAAAATGATAAAGCCCATGGAGTAGGGCATTTTTATTTGACGTAAAGCAAAAAACAGACTATATTAAAAAAAGGAAATGCCTAAAACATCGGGTTATCTCCACTAGTTCAGATAATAGCCGTCCTAGAGGTTCAAACGAGGGCGGCTATATTTTTTTACTCGTTCTTATCTTTAAGGTAAGAGAGTGCCGTAAGAATCAGAATAGCAACGTTAATTGCTAACGAAAGAATTTCGTAAATCGTCATAGCGGGTTTATAATCCCTATGAACCCGCTAAACGGCTGAGTCAAGGCTTTTAGCGAAGCGTGCCTTGACCAGACGTATCTACTTTGCCTCCCATAGTCAAATTTCAGCATATGCTGATTGAGTTAGGGAGATAACCGCCAGTTCAAGGCATTTCCAATAAGTTTATTTAATCATAAATAAGTAATGTAAACAAGGCACAGAATTCGGTTGTTTTTATAAATCGCCTTTATTGAAAAAATGATAAAGCCCATGGAGTAGAAGAAAGTATGCACAGAAAAACGCTATCCAGCAAATGAAAGTTCTAGAAAATATTGACGATAGAAAACTGCTTGTAGAAGGAAAATAAAGGAAAACACGAATGGAAAATAATAATATTATTTTATATCAGACGGAAAATTCGGATGTAGTTGTAAATGTAATTTACAAAGACGAAACGTTCTGGCTTACGCAAAAGGCAATGGCAGAACTTTTTGGGGTAAAAAGTCAGGCAGTAACAAAACACCTTCAAAATATTTATCAGGAAGAAGAGCTTTCAGAAAATGCAACTTGTTCCAAAATGGAACAAGTTCAAAATGAGGGAGGGCGTTCTGTAAAGCGTGTGCTTGATTTTTACAATCTTGATGCAATAATTGCCGTTGGTTACAGGGTAAATTCTAAAAAGGCGACTAAATTCCGGCAATGGGCAACAAAAACTCTAAAAGAGTATATTACAAAAGGTTTTGTTTTAAATGAAAAGCTTTTAAAAAACGGAAAATCTTTTGGAAAAGATTATTTTGACGATTTACTGGAAAAAATTCGTGAAATTCGTGCCAGTGAACGTCGTGCCTATCAGAAAATTACGGACATTTTTGAACAGTGCAGTTGCGATTATGATAAAGACAGCGAAACAACAAAACAATTTTATGCTTTTGTGCAGAATAAACTTCATTATGCGGTAAGTGGAAATACTGCAGCGGAAATTGTTTATAATCGTTCGGATTCTACAAAAGAGCATATGGGGCTTACAAACTGGAAGAATTCTCCGGATGGAAAAATTTATAAATCTGATGTAGCGATTGCAAAGAATTATTTAAATGAAAAAGAAATTTCCAGATTAAACCGTCTTGTTACAATGTTCATTGATTTTGCAGAACTTCAGGCGGAAGA
>CAVHTI010000122.1:0-5259 GCA_963638805.1 Anaerobutyricum sp.
GCGGCCGCTACAATCCCTCTTGCGTAGAGCCAAATTTTACATAAATTTTACATATTGTTTATCTTCAGATAAAGATTTATTCTATTGACGAGAAATTTTATGAAAAATAAACTTATTCACCGATTCACCGATTCACCGATTCACCGATTCACCGATTCACCGATTCACCGCTAATTTTTTTTGTCCGCGAGGTTAGGCTATGCTCTATAGTTTAATCATCTCGCCAATCGAAACAATTGTAGACATTGTTTTCCGATTCATTTCTTCAAAATTTCAAGTCATTGGCATTATTGGCGCGGTTTGTGGCGTCAGTTTAATCATCAACTTTCTGACGCTGCCTCTTTACAATGTTGCGGATGCCCTTCAAGACAAGGAGCGCAAGGCGGCTAAGGCGCTGGAGCCTCGTGTTAAGCGAATCAAAAAGGCTTTTAAAGGCAACGAACAGTTTATGATGCTTTCTACCTACTACAGGCAGAATAATTATCATCCCCTGTACGTTTTGCGGTCTTCGCTTTCCATTTTGATTGAAATTCCGTTTTTTATTGCGGCTTACCATTATTTGAGTAACTGCGAGGCTTTGCGGGGCGCGTCTTTCTGGATTTTTAAGGATTTGGGAAGTCCGGACGGTCTTTTGCACATTGGCTCTTTTCCAATTCACATTTTGCCAATCATAATGACGCTGATTAATTTTGTGTCCGGCGCAATTTACACAAAGGATGCGGTTTTTCGTGAAAAGATTCAGCTTTATATTGTGGCCCTTTTGTTTTTGGTTTTGCTTTATAATTCCCCGAGTGGCCTTGTAATTTACTGGATTTTAAATAACCTTTTCAGCCTTGTAAAAAATATCGTAATGAAGATGAAGCATCCTGGCAGGATTCTTCACATTTTTATAAGCGCACTTTTGATTGTAGTAACATTTTATCTTTTTAAATTCCGTCTGAATATGGAATTTTCAAAAAAGCTTGTTGCACTTTTTGTAACTCTTGTTATTACGCTTTTGCCTTTAGAAAAAAAACTGATTCAGAAAATTAAATTTTTGAAATTTGAATATTCTAAAAAAGGCGATTTTTTGATTTTGCTTTTTAGCGGAATTGGCCTGGCACTTTTGTGCGGATTTGTCATTCCTTCAAGTACCATTGCAAGCAGCGTGGGCGAATTTTCATTTTTGGGAAGCACGGCGTCACCGGTTACTTACATAAAAAATTCATTTTTTGTTTTTGCGGGATTTTTTATTTTGTGGCCTATTGTCATTTACAAAATGTTTGGCCCTAATGTAAAGAAATTTTTGTCTTTGGGATTTTTCCTGGCATTTATTCTGGCACTGGCAAATGTTTACATTTTTAAACCATCGTACGGCAATTTGAACTTTTTGTTTGAAGTGGAAAATGACGCTTATTTAAATACAAGTAAGAAAATTTATCTTTTGTCAGTCCTTGCATTTTTTGCTTTTGTGGCAGTTTTTCTTGTGCTCAAAAAATTCAAAAAGGAAAATATCCTGGCAACTGTTTTGAGCGCTTTTTCTATTGGCCTTTGTGTTCTGGGATTTTACAAAGTTTCAAAAGTTAACAGCGGATTTAAAATTTATGAGCAAAATAAAGCGATTACACAAAAAGTTGACAGTGTTCAAAAGGAATATAATCTTTCCAAAACAGAAAAAAATGTCGTGGTTTTCTTTTTGGACCGCGGAATAAATTCTTTTGTGTCGCGCATTTTTGAAGAATTCCCGGAAATCAAAAATCAGTTTGCAGGATTTGTTTATTACCCGAACACTTTAAGTTTTTCAACTCATACTGTAACTGGTTCTCCGGCTTTAATGGGTGGCTATGAATACAATCAGGAAAATATGAACGCTCGTGCTGACGAAAAACTTCGTGAAAAGAACAACGAAGCACTCATGGTTATGCCAAAACTTTTTGCGGATGCCGGTTTTGAAGTTACCGTAACAGATCCGCCGTGGCCAAATTATTACTGGAAGGGCGATTTGTCTTTTGCGGATAAAGTGCCGGAAGCGAAAATCAGCGAAATTATTGGAAAATACTATGATGTTTATAAAGAAAAACTTTCTGATAAGGAAAGGGGCGAAGGTGCGGACACAGAATGTAAAAATGCCTGCATAGATTTTGCGGTTTTGCAGTGCCTGCCACCTTTTACAAGAAAAATTTACTACACGGATTTCAGACGAAAGTCAACTTTGGGAACTGTTGGTAAAGTTTTTTACAATAATTTTGCGAACCTTTACTACCTGCCGGAAATGACAGATTTGTCTTCCACAAAAAATACTTTCACGTTTATTGATAACGAAACTACTCACGAACCGAATGTTGATTTGGCAGAGGACTTTGAAACAATTGCTTCGATGCAAAGTTATGATGAATATTCACGTCACTATCAGGCAAATGTCGCCGCCTTTAAACAGCTTGGCAAGTGGCTGGATTACCTCAGACAAAATGATGTTTATGATAACACACGCATTGTTCTTGTTTCTGATCACGGCCGTGATTTGCAAAGTCCGGATTATGACAAAAATATTATGTTCTACAGTGCGCTTTTGATGGAAAAAGATTTTAACAGTAATACTCCTGTCCAGACAAACAATGATTTTATGATGAATGCGGACACTCTTTTCCTTGCCAAAAAAGATTTGCCTGTGTCAAACATAAATCCTTTTACAAAAAAAGAATTTGTCCAGCAAAAAAATGGCGGCGTAAATGTTTACTTGTGTGTTGACTGGAATGCGGAACATTTTAGGGAAGCAAAGCAGTTTGAACTGAATAAAAATCACGCCTTCCATGTAAGCGGCGACATTTACAAAAAAGAAAACTGGATTCCTCTAAATGATTGGGAAAATCAAAATGCGCAAAATGGAGGAAGTAAATAATGTTCTTGTATATTGACCCGGGCACGGGCAGCATGCTTTTGTCACTTTTTATTGGAATTGCAACGGCGGCTGTTTTTGGACTTCGCGCCCTTTTTATAAAACTTCAGTTTATTTTTACTGGCGGAAAAAAAATAAAAGATGAAACGGCAAATAATATTCCTTACGTGATTTTTTCTGATCACAAAAGATACTGGAATGTTTTTAAACCCATTTGCGATGAAGCTGAAAGACGAAAAATCCCGGTCGTTTTTTACACGATGAGTGCGGACGATCCTGCCCTTAGTGCAAAATATGAATTTGTAAAGACGGAATTTATCGGTGAAGGCAACAAGGCATTTGCAAAATTGAATATGCTTCACGCAGATATTTTGCTTGCCACGACCCCAAACCTGGACGTTTACCAGTGGAAGCGGAGTAAAAATGTAAAGTGCTATGTTCACGTTCCGCATAGTGCTGATGAACTTGCCGGTTACAGAATGTTCGGTCTTGATTATTACGATGCAGTGCTTACGACAGGTAAAAATCAAGTTGATTTAATCCTCACAATAGAAAGTTTGCGCCCGGCCATTACAAAAAAAGAAATTGTTACTGTGGGCTCTTTAGTTCTTGATAATTTAAAAGCCCGATATGACAGAGTTTCTCACGAAAGCAAAAACGAAAAGCCTGTAGTCTTAGTGGCGCCAAGCTGGGGCAAAAGTGGAATCTTAAGCCGTTATGGCGAAAAATTTTTGTCTGCAATGCAAAAGACGGATTTTAAAGTGATAATCCGCCCGCATCCGCAGACAGTTGTTTCAGAAAAAAATATTCTGGAGCCGCTTTCGCAAAAGTTTTCCTGCTTTGAATGGAATTATGACAACGACAACTTTGACGCGCTAAACAAGGCTGACATTTTAATCACAGATTTTTCCGGAATCATTTTTGATTACACTTGCGTTTTTAATAAACCAGTAATTTATGCAGACACTCATTTTGAAACTTTGCCTTACGACGCTGACTGGTTGAGCGAGCCACGCTGGGGCGAAAAAGTTTTAACTGAAATCGGAATTCAACTGAAAGAAGAAGATTTTGACAATCTTGAGACCGTAATTAAAAATGCGCTCACGAGTCAAACTTTAAGTGAAGGCCGCGACAAAGTGCGAAGTGAATGTTGGGAAAATGTAGGACAGTCTGCAAAAAGTGTTGTGGATTATCTGGTTCAAAAGCATGCAGAAATAATTAAAGGTGAAGAGGGTGAAAATGGAAATGCTTAATTTTACCGTTGGTCCAGTTCAAATGGACGAAGAAACAAAAAAAATTACCGCGCAAAATATTCCATATTTCAGGACAGAAGAATTTTCTGCTTTGATGAAAGAAAATGAAGCGCTTTTGTGTAAATTTTTTGACGCACCTGAAAAATCCCGTGTAATTTTTATGACCGGTAGTGGAACTGCCAGCATGGAAGGCGGCGTGATGAACTTTTTTGATTCATCAGACAATGTTCTTGTGGTGAACGGCGGAAGTTTTGGCGCGCGCTTGGTTGAACTGTGCCAGATTCACGAAATTCCTTTTACGGAAATTAAACTTGAATTTGGAAAGGCTCTAAAAGAATCAGACCTCGCAGCGTTTGAAAATCAAGGTTATACGGGATTTTTAGTCCAGCTTTGCGAAACTTCAAGCGGAGTTTTGTATGACATGCAGATAATTGGCGATTTTTGCCAGCGAAATAATATTTTTCTTTTTGTTGATGCAGTCAGCGGTTTTATGGCAGACGAATTTTCAATGAAAAAAATGCACGTGAATGCTGCTATCACCGGAAGTCAAAAAGCACTGGCCTTGCCACCATCAATGAGTTTTACCGTAATGGATGCTAAGGCAATTGAGCGTGCGCAAAGAATCAACGTAAAAAATCTTTATTTTAATTACCCTCTTTATTTAAAGAACGGAGAGCGAGGCCAAACTCCTTTTACTCCGGCGGTGGCAACTTTGATTGCATTGAACGAAAAACTTAATCATATTGAAAAAACTGGCGGAATAAAAAATCAAAACAAAATTGCAAAAGACCGTGCCGAATATTTCAGGGGCAAAATCAAAAATCTGCCGTTTGAAATCTTTGTTGACGGTAAAAATGCTTCAAATTGCGTAACCGCTTTGCGTCCCAAAAATCCGGACGTTGATGCTCATCATATTTTTGAAATTATCAAAGACGAATATAAAATCTGGATTTGCCCGAATGGTGGAGAATATGCAAGCAAAGTTTTCAGAGTAGGCCACATCGGTGCAATAAAAAATGAAGAAATTGACAAATTAATTTGTGCTTTTGAAGATTTGTAAAAACGTAATTTGCTTTAAGTCGGAGGTCCAAAAATGATAGGCGGAAAAACAGTTGTATACACCAGCGGCAC
>CAVHTI010000123.1:0-5162 GCA_963638805.1 Anaerobutyricum sp.
TCTCAAGATATTACAGCTGATGATTTTTCTAAAGTTTTGCGTTCCTATTCTGAAATGAAAGGTCTGACTTATTATTCAAAGAATGATAAAAAAACAAAAATTTTGTACAAAGATGCCTACACGGTAAATAATTCTGAGGACAGAACAAAAATTGCAGATCAGACAGATGGAAATGCGGACGGAAAAACTCTTTACGTTTTTCAAGATGATAATTCGTTTGGAAAAAACGTTTATGAAGTTAAATATCATCAGAATGATTCTATAGTTTATGCGGTTTTTACAAACATTGACGGTATTGGCTGGGGGCCTGTGACTGCAATTGAACCTGGAAAAATGAAAATTCATCTTATGGTTATTGATTGTGGCGATTCTCTCTGCCTTTATTTGTTGAGTGATGCTGACTGTATGAAAGTTTCTATGTTGAAAAAGCGGATTGAAAATTCATTGACATCAAGAATTGATGCTATGAAAGACTGGTTTGTAAAACAATTTTAATAGAGGCTGAAAATGAAAATTTTAAGTGCTAAGAAAATATTTTTAGAACTTATGTGTGGACTTGCAATAATTAGTAGTGTTGCCTGTAGTCCAAGGAGTAAAACAATGGATTCTTTGAAAGGAAAAGAAGGTCTTTTTGCAATTATTGAAACCGATAAAGGTGATATTGCATTGGAACTTTTTTACAAAGATGTGCCGATGACTGTAACAAATTTTGTTGGTCTTGCAGAAGGTACTTTGGATGCAGCAAATGGAAAACATTTCTATGATGGTTTGAAATTTCATCGTGTAATTGCTGATTTTATGATTCAGGGCGGTGACCCTAGAGGTAATGGAACAGGCGGTCCTGGATATAAATTTCCGGACGAATTTGTTGACGGTCTTATTTTTGATAAACCTGGAAAACTTGCAATGGCAAATTCCGGAACAGATACAAACGGAAGTCAGTTCTTTATTACACACGTGCCTACTGACTGGTTGAATTACAAACACACAATTTTTGGCGAAGTTGTTGATGATGCAAGTCAGAAAGTTGTAAACGCTGTTAGCCAGAATGATGTAATTAAATCTGTGACAATTGTGAGAAACGGAAGTGATGCAGAAAAATTTACTGCTACACAGTCTGATTTTGACAAACTGGTTGCTGCACAGAAAAAATTGAACGAAGAACGTGAAGCTAAAAAGATGGAAGCGGTAATTGAAGGTTGTGAAAAAACTGCTTCTGGAATTTACTTTAAGGTTCTGGAAAAAGGAAACGGCAAAAAAGTTGGTTCTGGTAAAAAAGTAACTGCTGAATACATTGGTTATATGATTGACGGAACTGCTTTTGATGCTTCTAAGGGATTCCATCCGCAGGGACACGAGCCTTTGGAATTTGTTGCCGGTGCCGGACAGATGATTCCTGGTTTTGACGAAATGGTACAAGACATGGAATATGGCGAAACAAGACATATGGTTTTGCCACCAGAACTTGCATACGGTTCAAGAGGCATTCCACAGGCTGGAATTCCAGGAAATTCTTGGCTTTGTTTTGATGTTAAGATTGTAAAATAAAGGGAATGTGTTAGCGCTGTGAAGTGCGCCGAAGGCGGCCCACGCAAGCGAGGCACAAAATGGCCGGTGATTTTTAATAGTCACCGGCTGTTTTTTTTTAACTTTGGATTGTGCCGAGTGCGGAGGCTGGAGCGAATGCGGAACACGGAACATAGCGACCTGACGTAGGCAGGGAACACCCAGAAAATTAATGAATGATTGGTGGAACTTCAAAAAGGCTTTTTGTTGCTTCGTAGATTTTTCTTGCAACGTGCGGATTGTTCATTGTGTAAAGGTGAATGCCTTGAACACCGTGGGTTACAAGGTCCACAATCTGGTCGATGGCATAGGCAATTCCGGCGTCGCGGATGGCATCGGGGTGGTCGGCATAGCGGTTCATCATATCTGTGAATTTTTTTGGAAGAACGGCGTTTGTCATGCTGACCATACGTTCGATAGATTTTTTATTTGTGGCGGGCATAATTCCGGCTTCAATTGGGACGTTAATGCCTTTAATCTGGCAACGTTCCTGAAAACGGTAGAATTTTTCGTTATCAAAGAAAAGCTGAGACAAAAGATGACTTGCACCAGAATCAACTTTCTTTTTTAGATTTTCAATGTCGTCGTAAACGGTGGCTGACTGCGGGTGAAGTTCCGGATAGCACGCGCCAAGAATTTTGAAATTTTTACCGTCTGTTCTTTTTGAATCAAAGTCTTTTATAAAATGAATGAGGTCGCTGGCGTGCGGAAAATCAAAACAAGGTTCTTTGCCTTCTACCCTATCGCCGCGGAGGGCAAGAATATTGTCAATTCCGGCTTTTTGGAACTGTTCAAGACAGAATTGCGCGTCAGATTTTGTCATATTGATGCACGGCATATGAATGATTGATTCGACTTTACATTCATCTTTGACACGTTTTGCGATTGCAAGTGCGTTGTCGCAGTTTTCACTTCCGCCGGCACCAAAAGTTACGGAAATAAAATCTGGTTTTAGGTCTTTAAGCTCATCGAGGGTAGAAAAAATTGTGTCGATGGGCATTGTTTTTTTTGGCGGGAAAATTTCAAATGAAAAAATTGTTTTTTTGGATAATTCAACTTCGTTTAACATGGCTTTAGTATAATGGAAAAAATCTTTGGCGAGAATAAAAAGTCAAAAAAAAAGTTTTGTGCTAGTATAAAAATATGCCAAGAAATTCAGGACACGCAGATTTACCTTTACATACCGGAACCGTTCCGCGCTGGCTTGCTGACCGTATGATGGTCATGGGGTCTTTGATTGTGGAATCTTTAGTTCAAAATTATGGGCCGGACGAGGTGCTTGTGCGTCTGAGTGATCCGCTGTGGTTTCAGAGTTTTGGTGCGGTAATGGGAATGGACTGGCATTCTTCCGGGATTACCACGAGCGTGATGTATGCTTTAAAGCGAGGTTTGAACCCGCGGGCAAAGGAACTTGGGATTTATGTTTGCGGTGGAAGAGGTAAATATTCGCGGATGACGCCTGCCGAACTGACAGAAATTGCAATGAAAGAGGGTCTGAACGGTGATGAACTTGTGCGGGACAGCAAATTAGTTGCAAAAGTTGATAATAACGCGGTGCAGGATGGTTTTAGTCTTTATCAGCACAATTTTATTTTGACAAAGACGGGGCATTGGGCCGTGGTTCAGCAGGGAATGAACGTGAACGAAAAAAAGGCCCGCCGTTATCACTGGTGCAGTGCGGATTTGCCGTCATTTATAGAAAATCCTCATACTGGGGTTGTTGGCGAAAATCGCGGGCCGATTATAAATCTTACGGATACGGCTGCAAAAACTACCAGAAATTCTATTCTTGAAATGAGTCAGGAAAATCCAGAGCGGATACTAACGGAAGTGCGACAGATTGGAAAACCCGCAAGCGAAATGATACTTTTACAAGGCGGAAAAGTGAGTACCAAAAGCACGGAAAAGCCGGCAACTGACTGGAAACAAGGTGAACTTTTTCCGGAATTGATAGAAAATCCTCAAAATGATAAAGAAAATTCGCGGATAATTTTGCCAGTGCCGGCAACGACCACGACAACGATGAATTTGGGAAGAAATATTGTAATGCCTTCCCATCACGAAGTTTTGGCGGAAGATGTTGATTTAAAGCGATTGGGTGGCGTTCTTGCGACGGCCTATGAAAATCAGCCCTCAAATTTTGAAGATTTACTGTTGACGCCGGGACTTGGGCCACGAACTTTGCAAAGTTTGACTCTTGTAAGCGAAGTAATTTACGGCACGCCGTCGCGGTTTACGGATCCTGCACGGTTTAGTTTTGCGCACGGCGGAAAAGACGGCCATCCGTTCCCGGTTCCGCTGAAAATTTATGATGAATCAATCAGAATTTTAAAAGACAGCATAGAAAAATCGCGGCTTGACAACACTGACAAGGCCGAGTGTATAAGGCGACTTCATCAAACGGCATTGAATGTTGAAAAAAACTGTTCACCGGAAGTTGATTTTGACACCGCAATCAAATTTGAAAGAGAACATTCTGCGAAATGGGACGGCAGAACGGTTTAAATTTATAAAATCTCAAGAAAAAATCAGGATGAACAATTCTCGCAGTAAACTGTCCACCCAATTTTTTAACCCAAATCTACACTACATTAACAAGTTCGCTGTACTTCGAAAGTAGATAATAATAATTGTTTTTGCTGTCCTTGGGGATGGTTGTGTGAATATAATTATGACTTTTCGGACTGTTCTGAGAATATACATCTTTTTTTCCAGAAAATACTTTTATTCATATTTATGTATAGGTCAAAAAACACAAAAGAATCATTAAATGAGATTATTAATACATTAAAAATGTATTAAATAAACAAATTTTTAAGGAGGTCATTAATGGAAAATACAATTAATGATTTATTTGGATTCTCTGATATTTGTGAAGCTGAAGCATTTATCAAAGGAGAAGGTACTACCTGTATGGGTTGTGTAAGAGATGGATGGTGTGCAGATGGGGCAAAAGATACATCTCCAACTTATCCATGTGGAAATGAGTTCCTACCAGTTCATAATGGTCAGTCTAACTCATCAAGTGGAGGAAGCGGAAGTTCAGGAAAATAAAAAAAATAACCTATAGGTTGTAATAAAATTACTACTATAGGTTATGAGGTAACAATGAAATACAAATCAGACTTTGATATTACATATTCTCAGGGAGAAAGTCCTTTAAAAATTACAAGGAAAGAGGCTACAGAAGATTTAGATCTTGCTTTTTATTTATTGCAAACATCAAGTGCTTCTTTTTTAAATCAAACAAACAAATTTATAGCGCATAGACGATATAATCATCTAAAAAAAATCCTAAAAAAATCAGAATCTACTGATACTCTTGATTTTTTAAACCAGTTACTGTTTTTAACGTCAGGAATAAAAGATTTGCATATGGAATTAAGTGCAAATATAAATAACGTGGATTATTATTTTTCTCCAACGCCTAGAAAAATTGTTTATTTTTCAAATGATATTTTCGAGAAGATTGGGAGAAAATTTTTTCTAAATAAAAATGATTTTATAAAAGGAAAAATCCTAAACGAAAAAAGTCACAGAAATAATAAGGATAATTTTTTTGTGCCTGTGATTAATAATGACAAAAAGTTTTACAG
>CAVHTI010000124.1:0-5139 GCA_963638805.1 Anaerobutyricum sp.
ACAGCTCAACAGCTCAACAGCTCAACAGCTCAACAGCTCAACAGCTCAACAGCTCAACAGCTCAACAGCTCAACAGCTCAACAGCTCAACAGCTCAACAGCTCAACAGCTCTGCTCGTAACATCATTAATTTAACAGAAAAATGAAGACACTTTCTGTGCGCATTTTTTGCGTATGGGGGTGTCTTTTTGTTTTTAAATAATTTTTTTACTTATGGAGGGAAAAAATGAAAAAAATTATGTTTGCAGTCATGGCGTGTGTTATGACTATGGGGTCTGTGTTTTGTAAGGAAAGAGAACTTAAAATTGAAATGATTGAAATTCCTGGTAAAGATTTTAAGATGCTCGAAACTGAAGTTACACAGGAAATGTTTGAATCGGTTATGGGTGAAAATCCAAGTCATTTTAAAGGTGCTGATTTACCTGTAGAAAGCGTTAGCTGGTACGATGCAATTTATTTTTGCAATAAACTGAGCCTTCTAAAAAATCTTGAGCCTGTTTATTCTGTAAACGGCAGTACAAATGTAAGTACATGGGATTATACACCGTTTAAATTTGAAACTTTAAATGGTGAAATAACTCAAAATACATCAGCCACAGGTTACCGCCTTCCAACTTATGAAGAATGGACTTATGCAGCAAGCGGTGGCGAAGATTATAATTTTGCTGGCAGTGATGATTTGGATGAGGTTGGCTGGCACGAAAGTAATAGTAATGGCGAAACATCTCCTGTATCACAAAAACAATACAACGGTTACGGCCTATTTGATATGTCTGGCAATGTAAGTGAATGGGTTTGGAATTCTCATAGTACAGATTATCGTTATTATTGCGGTGGTTGTTACGAGTTTGCCGATAACTGCAAGATAGGGCACAAGTATCGCTATTATGCAAAACTCCGTAGTAGCCACATCGGCTTTCGTATAGTCTGCCCCTCATCAGAACAAGAATAACTAGACGTGTAGTCAAAAAATAAGGAAATCCCGAAGTATATTGGGATTTCCTCATAAGGAACAACGCAATCTGCACGATCTTGTGAATAATGCTGTTCAACGCCCCACCCATTTTCCTGCCTTTTAAATATTTTTTCCAGAAATTCCGATAATCTGAGCAATGAAAAATCTTTTTGCCTTTGTTTTTTTGTTATTTTCGTTAGTTTTTTCTTGTTTTGCAGCTGAAATTCCTCAGAATCTTTGTGGAATTTGGGAAGGCAAAGACCGTTATGTTTTTTTTGACCAGAATCAGCAGAATCAAAAGGCTCAGATTGTCATTTTTTTGAAAGAATATTACGGCTGGTACATTGACCGCACCGCCGAATACGAAAATTATTCTCAAAAAGAAAAACGGACGCGCAACTCCGGCACAACAAAGGCCCCTCTCCAGATTTTTTTAGATTTTCAGGCAATAAATAAAAATGTCTTTGAATATTCTGATTCTAAAAAATCTTCCAAAATCATAAAAATTGATTTTCAAAATTACGAAAATTATCCTGAAGCGCAAAATATCCCGCTTTCTGTAAAAAATGCCTTTGAAATTTGTCTTGAATATTCAAAATTTCAGAAAAATAAAATCCCTGTCGCAATTTTAAATGATAATCTTTACCAGGATTTTTATATTCGCTCTCAAGATGATTCTTCGCTTTACCGTGGAAATATTGTTACGCGCGGTCTTTTGGCAAGTGAACAGCCTGTTAGCGAAAATATTGGCTGTTATTACATAAATTACGACCAGAATCTAATTTATAATGTTCGTTACTGGCAGACTGATATGGATTTTAATTCTGAGTCTAAGGCCGTTTTTTCTTCGCAATATGGTGATTTTTACACGGATTGTCACATAAAATCTGCGGACTGCGTTTTTTCTTGCGTGAGTGGCAGAAGTCAAAAAATCAGAAATCCTGTGAAACCGATTGCTTTTGATGAAGAAAATTATATTTTTTCGGAAGATAAATCTCTCTTGATTGAAAAAAAAGAACCGTATTTAAAAAAACTGGCAGATCAAAAAACTCTTGATGAACTTTTTGAAATTGTAAAAAATCAAAATTCAAAACGAAAGCCTGACCCTGCGCCAGTTTTTCCGCCAGATGATTTAAACTGGCACTGGGATATTATTGAACTTCTTGAAAAAGATAATAAAATTATTCAGCCGGTAAGGGCAAGGCAAAATGAATTTGGGCCGCGCGGGCATTAAAATTCACCCCTAAAATAAAAAATCGGAGTCATCACTGATGAAAAAAGGAAAATTTGTCGGATTATTAAATTATCAGTTGTCCTTTAAAAAAAATCTGGCAATAACTTTTTTTACAATATTTCTCATTCCTGTAATTGTAATTTCAATGTTTTTTGTCCTTTTTATTTATACGACCATGGATAAAAGTGAAATTAACAAGATTGAAACTTCATTAAAAACTACGGAACAAAATTTTAATCAGGCGTTGAATGTCATTCAGAATTTTTCTGATCATCTTTATGTAAATAAAACTTTGCAGTCGGTTTTGACAAAAAAATATAATAATATTCAGGAAATTTACGAAAGTTACGGTTCTTTGAGCTTTCTGGAAGATTATCTTTCGTCCTACACGGAAGTTTCAAGTTATAGAATTTATACGGAAAATCAGACATTGCTTGATAATCGTTTTATTTTAAAAGTCACGGACAATGTTGCGCAATCAAAATGGTACACAGAAGCAAAACAAAATTACGGCCGCTCAATCTGGATTTTTAAAGAAGAGCCGGTTTCAAAAAAATCATATTTGAGTCTTGTGCGCTCTCTTTGGAATAAAGAAACAGATACTTTTTACGGCGTGTTGGAAATCAATTTAAATCCTGAATATGTGCAGTCCATTCTTGAAAATTCCATTTACGATTCTTTTATTGTCCTTGGATACAATATTATTTACAATTCGCAAGGTCAACTTCCTACTTCAACTCAAAATCTTCTGATAAATTATTTTATAAGTTACAATCTTGATCGTAAGTACATAAAGCGAATTTCCGTTGCCGGCGGCGAAAAAATGGGAATTTTCGCGGTGGATTTTAAGCCCGGCAATACTCTCAGCCTTAATTTTAAAATCATTTATATTGTTCCAGTAAAGCAGATTACAACCGCGACCGTAACAACCGTTATTGTCTGCGTAGTTTTTATTTTTCTGATTATTTTTCTTTCATTTTCTGTGATTATTACCACAAGTTTTTACATTAATTCGCGCGTAAAAAAGATTCAAAATCAGGTTAATAACATAATTGACAATAATTTTGATATTGCACCAACAATTGAAGGCAATGATGAATTTGAGCAGATTTATCAGTCAATTTATGAACTTTCCGTAAATATGAAAAATCTTGTGAACGAAGTTTATCAAAAAAATCTTGAAAAAGAGCAGCTGGCCCTTGAACAAAGCGAAATCAGTTTTAAAATGCTTGCAAATCAGATAAATCCGCACTTTCTTTTTAACACAATAGAAACAATCCGCATGAAAAGCATTTCTAACGGCGATAAGGACGTTGCCACAATGTTAAAACTTCTGGCCTCGCTTTTAAGATATAATCTGAACGTAAAAGGTCAGCCAGTTTGCCTTAGTGATGAATTAAATGCCGTGCAAAGTTATCTTACAATTCAAAATATGCGTTTTGGCGACCGCGTAACTTATGATGTTGTTACAATGTGCGATGTCACAAACATAAAAATTCTGCCGTTGATTATTCAGCCACTCGTAGAAAATAGTTTTGTGCACGGCCTTGAAAATAAACTTTCCGGCGGTTTTATTTATGTCTTGATTAATCAGGAAGAAATTGACGGAAATTCAATTTTAAAAATCCAGATTCAAGATAACGGCGAAGGAATTTCTGACGAAAAATTGATGGAACTTCAGCAAAAACTAAAATTCGCGGATTTAAACGAAACGACTTCAATCGGACTTTTTAACGTGAATTCCCGCATAAAAATTTATTACAAAAATGAATCAGGAATTTCAGTTCAAAGTAAACAAGGCGAAGGCACCACCGTAACAATCACAATTATTCAGAAAATTGAAAATAAATAGGGTATAATAAAAATATGGAAAAACTTAAATTATTAATTTGTGACGATGAACAGAATATCCGACAGGGCTTAAAGTGCATTCTTGACTGGGAGTCTTTGGGCTATAAAGTGTGCGCGGAAGCTTCCAACGGCAAAGACGCTGTAAATCAGATTATAGATTTAAGGCCCGACCTTGTAATTCTTGATATAAAAATGCCGGGAATGACCGGAATTGAAGTTATTTCGGAAATAAAAAAATATTGTTCAGAAAATAAAGTTAATTTTCCGGCCTTTATAATTCTTTCGGGATTTTCTGAATTTGAATATGCCCAAAAAACCATTAATTACGGCGCCAAAGCCTATCTTTTAAAGCCCGTTGATGAAGATCAGCTTCAAGAAAAAGTAATTGAAATTGCAAAAGAAATTAATCAAAACAAAATCCGCGAGCAGGGAACTGAAGAAGTTTCTGAACTTTATTCCAAAAAATTTCTGCTTAGTCTTCTCAGCGATTCAAAAAATGATTTCACAGAACTTTCGCTTCCTTCTGATGATTTTTATTTGGACTGTGAATCGTCCGTTTACCAGTCCATTATAGTTTTTCCGGAATATTGCAAAAAATATAATTACTCGCAGTTTGAAAAATCTTTAGATAATTATTTTTCGTTTTTCAAAAATAAAATCATAAAAATTGAAAATGAACTTTTGATTGTCGTTAAAACAAAAAATCAGGATGCTGCCGAAAAATGTATTGAGCGCGCCGCAAAATTAAATCCTGAAAACACTTTTATTACATCAGGAAATCCGGAAACTGGCTTACAGGGAATTAAAAAATCATATCAGACTGCAAAAAATCTTTATGCCAATCTCTTTTTTCAAAACAATGTTGCCTGCATAACTCAAAAAAATATGTTAAAGGCTGAAAATTCTTTTGATAAAAACACCGAAAAACAAATTTTAGACAGTTTTATTTTCAGCATAGAAACTTACGACAAGGATTTACTTGAATCAAATTGCGAAAAATTACAGAATCTTCTCATTTTGCTGGAAAATTCTGTCAGCATAAAGCAGGAATTGATTTTTTGCATTATTGAAATAAAAAATATCCTAAAATTAAAATACCC
>CAVHTI010000125.1:0-5129 GCA_963638805.1 Anaerobutyricum sp.
GTAATAAAGAGTCTTTCCGTCTACAACCTTAGAAACGGCATATAAAGGCTCTTCAAATTCAACCGGCAAGCCTAAAACTTTTGCTTCTTCAAATTCCATTTTTGCACCTTTGGAATCTCGCCAGTTTTTCATCATGTAGATTGAATTACAAAAAGAAAGTGCCAAAAGGTCAAGTTCCATAAACTGACCGTGAGTAAACATATTAGGGTGAACAGCAGGGTTAAAGACTAAAGCACCCTGCTCTGTAAGTTCTGCTGCTTTGTTTTCAAAGGTTTCAGCATAGTTGTCATCACCGGTAATTTTTCCTGAGAGATAAATCTTTTTAGGTTCCATAGTTTATTCTTCCCTTTTTTATAAAGACTCTATCTTTTAAAGATTTAAGGCAGAGTCCTGAAGAATTTTGCTTCTGTATTCCAGAGGTTCAATATCTTTTTTGGCATTAAAAATCAAAAATCTTTCACCTGAATCATCACTATATTTGCAACCTTTAATTCCAAAATCCCAGAGTAATGCAGATGACTTAGCCTTATCGTGAGTTATGCACTTTCCGTTTATAAAATTAAAAAGTTCAAGACCAGAAGGAATTTTTAAGAGCAAATCATATTTTTCCCTTGCAAGTTCATTAAAAAGTCTGTTGCTTTCTTCTTTTACATTTTTTCCTTCAAGCTGGCCTCCCATAGAATTAAGAAGTCTTCTTGCCTCATGAATGAAAAGTGCATTAAGAAAATCTCTGTTCATAAGAACATTAAGAATGTCATCACTCTGTTCCCTTACAGGCTTTTCAATATCAAGAAAAAAGTCTTTTCCCGGAATGTTAATGAGCATCCAGTTATTGTAGGATTCAACATTTTTCTTCCGGGAACTTTCATACATTGCAACGTTTTCGTTCAATGAAACAGGAACTCCAACGCCACACAACTTTTCTTCTTCCAGAATATATTTTTCCATTGCGATATAAGCATTCATAATTACATTCCCCTTAATCTTGGTGCGCGATTTATCTGCATTTCACGGTCTCTTTCTCTAAGACGTTTTGCAACTTTTTCATCTGCAAGAGAATTGATACCACCAATATCTTTTTCAAACTTAGCAGCATTAGGAGCCGTAATACGAAGTTTTGATTGGAGTTCACTTTCTCTGTAAATGCGGTCGTAAGAAAAATCGTAGTGAGTAAGACGTTCTGAGTAGAAAAAACTTTCACTTAAAACCTGAGCCAAACGCGGTGAATCAGATTTTGAACATTCGTCAAACATTTTGATAAAAAGTTCTTTTTTTTCGGGAGACAGCGTTTTTCCCATCTGAAGTCCTGTTTCCTGCTTTACATAATAATTATTTAAAATGCTGAAAATTGCTTTTTGTGAATTATCATATTTTCCGGTGGCTTTCATAAAAGTATTTTTTACTTCACCGAGAATCTTTTCACTTTTACAGTTTCTAGCAATGTTTTTTCTCTTTTCTTCACGAAGGTCACTTTCCTTAATTCCTGAATCATATTCAGAAATATTTTTAAGCATGTTCTTTGCAAGGATAGACTTCTGCTTTCTTGCAGCCTCGTTTCCAAGAACACCGATAGACTCTTCAATGTGATTCATTTTCAAGGCACGACTTATTGATTTTTCTGTAAACTGGTCTAAAAGATAAGCCGTCTGAGCGTTTGTCTTGATTCCTTCCTGGGCAATATCTGCAACATTTGTTGCCCTGTTTCCAATTCCTGCAAGGTCTCTTCTTACATTTGCAAGAACAATAATAGGTTTTGAATCATATCCTTTAGAATTTTCCCTCGCCTTTTGAAATTCAGCTGGGCTATTTTCCTTTGATTTTAATTCAAGACCCAAAAGTGCTGCATCAGCACCATAAATCCATTTAAGAGACTTTGCACCAATCTTTGCAGCCTTCAGTTCAAGCTGAACTTTATTGATGTCTGCAAGGTGATGACCGTTTACAATATTCATATCCTGAGGAAGCGGATTATCCTTAACATAAGGAACTGTATTGTTCTTTACATTTTCAGCGGCAAGAGAATTAATTTCCCTGTAAATGTCTTCAAGCAGAACATTGTAGGCGTAGGTTTTTATTTCAGTATTTTGCAAAGACATAAAAACTCCTTGTGTAATACAGTATAAAAGTAATTATTTTATTTACTCTTATACTGTAAAAAATTATTAATAACTTCTTTCGTAACCAGTTGAGCGAGAACGAGGCTTTTTTTCAAAAGTCTTTTTGTGTTCCTGACTTTGATTTTTGCTGTATTCCTGAAGATGTTTTTTATTCTTTAGATAAAGATTTTCCGCAGAATTAGTAATCTTTTTGATTGCAGCAACATCAAGTTTTCCTGGTTCATATTCAGCACTTAAAAGCTGAACAGCCTTTTCCTTAAAGGCAGCAGCTTGCTCCGGAGAAACATAAAGTTTTCTTCCAGACTGAACAGCATTAAAGACCTGAGCAATATACTGGAACGGTTCTTTTGTATCCTTATTCAGACCAAGAGGTTCCGTAATCTTACTTTCCCATGCCATGTTTTTTTCAGCAGGATTTTTAGGCTTGTTGTAAGCACTGTCAGGATAATGTTCATTGATGTACTGAACTTTCTTGTTAAATTCCTTAGTCATGTTTTCTTTACAGAAATCAACAAGACGTTCTGCATTCTCGATCTGAGAAACATTAAACCAAGTATTCTTGAATTCAATTTTTCCCCAGTCTTTTTCATCAACAACAGGAATGACAACACCTTTTGAACCTTTGAGAATCTTACATTCAACACCGGCATCCTGAGCTTTTTTTACAGTGTCGTAAGTTACGAATGCTGCTGTAGGAGCTTTTAGTTCAGCCTGTTTTTCAAGAAGACAAAGTTGTGTAAGACCTTCTGCTGTTTTGTTTGTGTTGATATTGTAGGCAGGTTTTAAGTCTACGATACCGTCCTTATTCGGAAGAAGAGGACTTGTACCGGCTTTGAGGGATTCAGAAAGAGATTCACCGAGCTTCTTGAAGTAATCATAAGAAGTTCTTTCTCTCTTTTGATACAGAGGCATTGAAGAAGTCTTTGAAAGCGCTTCTTCAAATGTTGAGACACTTACTGCATTTGCAGTTTTTACATTTGATTCCATAGGAACTCCTTTTTAGGAGTTATGAAAGAAAATCACCCCTCTTTGGGAGGGGTATATCAATCACTCTTATTCAATCTTAAATTGAACTTATGACTGGTTATATTTTCAATAACCCCAAAAGTATAAGAAGAATAAACATAAACCTTTTACATTTATGTCTGTTTGAAGTATAAACCAAGATAAAAATATTTACAAGGTAGTTATTCTATTTACTCTATGATATAATTTTTACAGGATGTCGTTGACAATAAAAATTCCTGCTGGAACAGAAAAAGAAGAATATTCTCTCTTTGTAAATGGTGATGTTTTCTATATTCATACAGAAAACGGACTTGGCTCGCTGTTAAAAATAAACGGTAGCGGAGTTGCATTTTATTCAGCGTCAAATTCTAGGCGGGCGATAATTTTTCAAGAACTTACAGAAAATGACTATGGTATTCCTCTTGAAGAAGGAAAATTGCCTTACATCAAAGAAAAAGTAAGGATTTTATACAAAGCAAAAGGACGAAAAATCGACCTTTTGAAATTTACACTTTATAATCTGGAAAAAAAATACGAAAAAGAAATTTATTCACTCGGTACTTTGTACTGGCTTGAAATTGGTTCTTATATAGATTCTGTCAATTGTTCAAAAAAATCAGTCAGCACAAAACGACAGGCCTATTTTATTACTGAAAAAAACATACAAAGGAGGAAAAGACTCCATGAAGATCAGTAAAGATATACTCCAGCACCTTCATATTGAAACAGTGTATATCGTAACAAGCGACAATCTTTATTTGTGCTGCCCTATTGAAATACTAAAAGATAGATGGTCTGTTGCCTGCGATTCAGATAATCTTGAAGGTAAAGTAAGGTTAAAAGTAAAATATCACGGTTCATTTATTTACCTTGACTCTGTAATAACAAAGAAAAGTCAGGAAAATCTTTATTCATTCACCTATGAAGTTGTAATTGATGAAGAAGAATGGGCAAAAGACAGATTAAAAGAAACTTTCTTTAGGGAACTACAGAAAATCCAGGAACAGACAGAAGGCTGGAACAGAAGAAAAGAAGAAAGATACGACATAGGCTTAGACGAAAAAAGACAAAAACTCATTAACTTCAAGACAACAGAACAAACCTTAATTTCAGATAAAACTCAGTTACCCTGCCTCGTAAACAACATTTCCTTTTCCGGAGCAAAAATTACTACCCTTGAAGGAAACTTTTCAAAAGATAAAAAAGTCTGCCTGAACCTTTCGTTTGTACAACCAATAGAACAAATACCACTCATTGGCACAATAAAAAGCTGTGTAATAAAGTCGACACTTGAAAAGAAAATTGTTTCAATTCTTTCACTGCATTTTGATGTTTCCCCGATAGAATTCAAAAAACGCTTAGATAGATTCATAAAATTATTAAATGGAGAAAACTTATGATTTGGACACTATTTCACAAAGCATGCCGGATTTTAACATTCGTAATAATTATTTTTCTGGTAGTACTTGCTCTTACAAAATTTCTGCCCTTTATAGGCTCAGTATTTACAAAAATCAGTACTACAATAAGCTCTATTTTTAACGGAATTGAGAATTTTGCCACTTCAATCGGAAAGTAAACTGTCTCCGTTTTTAGCAACACTTTTCCGGTAATCTTCAATTTCTTTATTTATTTCCTCAAGTGTTACATTTTTGCAGCCATTTTTCTCGGCCGACTTCTGCATTGCAAAAATATTTTTCATTGCAGAAATATAAAAATCATCTGTTGAAATATCTGAATCATTCATAAGTTCATATTCTCCTTGAATTAGTATAAAAACACCTATATACTACATTAGTAGTACGCGGGAGGCAAGACTATGGCAAGCACTATATTACAGGTAAGAATGGATGAAAATCTAAAAAAAGAAACAAGTGAAATATTCCATAATCTTGGACTTGATATGTCTTCTGCTGTAAGACTTTTTTTAAACAGAGTAGTTATTTGTCAGGGCTTACCTTTTAAGATGACTCTTGACCAGGAAAAAGAAGATAGCCTTTCAAC
>CAVHTI010000126.1:0-5126 GCA_963638805.1 Anaerobutyricum sp.
CAAATAAACTTGAGGAGGAATAAAAAGCCCTCGGTCAAAACTGGCCGGGGGTTTTAGTTTTTTAGAACTCCATTAAGCGGGCGTTGCGGGCCGGCGATTGAGGCCCGCTAGAAGGGGTAGCGGAAGACCGCAGGGCTGGAGCGAGGGGAAGGCTTTCCCCCACCTAAATTCTGTTTATATCTTGATTTGATGTAATAAAATCTTTACATATTAATGTATTTTAAACTTGACATTATTTTAATTCATACCTATATTTAAAATATGACTAGTACACTTAAAAAACTCAGGGAAGAAAATTCTTTTTCGCAGGAAGAACTGGCGGAAAAACTTAATGTCAGCCGGCAGACTTATATAAAATATGAATCTGGTACTATTGAAATGCCACTGGAAGTTATACGCAAGGCTGCAAGAATTTTTGATGTTTCTTATTCCTGTCTTATTGATAACACTATGCCTTCCGCGCCGGAATATGATATTCAAAAAAATGAGTCTGTGCCGGAACAGACAGACATTCGCATAAGTATTCCGGAAAATAATATTGAAAAGTTTAAGCAGGTTTTTCTTTACATTCTTACAAAAGTTGGCGCTAAACCTAACGTTGGCCAGACAGTGATTTACAAACTTTTGTATTTTATTGATTTTGATTTTTATGAACTTTACGAAAAACAACTGATGGGGCTTTCTTACATCAAAAATAACTTTGGCCCGACCCCTGTGGATTTTGCAAAGCTTATTAAACAGATGGAAAGTGATGGTCAGATTGAAGAAGTAAAAACTAAATATTTTCAGCACGATATGACAAAGTATCTGCCTCTTGTTGAACCAGATTTAGAACAACTTTCGGCAAAGGAACTGGAATTTATTGATTGTGAACTTGAAAAACATGCTTCAAAAAGTGCCACGGAACTTTCTAATTTTTCTCACAAGGATATTCCCTGGATTGGTGCTAAAGACCGGGAAGTTCTTGACTATGAATCCGTTTTTTACAGAACGCCAGAAACTTCTGTAAGAGCTTATCAGGAGGAAGAAGATTAATTACAAGTCAATTCCAGAATTTAATAAAGATTTTAAGGCTCTTCAAAAACGGTATCGTACTTTGGATTCTGATTTTGAAACTTTCAAAAAATTTACAATCGAAACATATTATGAAAAAGAAATTCCTTCAACTGCTTTTGTAAAGATTGAGAATTTTTGCGGTGAAAAGTATATTTCAAATAAAGTAAAGAAATTTGCCTGCCGTTCATTACCGGGAAAAGGTGTTCAGTCTAGAATCAGAATAATTTTTATTTATGAAGAGTTAAAAAATCTGATTACCTTTGTTGAAATCTATTACAAAGGGGACAAATCTGAAGAAGATCATGTCCGCCTCAAAACTGCAATAGAAAATTTATAATGAACCGGCCCCCGTGACTTTCCCCCCGCTCTACTTGCACTGCAGTCTTGCCACCAAATGTACCAGCGCAGAATTCCAGTAAATTGCAACTTCGTTTGTGCTGTAACTTCCGGTAAGGTCAAGAAATGACTTTAGTGGCGCCTTGCCTTTTAGATATTTTTTTGCTTCGGAATCCTGCATACCAGACGTCGGCCCGCCGGAAAGCATTCCTGGCATAGCAGAACCCAAGGCACCGCTTTGTCTGTGATGCGGGAATTTTACAGAATTTGTGCCGTTGCCTGTCACGTAGCAAATATTCATCGGGTTGCAGCCTAAAATATAATCCAGTTGTTTTTTTGCAATTTCGCGGTATTTTTTATTTCCGGAAATATCAGAAGCAACAAAAAGTGTGTGGGCACAATCGCAAATTGCACCGTTACTGCCCCACATTGTGCGATCAATACAGTAACCAAAAATCTCATTTTCTGAATCTTTGGTAAGTTCTTCGGCCTGTTCCATAAATGCTGATTTAATTTCGTTTAATAATTCTTTGTCCTGCACTAAATCTGCATTTTTTAAAAGGATTTCGCTGCCGTAGCCAGAAACAATTCCCCAGCCAAAACCTTCGTGCCAGCCAGGTTTGAACCAGAACGGTTTATTTGCCGGCTCAAAAATTTTTCCTTTTTCGCGTTCTGATTTTGCTTTTTCAAGATATTTTCTGTCTTTAGTGGCCGCAAAAAGTCCGCAGAGCGCAAAATATCTTTCGTCCTTTACGTTTATATCCCCGTAACAGCCGGTCGTGATTTTTGGCGGATTTTCATAAATTTCGTCGTCATGGCAATCAAGGTAATCTTGAGCTTTTTTTGCCGCTGACAAAAGTTTTTCTGCAAAATCCTTATCCTGATTTTCATAAAATTTTGAAGCATAGGCCAAACAGCCCGCAAAATCGGCAGTTGCGGCCGTAGAAACTGGCGCCAGAACTATAGTTTTAGTTTCTTCTTCTGGGACAATAAAAGCGCAGAAATTATAACAACTGATTTTGTGATAAACGGCGCCATCCTCGCGCTGCATTTGCAACATCCAGTCAAGTTCAAAACGAATTTCGTCCAAAATATCAAATCTAGAAAAATCCCCGGCCGCTTCGTAAGCAAAAAGCAAATCCATAACCGTCTTGGCAGAAGCAACTATGTAACGTCCATAATCGCCGGCGTCGTGCCAACCGCCCAAAACGTGTTTTTTTTCTTTTGTTCCATAGACTACTGCCGGTTTTGTGTGACAAGGCTTGTGCCCAAAAACAGAATCCTGAACTTCGCAACCGCATCTTGAAAGCGTAAAATAATGCAAAATTGAATAATATAAATCGTCGTAAACTTTGTTATTTAGCGCAAACGGAAAACTTTCCTTGCCGCCGGCACAAAGTACAAATTTTCCTTCTGACTTAAAATCCGAAAAATCTGCACAGGAAATTGTTTCGTCCGCCATTTTGTCATAAACAGGGGCGCTGAGATTCCCATTATAAACAACGTTTCCGTCAATTGTTTTTAGGCAAAATGTACCGTCCGCCCCGGAATTTTCTGATTTTGAATCTGAGATGTCAAAACTTACGTAGCCGTATTTTTTATCTTCACAAAAATAACCAATCTGATTTGCATAAATTGCTTTGATTTGCTTCATGACATTCAGAATAAGTTAAACTTTCTGGCAAAAATAGAAAAAATCTGTATGAATTTTGGAATTTTCTGTATTAGTATGCGTAAAGGATTGTAGCAACCGCGAAGTTTTTTTCAAAAAACGAAGCGGAAGCCCACAGGCACGCTATTTGCGTGCCGAGGACTTTGAAGCGAACAGCGAAATTGCGAAATGACTGACCCGTAGCGCAGGCAAAGCCGAAGCGAAGGGATACGCCCGTAAAAAAAATCTATAAAATCTTGGTCGAAACTAAATCAAAGAGTTTTTTGGCGGCATCGTCGGTCAAAAACTGAATTTCGCCATCCTGAACCTTAAGATAGTCGGGGAAAGTTTCGCTGTCCTGCAATTCTTCAAGCATTTCCTGAATGTCGTCGTAATCTTCCGCCAATTCCGGATTTTGAGCAAAATCAAGGGCATATTTTTCGCATTTTTGAGAATTTTTATCGTAACTGAAGAAAATTCCCTTCCAGACCGTTTTGGAATTTGACGCAAAAATGATTTCCTGGTGGTCATTCATTTTTTTGTAAAAAATTTCGCAACAATCAAAGGCGTTTTGCGAATAATTTTTAACGGTCACGGCCTCAATATTATCAACAGAGGCAGTTCCGTCGGCATAAAAATTGATTGTGGCGCCGTTTATGTTTACTTCCAGATTGAAATTTCCCAAAAGAATTTCGTTATTAACGACAGTAATTTGTTCCAGCTTGCCGTTTTTGTAAAAACTTACGGCAGAATCCGCCTCGCAATAAAAATCCTTGCCATCATAAGAAATTTTGTAAATGTCATCGGCGGTGAAAGTCTTTAATTTTCCATTTTCGTGCAGACTGATTTCCGTGCCAGCCTTTGCACAAACCATTCCGGAATTTGTCACGAGCGGGCAAGTTTCTGCCAAAGTGAAAGATTTGATTCTGCCACTTTCATAAAAACTCAAATTTCCTTTGTTTGAAATTTTCAGTTTTCCCATGGAAAGTTTCATGCTGCAATTATTTTTTAACTTGTAAGTTTCTACATTATAATTGTCATAAAATTTGACGGTGTCAGCCTGAACCGTAAGTTCCCCGATTTTTGCCTTGATTTTTGTTTCTTCGTTCAAAGTGATTTCTTTTACACAACCGCTTTCATAAAAAAACAACGGAGATGGCATAACAGGCACGGTATAATTTTCAACTGCAGCGGAATTTTCTGAAACGGCAATTTCAACGTCCTCGCCGGCAGATTCAGTGACATCAGCGTCAGTTGCCTCAAAATCAGAATTTTCTACGGGGATTTCAAAATTGAGAATTTCCACCCCAGAATAAGACAAAGTGCCGGCAGGAGTTTCAATTTTTCCGCCATCAACCGGAATTATCGATTTTATTGCCCCACTTTCATAAAAATCTATTTGTCCGGTCACTTTTTTTGCCCCAACAGGCGTTTCAATTTCTATATCTTCCTTCAAAATTACCTGAGTAATGCGACCGTTCGTAAGCTTTAAATCTGTGACCTTTGCTTCAGTCCCGTCCGGCAATTCAAGCGCCGACAGAGCCCCGCAAATCAAAAATACCATCAAAAATAAAAACTTTTCTTTCATAAACTTACCTCAGGTTTTATTTTATCACGGATTTAAAATTACGGCAAAATTCACCTGAAACAAGTTAAAACTGACAGATTTTTTATATTTTTCAGGGCGTTTCCCGGCTTTGCCGGGCCGGCAGTTCCGCAGTTCCAGCATTCGCTTCCAAAATCCTCAGCACGCAGATGGCGTGCTTCCGGGTTTCCGCTTCGGCAACTGAAGTTGCCTTCGCGGCTGCTCCATTGCCTAACGCAGTTTATTTTACCTTCCATTCCACAATATTTTTTTCTTTGGAATCAAAATTCACGCCAATTTTAAAAATCTTTCGTTTATCACTGGTAAAAGGCGCGGCATAATTTTTTTCTTCAATTTGGGTTAATGCCTCGTCCGCGGATTTATCACGTTTAAATTCAAAAAGATAAATAAAATTATCCGCCTGAACCACGCAATCCACACGGCCTTGAGAATAATGCTGTTCAACGCCCACAAACTGTCCCATCAAAACAAACACGA
>CAVHTI010000127.1:0-5093 GCA_963638805.1 Anaerobutyricum sp.
CATATAAAATAACTCAACCTGGTAAAATCTTCTGATTTCACAAATATCGTGTTTCACGTAAAACAACGCTGGCACATTTTTATTAGATTTCACGTAAAACATTTTATTTTAGATTTTTTTTCCAAAACAAGATTTCATCAAAATATTTTTCTCTACGTAAAAGGCAAATCACATAGTTTCACGTAAAACAAAAAATGCAGTTTTTACTCGACTTTATTAGTCTTAATATTATTCCAGAAATATCTCTAAAAATTGCAATTTCAAAACCCCACTTATGTTTCATATGAAACAGGACTACGTTGTTTTTTTTTCTTTGTAATCATAAAAAGACGTTTCACGTAAAACATAAAATACTTTGCAAACAAGCAGCCGGAGTTTCACATAAAACACAAAAGTTATCCACATATCCACAGAGTTATCCACAAGGTTATCCACAATGTTAATATCTTTGTGGATAAATAAAGTTTCACGTAAAACAAAAAGGGCCAGCCTTTTAATAGACTGACCCTTTTGCCTGATGTGACCCAGAAAACTAATAATTTAGTTATCGCCCTCTTTTCTGATTATTCAATAATTAAATCATTTTGTCAACCAAAGTTTTTATCAGATAAAAATAATTTTGTAAATCTTTATATTATAAAGATTTATAGATTTTCATCATTTTTTTTCTGTACTTTATCAATTCCAACCAGATAATCTGGCTCAGAAACTTTTACTACAGAAACACCGGAAGCTCCCTGACCTTGTGATTTTAATTCTGTTGATTTTATTCTTAAAGTCTTTCCCTGACTTGTCATAAGAACAATTTCATCGTCATCACTAATTGTCATAGCGCCAATAATTTCACCTTTAGTTTCTGTATTTCCAAAAACGCGCTGACCGCCAGTGCCTCGTCCATGGTTAGAGAACAAGTCAAATTCAATTCGTTTTCCGTAACCTTTTTCTGTTACCAAAATCAAATTTGTATCAGGTTCAATTTTTACAGCGGCTGCAATTTCATCACCCTCTGCAAGTTTCATACCTTTGATACCAACACCTGCACGACCCATTGAACGAACTGACTCTTCCGAAATTCTCAATGCCTTTCCTCGGCGAGTAATCATCATAACTTCTGAATTTCCATCAGTTGGAATTGCGCTTATAAGTTTGTCACCGTCATTAAGTTTTATACCAATAATTCCGCGCGTTTTTGCATTCTGGAATTCTGATGAACGAACTTTTTTTACAATTCCTTTTTGCGTAGTCATAAAAATGTACTGATCATCAGAGAACTGTTTTAAAGTTACAATCGTTGTAATTTCTTCATCAGGGCCAACCTGCAACAAACTCTTTATATGAGAACCTCTGCTTGTCTTTTCAGATTCAGGAATTTCATGAAGTCGCAGCCAATATGCTTTTCCAAGATTTGTAATAAACATTAAATAATCTTTTGTAGAACCAATAAATAATTGTTTTACATAATCATCTTCAAGCAAAGATGCACTGTTACTTCCAGTTCCTCCCCTACCCTGTTTTTTATATTTTGCAACAGAAACTCGTTTGATATAACCAAGACGAGAAATCATTACAACCATATCCTCGTCTTTTATTAAATCTTCAACGTTAATTTGTTCAACTTCATCAGCAATAATATCGGTGCGTCTGTCATCACCATATTTTTCTGCAAGTTCATTTGTTTCTGTTTTTATAAGATTTAAAATCTTCTCATGATGATCAAGAAGATCCTGGAGGTAATCAATAAATGCCTGAAGTTCTTTTATTTCTTTCTGTAAATCTTCAATCTGCAGTTGAGTAAGACGACCAAGACGCATATCAACAATTGCCTGTGCCTGTTCATCATCAAAATTAAAGCGCTTTTCAAGATTAAGTTTTGCTTCATCTGTATTGCGGCTTGCTTTTATGATTTTTATAACTTCATCAATATTGTTAATTGCAATAATCAGAGCTTCCAAAATGTGCATTTTGTGTTTTGCAATTTTTAAATCATAAATTGTACGGCGGGTAATGACTTCGTCACGATGATTTACAAAGTGCATTATCAACTGTTTTAGATTTAAAATTTCTGGTTTTAAATATGTCTGAGGTAAAGTCAAATATCCAGGTTCATCATATCTTGGAGCAACTCCTTCTTTTACTTGAGGAACCAAAGCAAGATTTATAACACCAAAATTTGACTGCAAATCCGTTTTTGCAAAAAGTTGATTCAAAACGATTTTTGTTATTGCATTTTTTTTCAATTCAACAACAAGGCGCATTCCTACGAGGTCTGAAGTTTCATCGTTTGCATCAGCAATGCCTTCAATAACTTTTTCGTCTTTAAGTTCGTTGATTCGTTTTATGATGTTTGTAGTGTTCACGCCGTAAGGAACTTCCGTGAAAACTATATATTCCTTGCCGCGCTTATCAGTTTCGATTTTAAACTTAGAGCGGATTACAATTTTACCTCGTCCAGTTTTATAGGCTTTTTTGATTCCTGATGTTCCATAAATAATACCGCCCGTTGGAAAATCCGGACCTTTTATGTAATGCATCAGTTCATCAATTGAAATTTCAGGATTATCAATATAGGCAGAAATTGCTGCTGCAACTTCGCGCAAATTGTGAGTTGGCATATTCGTTGCCATACCAACCGCAATTCCTGTTGTACCATTACAAAGAAGAAACGGAAATTTTGCCGGCAAAACTGAAGGTTCGTCCGTTGTATCATCAAAGTTGCGGGACATATCAACGGTATTTTTACTAATGTCAGCAACCATTTCTTCTGTGATTTTTGACATTTTAGCTTCTGTGTATCGGTAAGCGGCTGGAGGGTCACCACCGATTGTACCAAAGTTTCCCTGAGGCGTTACTGTTGTGTATCGTTGAGAAAAATCCTGTCCAAGACGAACAAGAGCATCGTAAACCGAAGCATCTCCGTGCGGATGGTAATGTCCCAATACTTCACCAACGATTGTGGCACATTTTTTAGTTTTTCCGCCTGATGCAAGATGAAGAGTGTCCATTGCATACATAATTCTTCGGTGAACAGGTTTTAAACCGTCACGAACATCAGGCAATGCACGCTGAACAATTACTGACATTGAATAATCAATGTAGGCCTGTTTTACTTCATCTTCAATTGGAATTTTTATAACTGTTCCGCCAGCTTCTGTTTTTATTTCTTCTAACATTTAATAATTTCCTTTTTTCTAAATATCCAGATTTGCATAACTTGAATTTGATTCAATAAATTCACGTCTAGGTTCAACTTCTTCGCCCATACAAACCGTAAAAATTTTGTCTGCAGCTTCTGCATCAGGAATTGTAACAACTCTCATTTTTCTATGAGCAGGATCCATTGTTGTTTCCCAAAGTTGTTTACCGTCCATTTCACCAAGACCTTTATAACGCTGAACATCTGCCTTTGCACGATTTTCGCCAAGTGCAGCAAGAGCTTCGTCTCTTTCCTGTTCTGAATAACAATAAACAGGATCTTTTTTACCAAGCTGAACTTTAAAAAGCGGTGGCATAGCAAGATAAACATAGCCTTTTTCAATTAATTCCGGCATATATCTGAAAAAGAAAGTCAAAAGCAAAGTTCTGATATGAGAACCGTCAACATCGGCATCCGCCATAACAATAATTTTGTGGTAACGGAGTTTTTCAATGTTAAATTCTTTTCCAATTCCGGTTCCCAATGTTTGTATTACAGGAAGAAGTTTATCGTTTCCTATAACTTTTGAAGCGTCAACTTTTTCAACATTGAGCATTTTTCCCCAAAGCGGAAGAATTGCCTGAGTTTTAGAATCGCGTCCCTTTTTTGCGGAACCGCCGGCAGAATCACCTTCGACGATGTAAACTTCACAAATTTCAGGATTATCTTTTATTGAACAGTCAGAAAGTTTTTCTGGTCTTGTAAAACCTGCAATTCCTGATTTTTTTCTTGAAGCTTCTTTTGCTTTTCTGGCCGCAACACGTGCAGTTGCTTCGCCAATTGATTTTTCAAGAACTTTTTCCAAAACGGCAGGATTTTGTTCAAAGAAGATTGTCAGTTTTTCTTTTACAAGGCTGTCTACAATTCCTCTTACTTCAGGATTTCCAAGTTTATCTTTTGTCTGACCTACAAATTCCGGTTCTGGAACTTTCATTGAAAGTACGGCAACAAGTCCGGCACGAACATCATCGCCAGTAAGTTTTTCATATTTATCTTCGTTAGGGTCTAATTTGCCTTCTTTTACAGGCATTTTTTTCTTGAGCTTTTCATTTGAATCAAGTGCCTTATTTAAAACCCAAAGCAATGCAGATTTAAAACCATCAAGATGGGTACCACCATCACCAGTTCTAATATCGTTTACATAAGTATGAATATTTTCTGAATAAGTTTCGTTGTACTGAAAAGCAAGTTCAGTAACTACGCTATCTTTTTCGCCAGTAATATAAATTGGATTTTCGGGATATTTTATTTTACTTTTGGAATTAAGTTCCGTTACATAATGAACAATTCCGCCTTCGTATTTGATAACTTCTTCTTTTACATTTTCAAGACGCTCATCACGGAAAATAATTACAATTCCACTATTCAAAAATGCAAGTTCTTTAAGACGCTGAATAAGAACATCCCAGTCATAAGTTGTTGTTACCGTAAAAATAGAAGCATCGGCCTTCCATCTGATTGTTGTTCCGTGTTCATCAGAATCACCAATTTGTTCAACTTTTGTAACAGGAATTCCTTTTTCGTATCTTTGACGATAAATATGACCGTTTCGTTTTATAGTAGCTTCAAGCCAATCAGAAAGAGCGTTTACACAAGAAACACCAACACCGTGCAAACCACCTGAAACTTTATAGGAATTTTTATCAAATTTACCACCGGCGTGAAGTTTTGTTAAAACAAGTTCAAGGGCACTGATATGTTCCGTAGGATGCATTTCCGTTGGAATTCCACGACCATTATCTTCAACTCTTACAACATCATTTTTTTCAAGAGTTACAACAATCTTATCACAAAACCCTGCCATTGCTTCATCAATACAGTTATCAACAGTTTCATATACAAGATGATGAAGACCTTTAGGACCTGTAGAACCAATATACATACCAGGTCGCTTACGTAC
>CAVHTI010000128.1:0-4973 GCA_963638805.1 Anaerobutyricum sp.
AAACTTCCACCAATTTCTGCTAAAATCCCAATATGGCAAATACGAAAAAATCTCGGTTGAACTTTAGGATTACGCCGACGCTTTTTGCGGTGGACGATGCTTCTTATAAAGGGGAATTTACAGCGGACCCGGTGACGGCGCTTTACAATGCAGGGGCAGGCGAAAGACCTGCTTTTGATGACTGCGGGCTTTTTCTTTACAGGATTGCGGCGACTTTTTTTGATGGGCTTTTGAAATTTGATGGAATTGAGTTGAGCCGGGAAAAAACTCTGGTGCCGCTTGATGATGATTTGATTTCCACTTTGCTTTCCTCTGCGCCTTTTTGTATTGGTAGCGAAAATCTTACGGAGGATTGGCTTAAAAATCTTTGGGGGCTTTTGAACGGCGTTTTTGCTCGGGAAATTGCTTCTTACGATGGAACGGTTGCCATGTATTTGGCGGAAAAAGATTCGCATTTGAAGGTGGCGGAAAAAATCTTTTTTCATATCGTGGAAAATAAGGCGGACGAAAATTATCCTTTTGCTTTTTTGGCGACTTATTCTACGAAAGATAAAAACGAAAAAATCATTCATGTGCCGCTAAAATATGCCCTGACTGAATATAAAAATAATCGGGACAAGATTTTGGATTTACTGGCCTGTTTGAACCGGGCTGGGGATGCTTGTCCTTTGATTGAAGAATTTGTCGAAAAGGGCGAAATGTTTCATCCTCTCAAATTAAAGTCCAATGAGGCCTGGGAGATTTTAAAATCCATTCCGCAAATTGAAGAAACCGGGATTGTTTGCCGCATTCCTGACTGGTGGAAAAAGAAAAAACATCACGCTGGGGTAAACGTTCAGCTTGGCGAAAAAAGAAAGTCGCTTTTGGGCCTGGATTCTATTATCGGGATGCAGGGATTTTTGGAAGTGGACGGCCTTGTTCTTTCCAAAGAAGATGTAAATGATTTGCTTAAGCAGACGGAGGGGCTGGCTCTTATCAAGGGTAAGTGGATTGAGGTAAATCACGAAAAGCTTCAAAAACTGCTTTCTGAGATGGAAAAATACAGTGGCGACATTTCGCTTCTGGAGGCAATTAAACTTTCCGGCCAGGTGACTGAAGAAAATGCGGATAATTCTGATGGTGAAATTTCTGTTTCTAACGGTCAGTGGCTTAAATCTATTTTTGATCAATTAAGAACTCCGCCAAAAATCCAGCTGCCACAACATTTGAATGCGACGCTCCGCCCTTATCAAAATACCGGTTACAGCTGGCTTAGTGCTATGTCATCTTTTGGTTTTGGTGCCTGTCTTGCTGATGACATGGGTCTTGGAAAAACCTTGCAGATTTTGACTTTGCTTGAGTCTATTTACGAAAAAAATCCGGATGCGAAAATTCTTTTGATTGTTCCTGCCAGTTTGATTGGCAACTGGCTCAAGGAGTGCGAAAAGTTTACGCCAGGATTGCCGGTGAAAGTGCTACACGGGTCGGAAGCAAAAAATGATTCCGCCTTCTCCTTCCTCAATATCACAACTTACGGAATGACTGGCCGGCTGGAATCGCTTAAATCTATAAAATGGGACAAAATCATTTTGGACGAAGCCCAGTCTATCAAAAATCCTCTCAGCAAGCAGACAAAAAACATCAAGGCTCTTACTGCCAGCGGAAAAATCGCCCTGACCGGTACGCCTGTCGAAAACGACCTTTCAAACCTCTGGTCACTTTTTGACTTTTTGGACAAGGGACTTTTAGGAACTTCTACGGAATTCAAAAATTTCACCAAAACGCTTTCCGAAAATCCTAGTGGCTATGCAAAATTAAAAAAGATGATTTCGCCTTTTATGCTGCGACGTCTTAAAACTGACAAGGCAATCATTTCGGACTTGCCGGAAAAAAACGAAATTACCGACTACATTTCTTTTTCCAAAAAACAGTCCGTCCTTTACAAAAAATATGTTGATGAGCTGGAGAAAAAACTTGAAAAGGCAAAGTTTGAATCAATCGAACGCAAAGGCCTGGTTCTTTCAAGTTTGATGAAGTTGAAGCAGATTTGTAACCACCCGGACCAGTTTTTGGGAATGGAAAATTATGATGAAAGTGACAGCGGAAAATTTGAAATGCTGCGTCAAATCTGCCAGACAATTTACGAAAAACGCGAGCGGGTTTTGATTTTTACCCAGTTCAAAGAAATCACCGGCAAGCTGGACGATTTCCTGGCAGAAATTTTTGGAACCCGCGGATTTGTCCTTCACGGTGGAACTACCGTCAAAAAACGCACCCAAATGGTAGAAGAATTCCAGAGCGAAAAATATATTCCTTACATGGTGCTGAGCGTAAAAGCCGGCGGAACTGGTTTAAACCTAACGAACGCCAACCACGTAATTCATTTTGACCGCTGGTGGAATCCAGCAGTGGAAAATCAGGCAACAGACCGAGCATTCAGAATCGGGCAGACAAAAAATGTGATGGTCCACAAATTTGTCTGCAAAGGAACGATTGAAGAAAAAATTGACGAACTGATTGAAAGCAAAAAACAGCTGGCCAAAAACGTAATCGGCGAAACAAGCGGCGAAAGCTGGATTAGCGAAATGTCAAACGACGAACTCTTTAATCTTTTAAAACTGGAGGTCTAAAATGAGCTGGGATTATTACGGCGGATACACTTACACAAGCGTTGCCGATTTAAAAGCAAAAGCCAAAAAAATCATAGAAAAAGCAGAAAAATCCGGCACAAAAATGAATCCGGTCGAAATTGAAGGCAGAGTAATCGCAAAATCCTGGTGGGGCAAAGCCTGGTGCGAAAATCTCGAAAGCTATGCCGACTACTACAGCCGACTGGAACGCGGGCGAAAATACGTGCGGGCAAATTGCGTCGTAGATTTGCAGATTGAAAGCGGCGAAGTTTATGCCCAGGTGATTGGCAGTCGTTCCAGCCCATACAAAATCCACATCACAATTGACGAACTTTCCGACGACCAATACCAAGCCATCTGCCAAAAATGTTCATCAAAAATCCAGAACATCGACTCCCTCATAAAAGGCGATTTTCCCGACGACCTCAAAGAACTTTTCCTCCAGAAAGAAGGTGGCCTCTTTCCAAGCATGGCAAAAATCCATTTTAATTGTTCCTGTCCCGACTGGGCCGACATGTGTAAGCACGTTGCCGCCGCCCTTTACGGAATTGGTGCCCGCTTCGACAAAGACCCCCTGCTGTTTTTCAAGCTGCGTGGTGTGGATACCGAAAAACTCATTGGCAAGGCCATCCAAAACAAAATTGAAATGATGCTAGAAAATGCCGACGCCACCAGCGACCGCCTGCTTGCCGATGATGAAGTGTCAGCCTTGTTTGGGCTTTAGAATTTTTATTTGGGCGCCTGCCGGCTAAGCCGGCACCGGGCTTTTCCGCAGTTCCGGCATTCGCCTCCAAAGTCCTCGGCGCAAATAGTGCGCCTCCGGGCTTTTGCTTCGGTTGTTGAAACAACCTTCGCAACTGCTACAATCCCTGGCGCAGAAAAGAATCGCAAGATAGATAAAGCGTCTAAAAATAAAAAAACAGCCCCATTTATGAGACTGTTTCCACTAAAAATGACTTTTCTGTAAGATTATTATACAGGTATCTTTTCAAATCCCGTTCCATGTTCAGAATAAACCAGTATATAACTTCCGCCACTGTTTCTGGCTAATTCTAATGCTCTCGAAACAGCATCACCTTTTGTTGCACATTTAGAAGAGACTTTGCCATTTTCAAATCCTTTCACAATCCATTTTCCTTGAGATGAATCAAATGTTACTGTGTAATTCATACTTACAACTCCTTAATTTTTTTCTAAGCACGAATCGAGAATTTATTCGAGATTCGTGCTTAGAGCAGATTAGTCAATCTGCTCTAATTGTATACAATTAGAGCAAGCCTTAAACACTTTTATCGCCTTAAAAATGTTTGCAATCACAAAAACCTTTCCCCCCTGCCAATTTTTTTGCTATATTTAAAGCAAGACCACCTACCTTCATACGATCACCAAAAAAATCAAGGAAGTGCTCGGCACATCTTGTGCTGACGCTAAATCAGAGTTTTTTACGGAGTATAAAATGAATACACAAATCAAACTTTTTGAAGAAAAGCAGGTTCGGTCTGTCTGGGATGCGGACGAAGAAGAATGGTATTTCAGCGTAGTGGACGTTGTCGGAATTCTGACGGAAAGTAAAGATCCAAAGCAGTACATAAAAAAAATGCGTTCTAGGGACGAACAGTTGAACATCAACTGGGGTACAATTTGTACCCCAGTTCAAATGGTCGGAAAAGATGGCAAAAAAAGGAAAATTCAAGCTGCTACTGCCCAAGGAATCTTCCGCCTAATTCAGTCAATTCCCTCTCCAAAAGCCGAACCTTTCAAACTTTGGATGGCACAAGTTGCAAAAGAACGACTAGACGAAATGCAAGACCCGGAACAGGGAATCCAGCGTGCCCTTTTGGAATATCGTGCTTTGGGATATTCGGAAAACTGGATAAATCAGCGATTAAAATCAATTGAAATCAGGAAAGATTTAACTGACGAATGGAAAAAACACGGCCTGCAGGAAGGCGTTCAATTTGCAACTTTAACGGACATCATCTACAAAACTTGGGCTGGAAAAACTGCAAAAGAATATAAATCGTTCAAAGGCTTAAAAAAAGAAAATCTACGCGACAACATGACGAATAAAGAACTGGTTTTGAATATGCTTGCCGAACTTTCCACAAAAGAAATTTCGGAATCAAAAAATCCTCAAAACTTCAACGACCACATTCAAAACGCTGTTGACGGTGCTACAATCGCAAAAAACGCAAGAACAGAACTTGAAGCAAAAACAGGCAAATCTGTTGTCACCCCATTAAATGCAAAAAATGGCATCGGACAAATAGAAAATGCAGCACCTTCCGTTTTAGACGATGACGACGAATCAAAATAAAAATCAAAATCCAGAGTTTTTATGACTTACGCCTACATTCGAGTGAG
>CAVHTI010000129.1:0-4865 GCA_963638805.1 Anaerobutyricum sp.
TGCTGGAAAAGAGAGGGAGTCTGAGGGGGAGAGAAACAACGCTTGCGAAGTAGAGGTTTTTCTCCCCCTCAGAATACGCTATATTAAAGAAAAGGAAAAAATATTTTTTATGAAAAAAAACTTTTTTAGAAATAAAATTATTTTTTATAGGAGCAATTATGTTTGAAGGAAAAAAACTTGGATTTGGTTTAATGCGCCTTCCGCTTACAAATCCTTCTGACGCAGGTTCGGTTGATATTGAACTTTGCAAAAAAATGGTGGATTCGTTTATTGATCAGGGGTTTACTTATTTTGACACAGCGCTTATGTATTGTGGCGGAAAAAGTGAAAATGCCGTTAAAGAATTTTTGACCAGTCGTTATCCGCGCGACAAATACACTCTGGCAACAAAACTTCATTCAATGTTTTTTAAAACTAAGGAAGAACGCGACACGGTTTTTAACAGTCAGCTGGAAAAAACTGGCGTAGATTTCTTTGATTATTATCTTTTGCACGACATTGGCGTTGATCATTACAAAGTTTACACCGAACTTGACTGCTTTAACTGGCTTGCCCAGAAAAAAAAGGAAGGCAAAGTCCGCTACGCTGGATTTTCTTTTCATGATAAGGCAGATTTGCTGGACAAAGTTTTGACCGAACATCCGGAAATGGATTTTGTTCAACTGCAAATAAATTATCTGGACTGGGAAAGCGAGGGCATTCAGTCAAGAAAATGTTACGAAGTCGCAGAAAAACACGGCAAACCTGTAATCGTTATGGAGCCGGTAAAAGGCGGTACCCTGGCAAATCTTCCACCGGCCGCTGCAAATCTGCTCAAAAATTATAATCCGGACGCGTCGTTGCCGTCTTGGGCCATTCGTTTTGCCGCAAGTTTGCCAAACGTAAAAATGGTTTTGAGCGGAATGAGCAATATGGAACAGCTTTTGGACAACACTTCCTATATGAAGGATTTTAAGCCTTTGACAGAAGAAGAAAAGTCCCTTGTCTTTAAAGCCGTAGACATCATAAATGGAAACATTGCAATTCCTTGTACCGGCTGCTCTTACTGTACAGAAGGCTGCCCGCAAAACATCGCAATTCCGAAATATTTTTCACTCTACAATGCAGACTTGCAGGAAGCTAAAGAAAAAGGCTGGACCCCTCAAGGCGAATACTATGACCGCTTAACAAACGAATTTGGCGCCGCCTCTGACTGCGTAGAATGTGGCCAGTGCGAAGAAGCTTGCCCGCAACATTTGCCAATCATCAAAAATTTAAAAGATGTTGCCGCCCATTTTGGAAAATAATTTTTAAAATACGGGCGTACCCCGCTTTCAGCGGGTCAGGCTTTTCAGGGTTCCGGCATTCGCCTCTAAACTTTTGCACTCTGCGCCAGAACAATGGCGCTACGTTTGCAAAAGTTCGGCTTCGCCGCCCTTACAATCCTTTACGCAAAAAAAATTTTAAGAAAAATCATAAAAATTCCCGAAATTTTGTCTTTTTTTGAAAAAACAAATCAATTATTTATATGAGATTTCAAAAAAATAGGAGTTTTTATGAAAAAAATCAAAAAGTTTATGTTTTCAGGTATTTTAAGCCTGATTTTTTCAACGTCATTATTGGTTGCCGGTTGTAATTTAACCACCCCCGAAGATTCTGAAGAAAGTAAAAAACCGCAGTCAGTAGAACTAAAACCTTCCTCATCAGAAGTAACAAATTTAACTGTGCTTGCGCTGGACGGCTCGGCATTTTTAAGCTGGACGAATCCTCAAGACGAAAATTATTTTGCAACCAAAATCACGGTTTTGCCGGTTCTTGAAAATCAAACTGAAGAAAATTCTTCTTTGACGGTAGAAGGCAAAAGCGGTCAGAATTCATCAACGGTCGTAGAAGGCCTTACAAACGGCACGGAATATACTTTTAACGTTCTGGGGCTTGTAAAAAACACAGTTTCTTCTAGCGAAAATGATTCAAAATCAGAAGAAAATCCGGCAAAAACTGGCGGTGTAACAATAAAAGTAACTCCCGCAGACACTTCGGACAAAACGTCCCCCGATGAAGTAAGCAATTTTGAAGTGATTGCCGCAAATGGCACGGCAATTCTCAGCTGGCAGGACCCGGAATCATCAGATTTATTTGGAATTGAACTGACTTACAAAAAAGTTTCGGAAAATTCTGAACGTTCTGCGGTTTTTGCGCCAATGGTAAAGGGCAGTATTTTTATTGCTCCGGAAAGTAATTGCGCGGAAATCAATAATCTTGAAAACGACGAATCCTATGAATTTACTCTAAAAACCATGGATACCAGCGGAAACAAAAGTTCAGGAATTTCAACAACGGCAGTTTGCTACGACACTTCGGATAAAACTCCGCCGGCAGACATTTCTGATTTGACCGTGACTGCAGAAAATGGAAGTGCCGTTTTGTCATGGAAAAATCCAGCTGATGAAGACTTTTTTGGCGTAAAAATTGCAATGTCGCCGGCAGAAGGAACACTCGCGGTTCCAGTAATTCTTGGCCCGGAAGCAACAACTTTTACTGTAAGTGGCCTTACAAACGGTACTGAATACACTTTTAGTATCGCGACTTTTGACACAAGTTTGAATTTTTCGACCGGGGAAACTTTAGAAAGCCTCAAAAATTCAAAATCTGAAATCTCCAAAGATTCAGAATCCGAAGATGTAACAATTACAAAACCTTCCGTAGAAAGCATTACTTTGAGCAAAAATCATCTTGCATACAATGCCGCCGATAAACTTCTGGAAGTTCTTGTAACCGGAAAGAATTTTTCCTACATTGCAGAACAAAATGACAAAACTCTGAAAATTCAGGTTACAGATTCTGATGGCAAAATCGTTTCAACTGTAGAGGCGGTTATTGATGCGGAAAATAATTCAGCGACAGCGGAAATTCTTGCTCCGGAACTGGAAAAAGGAACAGCGGGCGGGGCAAAATACACCGTAAAAGCAATTATTTGCGGCACGGAAGACGACGAGCACACTGCAACTTTCAATATTTCAGCACCGGCTGCGGTCAGTAGTGTAAGTTCGGAAGTTTCTGCAATTTCAAAAAATGACGTGACTGACAGTTTGACTACAAAAATCACGGTAAAAGGTTCAAATTTTGATTTAGCGGAAAAAATCGAAACTGCAGTTTTTAAGGATTCTGAAAATTCCGCCGTTTTTTCAAAAGAAATTGATTGCACCACATTTACTCAGAGCACAAAAACTTTTAGTTTTGACCTTCCAATTTTTGCAGAAGAGGGAAGTTACACCGTAAAAATTCTAATTGACGGCGCAGAACAGTCAAAAACTGTGAAAATTGATGTTTATGGCGATGCTGAATTCACTTCATTTTTAATTCCGGCAGCGAGCGTTTCAATGGCGGGCAAAACTCTTGTAGCAAATGTCATCGGAAAGAATTTTGAATATTCAAAACTTGATTCAAATGATTTTTCCGTAACTTGCACTGACAGCGAAAATTCTTCTGTTGTAAAAAATCCAGAAGTAAAAATTTTAAACAATAGTTTGATTTCAGTTGTTCTTGCAATTCCAGAAAATGCCGGCACCTACGAAATAAACTTTGCACTTGGCGAAAAATCAATCAGTGGAAATTTTAACGTAAAAGCTGAATCAGATTACGAAATTGGCGACATTATTTTAGCCGACGGCACAAAAATTTCTGTAAACGACATTGAAAATTACACCGAAGAGTCTTCAAATCCGGCAGTTTGCGTTGTGGCTGGTTTTAATCAGAACGGAATACCGTTTGGACTTGCGCTCAAAAAATCTGGCGAAGCTTCCGTGTGGGCGCCAACTTCTTCGGTCGGATATTCAGCAAAAATTGCCGGAACTACCGTTACTTGCTCCGGCGACGAAGAAAATGGTTACGTTTTTGAAGGCGATTGCGACGGCAGTGACAATTTTGAACTTCTTTGCGCCCTTGATTCTACCGGCACTCAAAATGATTCACTGGCGGAAAATTATCCAGCATTTTATTTTGTAAAAAATTACGGCACAAATCAAAAACTTTCCGGTAATTTTGCAGACGGCTGGTATTTACCGTCCATCGCTGAACTTTACGAAATTTCAAAAAATTTAAATACCGTTCAGGCAAGCCTTACAAAGGCCGGCGGATTTTCGTTTGGCACAAATATTTACTGGAGTTCGTCGCAGTCAGAAGATTCCGAAATTAAGGTATACAAAATCAAATTACGAAGTGGCGAAACAGATGCAATTACCAAAATATCAAAATATTCCGTAGTTGCCGTTCACGCTTTGTAAAGACTGTCTCTAAAATAAAAAAATCACACGGGGTAGGGAAGTTTGACCTTTTTATGCCGTGTGATTTTGTTTATTATCGGTGTCATTTTTCTCAAAAAATTTTATTTTCTTCTGAGTTTTGCGATAATGCTTTTGATTTTTAATATTTTTTTTCTTGGGATTTTTGATTTTATAAATCGTTTTAAATTTATTTTTTCTGAATGAAAAGAAATCAAAGCGTTCAGCATAATTTTTTCGTTTTCTGAAGTTGTATTTTGATGTTCAGTTTGCAGACTTTCAAAAATTTCTGTCCATTTTTGCTTAAAATCAAAGTCGGACAATTCTTCAGCGTGCGCACGGGCGTCTTTTGAATATTTCTGGTAAATTTCTTCATTTTTCAGAAGTTCAATAATTGCTTTGGCGGCTGCATTTGTATCTTTTTGAGGAACCTGAATAATTCCGCGTTCTCCTTCGCATAAAGTCAGGTAAGGAAGTTCATACATTACAGTTGGCAGAGCTGCTGTTTTAGCATCTAACAAAGTTAATGCAAAACCTTCGTAAGAAGACGTCATTAAATAAATTTTTGCTTTTTGATAAAAAGGCTTTACATCTTTATGGAATCCT
>CAVHTI010000130.1:0-4719 GCA_963638805.1 Anaerobutyricum sp.
GGATTTTAGTGGAGCTTAACTGTGTATCGGCGGCGCTAATTCTGTGAAATAATCAACGAACAAAAACAAAACGGACAATTTATTCTTACAGGAAGTTTTCAACAAGGTTTAAAATCAGCAATTTCACAATCCCTTGCAGGAAGAAGTGCAGTTATAAATCTTTTGCCATATTCTATTTCTGAACTTTTACAAATTGGGCAAAATCTTTCAAAAGATGAATATTTGTACCAGGGATTTATGCCCCGTCATTATTCAGAAAATCAGCCTGCAGATTTACTTTATCGTTCTTATTTTCAAACCTATGTTGAACGTGTTGTACAATCTATTTTGAATGTTAAGCATAAAAATCTTTTTGAAAAATTTCTTCGTCTTGTGGCTGGAAGAATCGGGCAGGTTGTAAATTATGAATCCCTTGCGAATGACACAGGGGTTTCCTCAACAACAATTTCCGAATGGATTTCAATTCTTGAATCATCATTTATTATTTTTCGCCTTGAACCATACTTTGAAAATTTCACGAAGCGTCTTGTAAAATCACCTAAAATTTATTTTTATGACACAGGGCTGGCCTGCTACCTTTTGGGAATAAAAAATGCAGAACAGGTTTCCAGAGACCCGCTTATGGGAAATCTTTTTGAAAATATGGTTGTTCTTGAACTTTTAAAATCACAGTTCAATAAAGGTGAAGAAAAATCTCTCTATTATTTTAGAGACAGCAAAGGATTTGAAATTGACCTGATTATCCAAAATGGCCGGAAGGTTGTTCCTGTAGAAATAAAAGCGGCTTCCACTTTTAATGCAGACTTTTCTAAAAATCTTAAAAAATTTTTGAATTTTGCAAAAAATGCAGAAAATCCAACGGTTGTCTACAGTGGAAACCTTGAATGTGAAAGCGACGGGGTAAAATATTTGAATTTCAAAAATTGTGGAAATTTGGTGGAATAATAATGAAAAAAAAGACGGCGTTCTTTATAAAAACATACACATATAATGCGGAATCGTAATTTTCTTTCCAAACTGCCCAACGTTGCCATTTATGATTTTGTAGCCGTATTTTATGCTGTCTTTTTTCAAAAGCGAATCTAAAGATGAAGTGCTGCCTTTTTTTGACTTAACTTCAATTGGAACAACGGAACATCCTTTTTCAATTAAAAATTCAACTTCGCTGGAACTATCATCACGCTTAAAATAGTAAAGAGGATAATTTTTCTTAACTAAAAAATCAGCAATCAGATTTTCGTAAATTCCACCTTTTACAGTCCCCGAAAGTGAATCAGTAACAATCGCTTCTTTCATTTGATAGCCGTACATGCAGATTAAAAGTCCAATATCATTTAAATAAATTCTAAACTGTTCGTCACGCACATAAGCCGCTAGCGGAAATTCCGGGGGAATGCAGTTGTAGCAGTAACGCACAAGATTCGCATCCCGCAGCCAGTCAAGAGAATTTGCATACTTTCTGGCTGTTCCGCCTTTTTCAACTTCGCTATATTTGAATTTTGTGTTTTCCTTTGCAAGTTGACGAGGAATTGAAAGATAACAATTTCTTGCTTTTGGTTTGTCTGCTGTTGAAGCGTATTTTGCAATATCATTTAAATAATCATTTAAGATTTTCTGCTGTTCTTCGTGAACCACATTGTAATTGCTGGTTTCAAGAAATTTGTTTACAACTTCTGGCATTCCGCCAACGGCCATAAATTCGCGAAGATACTTTTGCATAATTTCGTTAGTAGATTTTTCGACTGGAATTTTTTTATCAAAATTCTCTTTTAAACTCAAAATCGCATTTGGGGCTATCTCTAAAGCCCAAAGGAATTCTTCAAAATCAAGAGAATGCATTTCATACTGCCGCTCATAACCAACTGGAATAGAAGAAATTTCCTTGTAATTTATTCCAAGAAGAGAACCTGTTGCTATTACATCAAAAGTTTCGTCTTGCGCTAAAAATTTTAAAGCCGTTCTTGCTTGCGGACACGCTTGAATTTCATCAAAAAATAAAAGTGTTTTGTATGGAATAATTTTTATGCCAGGTTTCCTGAGAGAAATCTCTTTTAAAATATTTTGCACATCAAGATTTCCGTCAAATGCAGATTTTAGTTCAGGTTCTTTTTCAAAATTGAGTTCAATAAAACTTTCGTAGTTTTCTTTCCCGAACTGACGAATAAGAAAAGTTTTTCCGATTTGCCTTGCACCTTTTATAAGCAGACATTCATTCTTTTTTGTCTTCCGCCATTCATCAAGAAAATAGTATGCTTTTCGCTTTAACATAATTAAATTATGCAGATTTTTAGAAGGGTTTTCAAGGTAAATTTGCAGATTTTTAGGAGGGTCTTTAAGGCAAATTTGCAGATTTTTAGAAGGATTTTTAAGATAAATTTGCAGATTTTTAGGTGGGTGTGGCAACATAAAAAAAAGGAGGGGAATGTCTTCCCCTCGCTACAGCCCTGCGGTCTTCCGCTTCCCCTTCTCCTAGGGGTGCTACCCCCTAAAACCCCCGTTTTTTAATCGCGGAAGAAAATATCTCGTGTGTAGATTTTTTCAGAAACGTCATCAAGTTCTGAATTGTAACGGTTTGCTACGATTACATCGCTGATTTTTTTGAATTCAGTTAAATCATGAATTACTTCAAAGCCTTCAAAAGAATTTTCCGAGAGCGTTGACTCATAAACTACAATTTTTACGCCTTCGCCACGCAAAAGTTTCATAACGTCACGGATTGATGACTGACGGAAATTATCAGAATTAGCCTTCATTGTAAGACGGTAAATGCCCACAACTTTCGGAGATTTTGCAAGAATCTGGCTTGTAATAAAGTTTTTACGAGTCTGGTTTGAATCAACAATGGCCTGAATCAAATTGTTCGGGACATTTTCGTAATTTGCAAGAAGCTGTTTTGTATCTTTTGGCAGACAGTAACCACCGTAACCAAAACTAGGATTGTTGTAATGAGTTCCAATACGAGGATCAAGACAAATGCCGTCAATAATCTGCTGAGTGTTCAGATCTTTTAATTCCGCATAAGTGTCAAGTTCATTAAAGAAAGAAACGCGCAGTGCAAGATAAGTGTTTGCAAAAAGTTTTACGGCCTCGGCTTCAGTAAATCCCATAAACCGAGTTTCAATATTTTCTTTGATTGCGCCCTGCTGCAAAAGAGAAGCAAAAGTTTTAGCCGCTTCAACAAGCCGTGAATCATTTAAATCCGTGCCAACAACAATACGGCTAGGGTAAAGATTATCATAAAGAGCTTTGCCTTCACGCAAAAATTCCGGACTGAAAATAATATTTTTACTGCCAGTTTCCTTCCTGATTTTCTGAGTAAAGCCAACCGGAATTGTAGATTTAATTACCATAATCGCATCCGGATTATTTTCCATAACAAGTTTGATAACGGCCTCTACGGCAGAAGTATCAAAATAATTTTTTTCACTATCATAATTTGTAGGAGTTGCAATAACAACAAAATCAGCATTTTTATACGCAGAAGCAGCATCAAGAGTGGCCGTCAAATCAAGTTTTTTTTCTGAAAGATAAGATTCAATTTCTTTGTCCGCAATCGGAGACTTACGTTTATTAAGCATTTCAACCTTTTGCGGAATAATATCTACGGCAGTTACAGAATTGTGTTGAGCCAAAAGCACAGCAATTGATAATCCGACATAACCCGTGCCGGCAACAGCGATTTTCATATTTTTTTAATCCTCTTTATAAATACAAAATATGATTCAGTATATAGTAAAAAGCATTTTGTTGCCACAGGGGGAAAAAGAAACAGAAAACTTTGTCAAAAATTGACAAACTGTCTTGCTCAATTTATAATATTTTCTATGATTTTAGGTTATGGTGCAAAAAATATCTGGTCCTTTAAGGATTGGATGCAAATTGATTTAAGTTTAAATAAGTTAGTTCCCTCAGATGTTTCTATGAATTTGCCTGCAAGTACAGTTTTGTGTTTTAAAGGCGCAAATGCTTCAGGAAAAACTAATGGCATAAAAATTTTAGCTTTTATAATAGATTTTTTAACGAACAGTTTTAATTATAAGCCAGGAACACCACTTTATTTTGATTCGTATTTTTTGAAAAAGGAACCGTCAGAAATTTATTTACAATTTTTGTGTGATGAAAATGAATATTTATATGAAGCGGTAATAACAAATGAAAAAGTTGTATCTGAAAAATTAACTTTGAATGATGAACCTGTTTTTGAAAGAAAATTTAATTCTTTGTCGTTAAATAAACTTTACAACGGGAATAAGGATATATCATTCAGGGATAACGCTTCTTTTTTAAGTACATTAAATCAGTTTGAAGTGCCTGAAATAAAAAATATTTATGATTATTTAAGCTGTAATATTGTTTTAAATGTCGGTTACAAAGGTCACAGTAGTTTTGATTATTATGATTATCATTTTGTAGCGGAAAAATATCATGAATTTCCGTCGATTTTCAATTCTGTGATAGAAACCATTAAACTTTATGATACTGGGGTTGAAACAATAGAAATCAAAAATAAAACTGATGAGGCTGGAAACATTTTTTATTATCCTCAATTTATTCATGAAAATGATGAGGATGAAAAAATTGCACTTTTGTTTGAGATGGAAGCAAAGGGAACACAGACTTTATTCAGGATTCTTTTGAATTTTTTTATAACACTTCAATCTGGAGGACTTCTTGTCCTTGATGAAATGGATGAATATCTTGACCCCGAAATATTGCCAC
>CAVHTI010000131.1:0-4440 GCA_963638805.1 Anaerobutyricum sp.
GCAAGTGCCCTTTGTAACTGTACTTCTTCATTTTGATTTTGAGTTTCTTTCTTAAAACGTTCGTAATAGAGAGATAAATCTTCTTCGTTGACAGGTTTTTCTTCGGTCATAGGTTCATTCTTCTTATTAATTATTTTATTTACTCTTTTAGTATAAAAAACATTATCTTCTTTTTCAACATTAGATTTTTCACAGACAACATCCATATTTTCTTCATCAGAAAACTGTAAATCCTTTATTGACAACAAATTCGCTTTGTCATACAGTTTATTCAGGGCTTGGGTGTTTATACCTTTTAGCTGCACATGGCTTCCCCCATTCTGCAGAATGAGCGAAGCTACTCGGCTGATTTCAGAATCTGCAAAGATAATCTGGTCAGCCGTTTTTATTTGTCGAGTAAATCTTCCCAATTCTTTGTTATGAGTTCCGATTGAAATGTTTTCTCCGTCCTTAAAGATAATAACGGATTCTACGATACGCTTATGACTTGAATCTTCGCGGACAAAAGACTTTCCATAGACATTCACAGGTCTAAAATCACCTGTTTTTTCATCTAACGTTTCTTTTTCCAGAACTATAGACGGACTTGAAAGCGTTTCATACATCGCCGTCAGAAGATTATTCCTGTCAGATTTTAAAAGTTTTTCAAATTGATTTTCACCGAGCTTTACAGTTCCAATTGGAGTTTCAACGATTCCATCAGGAAACAATCTGTTCCAGTTTTCACGGTTAAGTTTTACTTCTTGTAATTGAACAGTTTGTTTCTCCAATGCAAGTTCAATAGATTTTTGTAATTGAATTTCTTCACTTCTGTTTTGAGTTTCTCTTTTAAACCGGTCGTAATAAAAAGATAAGTCTTCTTTGTTGACAGATTTTCCTTCTGCTATAGGTCTATCTCTTTTATTAGTTGTTTTATTTACTCTTACAGCATAAAAACTACCATCCGCTTTTTCAATATCAGATTCATGGATAACATTTATGTCTTTATTGATAACGGCAACAGCTTTTTTTATAAGCTCGTCTTTTATTAACGCCTGATATTCAGCTTTTGAAACAGTGAAATTATTTTTAGAAAAATTAAACTTATTTATGATACCCAGTACATCTTTATTTTCAGACTTTATAGCAATGAGAATTTTTTCAAAAGAATCATTTAATGCTTCTCTATCTTCCTGAGGTAAACCGGAAAAGAGTTTTACAAACCTATTGTATACTGGTCTTGTTCTTTCTTCTGATTTAATTTTTTTGACGTATTCATTTTTGATAGCTCTGCAAGCCGCTGCAAAGTCTTCCTGCCTTCTTCCCTCAAATCTTTGATTTCCGCTTCTGTCAGAAAGTAACTTGATGAGTTCTTGTACTTCTCCATCAGTAAGTCCTTGTTTGTTGTCTGTGATTCCGTATTCATAGAGTAGTTCATCTACTTTTTCTCCATATTTGTTTAATATTTCAAGATTTTCTTTTGATGGTGAAATTTTAGTTTCATAATTTAATGTTGTCAACGTGGAAAAAGCAACAACATTACCACCATTTGATTCAATATAATCCTTTAAGTCCCTTAATGTGCTTCCAGAATCAATATGGTCATCAACTAAAATATAGTCTTTTCCTTTTTGAACATTGCCCTCAAAACGAACCCGATTTATAAAACGACTGATAAGATTTGCTCCAGTATGATAAGCCTTTACAGATTGAACAATATCTGTATCAATTTCAAAACCATAATCTTTTAAATAATTGGCATAAGCATAAGGAATTTTATTTTTTCCAGTAGCTTCCTGAGCAAAAACAGGACAAACAACAGCGTCAGGATATTCGTTCTTTAACTTATTGATGATATTTTCATCTGCAACATAACTGACTAATTCAAGTGCAGCGTCAGTATCTCCAGCCTTCGCCTTTATTCTAAGTTCCTCAAGATTAGGATTATCCTTCAAGTCTTTATAAAGCATACTCGAAAAAACATCTGGAAAATTTTCGTTCCAGCTCTTCGTATGCGACATCGTATTCTGCAATAAAAAATTCTGTATTTCATCATTATTTTCAATATCATCTGCTTCAGTATTATTTTTTTTGATGTCAGATTTGTTAATACTATCTCTTGAAGAATCTTCAGCCTTAATCTTTTGTAGCACTTCTTCTTCATAATTCTGTGTGTCATCAACTTTAATTTCATCTATCCGGGTGTTATTAAAGATATTTCCGCCGTTATACTGAGAAAGTTCATAAATACCGTCTTTATTTTCAAAATAGACATCTTTTACAACGCCTGTGTCCTGGGCAAAACGCTCGCACATCAAGAACTGTTCTTTTGAACGTGGAAAAAGCACTATGTTTTCAGAACCATAAGAGCGACCGAGCTGTTTTAACTTTGAAGATAAAACTGACTCATCTTCAAATTCAAAATTACCGAACTGTTCAAAGGAAGTTACAATTCCGTTTCCAGTTAAAAGAAAACCCGGAACCCAATCTTTCGTGTTCCAAAGATTACCAGCATCACATTCTCTTGCAAATTCAGACAATTCCATCAAAGATGTAGTTGCAATTCCATTTTCCTCAAGTTCAACCCTCTTACCATATTTGGAAAGCTGAATCTTATAAGTCTCCCCTATCTTTGAAATCGGCTGCAAAGAATTGTCTATTAATGCGTTCCATTTTTTTGACTCCTGAGACCATAAACCGTAAGTTCCGTGGTCAAGGATAATATGGCCTGAAAAATAAGTCGTACCATCACTATCTGTAAAAAAATTTGAAAGATAATTTGTAAGTTCAACATCAGCACCAGACGGTTCAACATAACCGGAAGGATGATTGTGCAAAAAGACAATCCTTGAATCCGTCTCTCTTGCGTAAGATTTCAATTCATATAAAAAATTATCAGCCGGTTTTATGATTGTAGAAGCCGGAGTCTGGGAAGAAACGGCAACATGACGAGTAATCTGTCCGTCCTTAATAAAAAGATAGCGGGCGGTTTCATAATGCTTGTCAGAATAGATTTCCATTGCCCTTGAAAGAGCTTTAAAACCTTCAAGAGTAGGTTTACCGTCCTGCCCTACTTCAAAACGCTTACCGATAATTTCCAAAACTCCAGCAGGATTTTTGTCAAAAGACATAATGCTATCAGAAACAGACTGAACGTGAGAAGGAATGCTGGAAGCCTTCATAGAAATATTGTTATTAGAGTGCTCTACAATATATCTTGCCGCTTCTTCAACAGACGGCTCTTTTTCTTTGTTTATCTCAGTTAAAAACATCGTCTGCTGCTTTTCAGTCATCAGACGCAGCAAATCTTTATAAATAATATCAGGACGCTTTTTGTGGTTTTTCGTTTTTCTGAAATAATAATGAACTCCATCAAGAAATTTATCTTCAGGAATAAATTTAAAGGAAAACTTATTTTGTTTTTCTATCAAGGTAAAAATTAAACTCTGAGAAATTCTGTTTTCAGGAATATACTGAAAAGCAAGAGGATTATTTAAAATTGCAGTCTTGCAGACATGCTCAGTTTTTTCTTCATCTGGAATATCTTTTAAGAACAAACCGCTTTCTTTCATTCTTTTTTCATTGACATTTTCCCGATAGTTTCTTATATTATTAGGTGAAGCTCCCGTCAAAGGCATAGTGGCTGATTTGGCTAATTGGATACCAGAGAGGTCCCGCGTGTGGAGCTTTTTTTCGTTTAAATACAAAAGCCGGTTATTTCTTATCAAATTATTTATATAATTATCAAGTTTAGATTTTGTGAAAGCTGTTGCAAGAATTGTCATCCTGTCGTCAGGGTTTAACGGTTCATTTATATAACAAACCAAAGTTTCATCTGTACTCTCTCCTGTTTCTGTATCAGTTCTCTGAATCTCTTTATCAAGAATAAAAACAAGAGTTGAAGGCTTTTCATTTTGAATTTGCTGCTGTTCTGAAAAGTCATAAAAAACAAGGGCAGGTTCTGAAATCAATTCAGGTAATTCAAGCATCACATCTTTCTTCAAATCATGATAATGCGTATCTCTTGAAATACTATAATAACCGTCAGAAAGCTGCATCGTGTACAGATGCTTTGAACCGACAGCCAATATTTTATTTTGATATTGAATTCCAAAAAGACCAAAGATTTCAGGCAGTTCACAAATCGGAACTAAGTCTGTCTTAGTTACAGGTTTACTTGAGTTCTGGTCATAAAAATTAACTAAATCAACATATTCCTTAAAAAGTTCCATATCTTATTCTTCCAATAAAATCAAAATACAACTAGCCTCTCGCCGGAAACCTGCCACGAGCCGCGTGATTGAGGCAAGCTCAAGACGCGTTCGTGACAGAACCCCGCCTACGGCTATTTGACATTATTTTAAAATAAATAACTTGAATATCAAATTTTGATGTTAATAAAAATTGTCCTTTGTTAAAAATAATGTCAAATAGCCGTAGGCGGGGTTCTGTCCACGAACG
>CAVHTI010000132.1:0-4355 GCA_963638805.1 Anaerobutyricum sp.
CAACTTCAAAATCGAATTTACAGTATCATTTACAGTATCATTTACAATATCAGCTATGTGCAATTTTAGGGAATCAAGAATCAAACCAAGCATAAACTCAACAAAAATACCAGAATCAGAGTTTCCTGTGCTTTTTTCTATTGCCCTGTAATATTCTGCCTGATTTTCCAAAATCATATTTTCAATCGGAAGATTTTCAAAAATCGGATTCCATTCTGACAAAATCTTTGACTGCCAGAACCTTCCCATTCTTCCGTTCCCGTCTTCAAAAGGATGAATAAATTCAAACTCGTAATGAAAAACACAACTTTTTATAATGATATGGTCCTGAGCATTTTTAAGCCATTCAAATAAATCAGTTATCAAACCTTGAACCATATCAGCAGGAGGAGCAATATGAGAAATGCCGTCTTTACCCGCAACACAAACTCCAGTTTTTCTAAAGTGCCCAGGATTATCAACAAGGCCAAAAGCCATAATTTCATGAGCTTTCAACAAATCTTTCCAGCTGTAAGCATCAAAATCAGCAAAACTTTCATAAGCCTTTATCGCATTCCTGACTTCCTGAACTTCTTTCATCGGTGCAATTACATGCTTTCCGTCAATTAAAGCTGTAACCTGTTCTTCAGAAAGAGAATTTCCTTCAATCGCCAGAGAGCCACGGATAGTTTTCATTCGGTTTACTTTTCTAAGTTTTATTGAATCAGCTTTTTCTAAATTGATTTTTACCCTTTCAACATTTGCCGAAATTTCTGAGATGAGATTTATAGATTTTGCACTTATTTTAAATGGTGGTTCATAACTCATAGTTTATTATAGCACAAAAAAATCATCAAAATCTTTTTCTTTTAAGTAATATTGTTTAGAAAATACTTCCGCCTTTAACCTGCCACCTGCCGTTTTTGTCGGCGCCAATTCGTTCAAGGAGGTCGGCTTCCTGCAATTTTTTCATATTTTTGTTAATACTTTTACGAGTAATTCCAACAATCAATGCAAGTTCTTCTTGCGTTAGAAAAGGATTTTTTTTGACTTCCGCAATAATCTTTTTTTGATTCTCTGTCAACTCAGCATCGTCATAAAGTTAATACACCGTACCCCATGAGTTTTACAGGCATCAGGAAGTTTTATATCGTTTTTTGACTCGGGAGCAGAAATTTCTTCTGTTACAACAGTATATTGTCCAGGCTCTAATACAGTAAGAGCTACAAAATAAATATCTGCCTTATCTGCATCTATAAATTTTTCAAACCCAGCCTGTTTTATCTCTTTATTGATAACCTTATCATTTGCCCAATTAACCAGCTCTGCATACTTATCATAAACCTCTTGGGTTTCCGTTGAAATAAAGAAATCATCAGGTAAGTTCTTCTCACATCAGACAGCAAGTTCATCAATATTTGCATTGATTTCAGCCTGAACCTTATCAATACTGTAAAAACTATGATTATTCGCCAACTCAGAAAGTTTATTCCAGAAGGATTCTGCAACATCAAAAGGATAGGTTGTTTGCGATGCCGTCATAAAACAGCTGGAGTCAACAAGGTAAACCATCATGAATCTCCAGCCGTTAATTTTGTAAACACATCGCCTTTTACACCAGATATTCTGTATGCTTCTATAGGCGTAATAATTCTTTCCTGCATGGCATTTTTAAGGCAACGCAACAATTTCGGACTTACTCTCTGTTCAACAGTTCTATAGAAATTACCACCGCCAGCACCATTTTTTTTATATTTAGGAAGAGAATTATATGCTTCAAAGAATTGTTTTTTAGAGATGAGAGAACATTCCAATTTTCTTCTTAAAATCACAATCTCACTAACCTTAAAAAGTCTTGCAAGTTCTTCATTTGATAAATCTTTTTTTAATAACAATTTTTCTTCAGGAACTAAAAAATTAGCCGCAATATTGTCACAAAAAGATTCTCTCGGGTCATCAAGTGGCTCTGCTCCATAGTCTCCAAAGCCTGCCGTATAAGATATAAATATATGAACTAGCTCATGAATCAGAGTAAAAAGCTGGGCGCTCTTACTGTCCGAGCTATTTATAAATATAAAAGGCACATAATCATCTATAAGACAAAAACCTCTGCACAATTTTACAGGAATAGGTCTGTGAGAATTGTTATTTACCACGCTATTAAAAGTAACAACAACATTCTTATCTTCAAGGCGATTCTTTAACAGATTTAACGCCTCCGCAGGAGAACGAACCTGTAAATACCAGTCTTCAGCTAAACCAAGAAAATTTCTGATTCCATCAAGGATTACGTCCTGATTTCTTTCATTCTCATACATACCGATAACAGAATTCTTTTCAGTTCCATTATTTTTTAAATACCCAGACAACCATCCCTGACGATATTTCAATATCTTTACAGCCTCATTCACATTTTCATTATCTGCTGCAAGAACTTCATCTGTACTCCTAAAAAAAGGAATCTCATCAGAAACTTTTCCTGGAACACTCTTCAGAAAAAAATAACCAAAAGGAAAATGATAATGACTAGAAAAATCTTTAAGCTGATTTACAGTAGCAACACACTCACCTGTCTGCCACTGAATAAATTTTGGATATTTTATCACAACCTCTTTAGCACTAACACCAACTCTTGCTATTGCCCATGAGAAAATCTGACTGTTAATCTTAGGTCTAACTACTACACCAGCCATAAATAAACACCAACAACAGTATTATAGAGCAACTTCTACAAAAAGTCATTAAAAAGCAAATATAACCAATAACATTCAATACATTTGACAATCTGGACAGACTGTTTATAATATTAAACATTATGGCAAAAAAGACCGTGATTTTATCACCCTATGTTATGAAAACCTTACGGACAGTCGGAGAACAAATAAAACTTGCCCGCCTCCGAAGAAAACTTTCTACAGAACTTGTTGCTGAGAGAGCTGGAATAAGCCGGGGAACGCTATGGTCAATCGAAAACGGAGAACCGTCAGTTTCTTTCGGAGCCTATGTAGCCGTCTTGCAGGCTCTCGGCTTAAAAGATGACGTAACACTCCTGGCAAAGGACGACATACTCGGCAGAACGTATCTGGACTTAGGTCTGCTCCCTAAAAAGCGTGCGCCAAAGACAAAGAAGGAAGATTAATGAAAGAGGAAACCACTGTAAAAATCTACGCCGCATGGCTGGAAAATGAAAACCAGATAGGAACACTCTACTCTTCTTCAATGAGAGGAAAAAACGTCTATTCCTTTGAATACACGGAAAACTGGCTCAACAACTTTTCTTACATCATGATAGACCCAGATTTATACAACACACCAGGCCGTCAATTTGTTCCACAGAATAAATCAATCTGGGGATTTTTATCAGACTGCCTTCCAGACCGCTGGGGAAGAAAACTTTTAAAACGAAAAGAAGAAATCCTTGCAAAAAAGGAAAATCGTGAAGTTAGAGATTTAACAGAACTTGATTTTTTAACCGGCATAAACGATGAATCAAGAATGGGCGGTCTTAGATTCAAATATGATGATAGCGAAAACTTTATTTCAGAATCAGATTTATATAATGTTCCGCCTTTAGAAACGTTGAGAAAACTTGAACACGCTTCTATTGAATTTGAAAAATCAGAATTTCAGGACGATAAATGGATTCAGATTCTTTTGGAACCAGGTTCTTCACTTGGAGGTGCACGGCCTAAAGCAACCGTAAAAGATGAAAATGGAGAACTCTGGATTGCAAAATTTCCGTCTAACCATGATGAATACAATATCGGCGCATGGGAAAAAACAACAAGCGACCTTGCCCGCCTTGCAGGCTTAAACATTCCAGAAACGATGATAAAAAACTTTTCTAACAAAGGGAGTACATTCCTTACAAAAAGATTCGACCGTCAATATGACGGCAAAACTTGTAAAAGAATTCACTACGCCTCTGCCCTCACCCTACTTGGAAAAACTGACGGAGCAAGTTATGAAGACGGTTCAAGTTATCTTGAAATTGCAGATTTTATTAAAACTTACGATTGCCAGCCTAAAAAAGATTTAGAAGAACTTTGGAACAGAATACTCTTCTCGGTTCTTGTGTCAAACACAGACGACCATTTAAGAAATCACGATTTTATTCTTACAGAAAAAGGCTGGAAACTTTCTCCATTGTTTGACGTAAACCCAAATCCACGCGGAAAACAGCTTTCACTTAACATCACAGAAAACAACAACTTAAAAGAACTTTCGCTGGTTATGGATAGCGCAAAATATTATGACCTTGAAAAGTCAAAAGCAAAAGAAAATGCTATCAGAATTGCATCCAGTATAAGAGATAACTGGCAAAGAATAGCAAAACAAAACGGCTGCACTCAGGCAGAAATTGAATACATGAAAGG
>CAVHTI010000133.1:0-4299 GCA_963638805.1 Anaerobutyricum sp.
TATTTGCAAGTTTTGTAGGATTTATTAGGGAACCGATTGAAGAACACATTGCATCGACCATAGAAAGAAGTGCCATTTTATTTTTTATGTGATTTCTTTCTATAACATCATCTATATATGTTTTTTCCCACAAATTTTTTAGATACTTTGCCTTTGATTCTGGGCTGTTATGTTTTAAAAGTCCAGGCATTCCACCGTATGTATAATATTCTTTCCATAAAGTATGAATGTCTTCCTTCCTGTTTGTACAAAACTCTTTAAAAGAAAAAGGGTAAACCCGAATTTCTTCCCCTCGCCCCCTGAAAATTGTCCTAATGTCACTTGAAAGAAATTTTGAATTACTGCCCGTTATGTAAACATCTACATTTTCTTTTGCAGCTAGTCCATTCACCAACCGTTCAAAACCTTCAACTTCCTGAATTTCATCAAGAAAAACGTAATATTGCTCTTTATCCGAAATTATTTTGCTGTAAATAAATTTTTTAAGATTTTCCTTATTAAGCAGATTTTCATCACATTCGCTGTCATCAATATCAAGCGAAATGCTGATTATATTTTTTTCTTTTACGCCTTGTGAAATCAAATAGGAATAGAAAACTTTTTTTAAAATCCAGCTTTTACCACAGCGTCGCGAACCTATAATGATTTTTACTTCACCATTGTGCATACGCTCAATGATTTTTTTTAGGTAGATTTCTCTGTTTATAAAATCAGCCATAAATATCCTCTAATCGAAATTTACTGCAACTTGCACTTTTTAGCGATTATAACATTAAATCGAAATTTTCTGCAACTTGCAGTTTTTGGCGAAAGTTCAAGATATAGGGCGTGCCCCTCCGTTCGCTTCGCTCACTTTGGGTCGGGCTTTTCGGGGTTCCGGCTTTCGCCTTCATTCCTCCGCTCCACTTCGTTACGCTACGGAACGCCTTCGCCGGTGCTCCATAGCCTCACGCAAAGAAAAACTGTAATTTCGGAGGACTAAAAAATAAAAAAATACAAAAATAATACCCGGAAACGCCATTTAACGGTATTTGATAAATAATTACTCAAGTCCATTTTCGTTGTCGAACATTCTTGAATATTTTGAAACGCAGAAAATAAATACAAAAGCTTCTACAATCAGAAATTACATTGAAGATTTAAAAAAGGCAAAAATTGTTTATGAATGTAATCGTTTTGATTTGAAAAGTAAAAAATCCATCGCCCGCGAACAAAAATATTATCTTGCAGATTTATCGATTTATTTTTCAATGAATACTGATAACCGCTTAAGTTACGGTCCATCTCTTGAAAATCTTGTTTATCTTTATCTTCGCGGAAAAGATTATCAGGTCAGCATTGGAAAAATTGGTAATTTTGAATGTGATTTTATTATCCGTGATAAAAATCAAAATTATGCATATATTCAAGTCTGTTATTCTTTGCACGGCGAAGATGAAAAAGCAACAGAAAAAATCTGCGAGCGGGAATATCGCCCTTTCAGAAGCATAAAAGACGGTTATCCGCGATACATTATTTCTCTTGATAAATTTACAGACTAGAGAGAAGGCGTTCACCATTTAAATGCGATTGAATTATTTTTGGGAAAAGTAAATTTGTAAGATTTATATTTGGGCGTGCGTCGCAACCTTCGGTTGCTTCCCGGTTTTTTTTATGAAAACTCGTAATACGGGCGTGCCGGCAGACAAGCTGCCGTCGGCTGTTCCGCACTTCGGTAACCCTCAAAGTCCTCGGGGCACAAATTGTGCCCCTCCGGGCTTCGGCTTCGGCAGTTGAAACTGCCTTCGCCGGTGCTCCATAGCCTCACGCTTTATCTTCCAATAGCCAGTCCAAAATATTCCTGTGAATTATCCCATCTCTAGAAAAGTCAAACTTATCCATCGAAAGCACATATTTTGGAAAATTATCTTTTACTTCCTTGTAAGCACCTTGATGAGTTCATTTTCATAAAAAGGCCGTATTTTTTTTAGCCAGTATTCCCTTAAAACCATACGGTTATAATAGACCAGGTTGTAAAAAAAATGTAAGTTGTACGGTTGAAACGTACTGATTAATATAATTTTAGGACTTATGCGGTTGAAACGTACTGAAAATAAAAAGGGTAGTCAGGAAACGGCAGTTTTCGCAACAAATTTTCCACGAAAAAAGCTTTTGTATCTCATATCATAAAAACATAGTCTTGGCAAACGAGTCGTTTGACGAAACTAGCGCAGGGTAAACAAACAAAAGTTTACAATATGTTGTTCATCATTTGGCTTTTTATTTTTAGCTAACGGAGGGGTCCTGCAGAAAGTGTAGCGGCCAGTAAAGTGGGCGTGTAGGGGGGCTGGTTCATCCTCTTCCATAAGTCAAAAGGAGTATGGGATTTTTGTTTTGATTAAGATTACAAAATTTTGTAAAAAAAATTTGACGATTGGAATAAATGTACCTATATTATTTGAGCACTGCAGTTGTTCAGCGGCAGATTTTGAGTTCTTGCAGGTGGCTGAAGAAAAGTCATCTGAAAAAAATTTCAGAAGTATTTATGATATAACGGGTGGCGTTTTTGTAAATCACGAAAGATTTTGAAAAATTATTTTCCGGAAAGTTTTAATTTTTTCGGAAAGTGAATTTTTTTCGTTTTTTTTGTAAAAACATAATTGACACTAAAAACGTTTATCATTATAATTTTTGACCCCTCGATTTTTGAAGAGTGACAAAGAGTTTTTTTACATTATAAGTGAAGGTTAAAAGAAGTAAGTAGGCTAGTTCCGAGAAACTAAGGCGCGAAAAAACTGACAGGAAGTAATCACAACCTGGGAAAATAAAATGTGATAAATGGTGAGATTATCTGATTAACTCATATTGAGCTGATTTTTTTACGGACTGGGGTTATTCAAAATCTCTTTTTTGTTCAGAAGTTATTTAAGAGGAAAAAGTGACAGAAATGAACAATTACTATTTTAAGGAAATGGAAAAGATTCCACTTTTGAGTGTGGAAGAAGAAAGATCTTTGGCCACTAAAGCGTTCAGTGGTGACAAGACAGCTCAGAAGAAACTTGTAGAAGCAAATCTCAGGTTTGTAGTTAAGATTGCAGCTCATTATCAGGGTTATATGGAAATGGAAGATTTAATTAACGAAGGAAATCTTGGTTTGATGCACGCTGCAACAAAATTTAATCCGGCAACAGAAAACAGATTTACAACTTACGCACAGTTCTGGATAAAAGCTTACATTCAGAAGGCAATTCGTGAAACTTCAAAACCAGTAAGATTTCCGGCTACAAAGTTTGAAGAATTGAAAAAGTGGCAGATAGCTTGTTTGGATAAACCGGTTGTAGACAGTGAAGGAGAAGAAACAACGCTTTTGAACTTTATCAAAGATGATAGAAGAGCGACTCCTGAAATTGAATATTATGAGAAAGAATTGGCATTGCAGTTAAACGAAATGATAAAACTGCTCAAACCGAATGAACAGCTTGTTATCGTAAATCGTTACGGATTAGATGGAAAAGAGCCTATGAGTCTTTCGGAAATTGGTGCAATCATGGGTTATTCAAAGGAAAGAATCAGACAGATTGAAAAAAAGGCACTTTTAGATTTAAGAAAAAATATTGGTTGTACAGAAGATAGCACTGCTTTTGCGGCGTAATCTTGGTTGGAAACTTTAATGCTGGCGGTAAATGGCAGATTAAAGTATCAGTTTAATGATTGTAGTAAAAAAAATTACTACATTTATAACGTGAGCCCGGAAGTAGTGGGCGAGAAACAAAAGAAGGGAAAAGTTATGGTAAGAGACTCTCTTATGACAGTACGCAATTGTACAGAAAATGACGCATTGGTTTTGGCATATTATCTTTATCAACTTTGTGTTGATTTAACGGACGTTGAATCACATGAAGAATGTCAGGCCCTTTATAATGCGCTTGTAGATAAATTAAATTTGGAAAATCATGCAGATGCAATTCTAAATGCATTAGTAAATAAACTTGTAAAGACAAAACAGCTTACTCCCAGAACTGTGAATGATGGTTATAGACATCCGTTTGGGGCACGGGGAAGTCTCAAGAAAAATTACCGTGAAGATTGTAGTATCTTTGAAAATTGCGGCAACTGGGAAACTAATAATCTGCGGAATATAAATCTGGTCAGAGTTTTGTTTTCTTCCAATAAAAATAATTTTGCCAGAATTGTTGCTCTTACCTTTTTTGCAGAACCCGGCAGTTTTGATGAAAACACTGTTTCTTTGCCTAATAAGGTGTCTGTTCCTGCCAGAATCAAAAAGGCTCTTGAAGATTTTACTCAGGTTCAGTTTGCAAT
>CAVHTI010000134.1:0-4297 GCA_963638805.1 Anaerobutyricum sp.
GATTCCTAATGATGAAACTGAAGGTAAAATTCAGGCATTGAAAGCAAAACTTCGTGAAAAGAAGAATGCATAATCATTGAGAATGACCTCAGATTTTCCAACACTTGAAGAACAAGAACTTGTTAGAAAATATGTTATGGAAAGGCCATTATATAGACCCAAAATAACATATTTCAAAGCAACGGCAATTTTATTGAGCATAATTATTTTATCCGTATTATGTTCAATAATTTTTTACAAAATTGCTCTTCGTGTTGGATTTTTTTTTAATAAAGTTATTTTTTTTATATTATTCTTCACTTTAGAATTTATTTTTCTTGCAAGATTTTTGGCAATAGGAGCCGTAAAACTTTATCAACATTATGCTCCAGAAGAAGTCAGAAGAAGATGTTTACTTAAACCAACATGTTCAGAATTTGCAATCATTGTATTAAAAAAATATGGTGCATTAATCGGAATAATTAAAATATGGCGTCGCCTGAAATACTATTGTCGAGGTGATGTTTACTACATAGATGAACCTTAAAGGAGAAAACTTATGTCACTTTTCAAAAAAAATCCAAACGAAACAGCTTTTACTGGCGGAAAAAAGCACTGGACTGACGTCATCAAAAACACTGGGAACGCAAGTCTTTTAATCTGGCGGCAGCCGGAGGAAGACTTTAACACAAATTCAACTCTGGTTGTAATGCCTGGCGAAGAGGCTATTTTTGTAAATCAGGGCGTGATTGAACAGGTCTTTGAAAACGGAACTTACAAGCTTTCGACAAGTAATTATCCTTTTATCAGTCGGCTGAAGAATGCTTTTTCGGGCGGAATCAGTACTTTTAACTGTGTTGTTTATTTTGTAAAAAAATCCCAGAGTGTAGAAATCAGGTGGGGTACGGATTCTCCGATTCAGGTTCGCGACAAGGTTTTGGGAATTGCGACTAAACTTCGTGCCCGCGGTTCTTACAAGGTTCAGATTGATAATGCAGGAAAATTCCTTGAAACTCTTGTTGGAAACAATGTTCAGTCTTTGAGTCAGGAAGAACTGAATAAATTTTTCATCAGTCAGTTCCAAAGTAAGATAAAATCGGCAATTGCAAAAGAACTTTCGGCTAGTGAAGTTGAGGTTTTGGGAATTGATGCCCGCTTGGACGAATTTTCAGAATTAATTCAGCCTAAAGTTCAGGAAATTGTTGAGGCAAACGGTTTAAAATGCGTCAATTTTTCGATTATGGCTATTGATATTGATGATGAAAACGGCCTCCGTGAAAAATATGATCAGATTGGCATGAGTCAGATTGAAACTCTCCGCGGGGCTCAAGCTCAAAGGGCTGCAATGGATACTCTCGGCATAAACTGGGCTCAGCAGCAGTCAGCAGAAATCTTAAAAACTATGGCGGCAAATCCGGGAAATGTTGCAAGTCAGATTGGCGCAGGCTTTGGAATGGCAGGAGCTACAGCAAATGCCTTTGGAAATATGGCAAATCAAATGTTCAATAACGGGCAATTAAATCAAAATGTAGCAGGTCAGACTGATCAGAATGTTGCACCAGCTGGAAATCAAGCAGATGACCCAATAGAGAAACTTTCAAAACTCAAAAAAATGCTCGATGCCGGTTTAATTGAGCAGGCAGATTTTGACAAAAAGAAAGCGGAAATCTTAGCAAGTTTGTAGGGGCAAAAATGACAAAGAAAAATATTTTAACAATCATTTTAGATTCGGTTTTTGTTATTGCATTTAATCTGCTGTTTTTTATAAACGGTGAAATCGTTCATTCTGCTAGCGTTTGGACAATTTACGGATTTTTGCACTTTGCTTATTTAATGGTTTTAGTAACGCCGTTAATTTCTGCTCGGGGAATGACTTCTGTTCAGTCAAAAACTGTGATTTATGTAATTTCTTTTTTGTATTTTTTTGTTGAACTGGTTTTTGCAAGCATTTTTGTATTTTTTTTAATTTTAGGTTTTCGTTTAACTTTATCCATTGAAATAATTGTTACAGCCATTTATTTAGTCGTGTTAATCGTAAATCTTTTAGCTGATGCTTCTATTGAATCTAATCAGCAACGTCACAAAACAGAGAACGCTTTTATCAAAAATATTTCAAACAAAATAAAATACATTTCGTCTACGATTAGTGATGAAAAAGCAAGGGCTAAACTTGAAAGTCTGTATTATTTAGCCCATTCAAGCCCTAGTAAAAGTGGCGAAAATATGAAGACCTACGAACTAGCGATTATGGAAAATCTTGATAAGATGGAAGACGCTGCCAGTCAGAAAAAAATGGATGAAGTTTTGTCTCTTGTGGCAGATGTTGAGAGGATTTTGAATAAGAGAAATTTTCAACTGAATTTCCAACTTTATTGAAACAGTTTAGCCAATCCAGCGACACGATTTACAAATACGGCTGCAAATTAAATTATACTTTTAAAAGAATTTTTTCTTTTTTATTCAGAGTTTCAGTTTTTGGATACGCAATGATTTCTAAGCCCATTCCAAGACTGTCCAAATAATCAATTAAAGTTGAAATTTTCATATCCTTTCGTTTTTCAATTCTTGATATAGAAGTTTGGGAAAAATTTTTTATTTCTGATTGCAAGAAATTTTCTTCTTCACGAAGAGAAGCCAGGCGAATGGCTAGAATTTCCTGTTCAACTTTTAAATGTGCCTTTTTTACACTTTCAGGAGACATTTGAGATTCCATCATTTTTATTGCATCTTTCATTTTTCTTCCGAAGATTCAACATCCCACATATTTGTATTACATGCAATATAGTGCATATTTGTCAAATACTACTGTTAAAACAGTATTTTTTAGCAGCAAAACAAAACTTTAATTCCAAAAACATCGTCTTATTTTCTGCGTGATAAAAAAAAGTCTTGCCGTTTAAGCAAGACTTTAAATCATTAAAATTACGAATTTTCTACTTATTAATATCAGCAAGGGCGGCGTCAATTGCACGTTGCGTGTCCGCTGATATTGTATTACTGTGAGTCAAAATTACAGTTCCCGTGATTTTAAGTTTAGCCGGTGCCCAAATTCCAACGGTGATATAATTCGCAATATGAGAAAAAAGTGTGGAAGAGTAAGTAATAGTAATGTCTTTAGCGCCGTTTCCACCTTTTTTCTGAATTTCTTTCCAAATAATAGCAGTAATCTTGTCAGACATTGCTGTAGAAGTAATATTAAAAAGGTTACTTCCGACCGGTGTTCCTAAAAATTCGTTTACATACTTTGATTCAGAAAATGTGCCTAACACTTCAGCGTTAGAGACGTCTGTGATATAAGTAAGTCCCTCGGCTTTAAAAGTTACGCATGATGAAAGAAGAAGTGTGGCAATCGCAACGAACATTAAATTAATAATTTTTTTCATAAATACTCCTATTCCGCATATAACGGACAATTTTGATTAGAATAAAAATCCGAAATCCGCTTTGCTGGATTTCGGATTTTAAAGGCTTTTGTAAAGCCTTTAAAGAATGTACATTCTTTAAAATTCGTTTGTTTGTAAAAAGGAGTTTTATAAAGAAGAGCTTTTTAGCAGTAGAACGAAATTTGACCGAAAAGTTCTTTCCATTTTGAAATAATTGAAAAACTTCGACCTTCTATGACGCGTAAAAGTTGATTTAATGTATGGCTTGGAATTTTTGAATTGTTATTTGCAACTATGCATTTTTGGCTTTTTGTAATCCAAATTTTTGTGGCATTTTCTTGGGGAACTCCTTCTGAAACATGCACATGAATAGGTTCACGGGGATCGCCTTCATTTGTCCAAAAATAGATTATGTATTTTCCAATTTTAAAGATTTGAGGCATTGTCAAAGCCTCCCGTTGCGGCAAATTCAAAAATCATATGTGCTTCAGATTCAACTATATCTTTTAGTTCTTTCATTTCATCATCTGTAAAACCTGACACATCTGTCCACTCATAATCAGGAAGATAACATGTTGCCGTCGCAAATCCACCGTAGACTGGTTTTTCGATGTAAACTTTTACGCAATCTTTTCCATCTTTTTTTAGTATTTCAGAATGACTTATTATTGTTTTGTCTGGCAATTCCATAAAATTGTAGAGCATAAAGTTCCTCCGTTCTCTTAAAATATAATTTGTAAAAAATTAGCCGTCAAGTTGCTTGGGATTTGCGTGATGGTTCGCGTGAATAAAAATCAAGTTGTAATAAAAATAAAACAATTATAAAATGTAACTGATACTTTACCTGCCTGCTTGACAAAATAAATAGGAGAGGCGACATTGTTCTCAGTTCTCAGTTCTCAGTTCTCAGTTCTCAGTTCTCAGTTCTCAGTTCT
>CAVHTI010000135.1:0-4266 GCA_963638805.1 Anaerobutyricum sp.
AGCTATTTTTCAAACGACGTTTGGAAAATAGCAGTGATAAAAATTACACGGATGTAATTTTTATCACACCTCCTTGTTGTTATGGTTTTTACAAATTATTTATGCAAAAAAATCCTTTTTACTGCCGGCTGCATTTTTTTTGGAATTATTTTTTTTGCAATTTTTTTGATTGTTTTGCATTTTGTTGGCGTCGGCGCCTTTTGCGTTGTGGCAGTGCTGGCCTCCAGTTTTTTTCTTAAATCTTGAATTTCTTTTGCAGATTTTGTTTTTAGAATTTCTTTGTCAGAAATTAATTTATCAAGATTTGTTTTTAAACTTTCTTCTTCGGCAATTAACTGATCAAGATTTGTCTTATAGAGTCGCTTTTGATTTATGACATTGTCCAAACCTTGTGCGTGGTGGGTAATCAAAGTTTCCATCATAGTTTTTTCGTAGCTGGAAACAAGGGGCGCATGATTTTCTTCCAGACTTTCAAAAATTTCTGACCATTTTTTCTTAAAATCAAAGTCGAACAATTCTTCAATGTGGGCGTGTGCATCATGTGCATAGTTTTGATATATTTCATCATCTTTTAAAAGCGAAATAATGGCTTTTGCAGAAGCATTTATGTCTTTTTGAGGAACAGAAATAATGCCGCGATTGCCTTCAGTTAAAGTTAAATACGGCAGTTCATACATTACAGTTGGAATTCCGGCCATTTTTGCATCTTCAAGTGTCAAAGAATAACCTTCATAAGAAGATGTCATCAAGAATATTTTTGACATAAAGTAGAACCACTTAACGTCTTTGTGGAATCCTTCAAGAATAACGTTGTCTTCAAGGTTGCGTTTTGAAATTTCTGCACGCAGTTTTTTTTCATAACCTTTGTCAGGGCTTGCGCCTAGAATATGAAGGACAGCGTCTGGCACTTCTTTTATAACTTCCGTCATTATTGGAATTGTGTCCATAGGATTTTTTTCTGCAGAAAGTCGGCCGCACCACAAAATATTATGATTATCAGGTTTGCGCTCATCAGGCTTCCAGTTTCCAGGTTTTTCTGTAAAAGGATTTATTACAACCTGAACATTTTTGTTATAGAATTTCCAGAACGCTTTGTCGGCTTCGCTTAAAGTGATTACGCAGTCTGCAATAGGGTAAGGTGCCAGAACTTTTTTATAATTATCCCAGGAATTAAGAAGTCCAAGCGAAAAAATATTGTGACAATGTGCAATAAATGCCGCGCCACTTGTTTTTATTGCAAGTTCATCCCAGAACATCAAGTTTACAACCCACGCATGGTAAACAACAGCGTCAACATGGTAATCTTCTACAATTTTTTTGAGCGCGGTGGCACGGCTGTAATAATCTTTTGGTTTAACTTTTAAATAATGCGGAATTACAATTCTTTGAGTTCCGGCCGGCATGTCATAGTCATTTTTACTTGGTGGTTCGTCCGTAATTACTACAACTTTATAGCCCAGTTCCGTCCAGATTTGCGCCAATAACGCCAAAACTCTTTGAACTCCGCCGTTTTCTATTGAATGATAGTAAGTGGCAATAGTTCTAACTTTTCTTTTGTTATAAACAATTGATTTTGCGTTTTCCAGTTGTTTTGAAATTTCGTAGCGTTGATAAAAATATTTTTCGGCAATTTTTCCTACAACTTCGTCGTTTTTCCAGTATTCTATGAGTAAATCAAACGCTTCAGATTTTTTTTCTTCCGGAATTTCATTGAAAAAACGAGCCATGCAGTCATTTAACAAATCATTACGACTTTTTTGCGCAACGTCCTGATATTTTTCCCACAGATTTTTCTTTTCTAAAAATAATTCCATGCGGTCGGCAATCCAGGCCATTCTGCAATAACGTTCAAATTGCGCCATTGTAAGCTGGTTGTAGCCGGTTGACCCGCGTCCAAAATAATATTGATAGTATTTTTTACCGTTAATGCCTTTGTAACTTTTTGCCTGGCTGGCAATCATAAAATAAAGCAGCTTGTCCTGACCTTTTGGCAGGAAAGCTTCTTTTGCATCTTTTATTGCATTTTTACAAAGTTCAGCATTGTAAATTTTATTCCACAACGAAAACTGATATTTTTTATCTCTGAAACACGTTGTAAAAACTTTTTCGCCTTCCAAAGTACCGTTAAATGGCAAAACAAAACGGTTCATTGCGTCAACTCTTGCCTGTGGCAGATTATTAACATTGATTATATCAGTTCCAAAATGCAGGATTTCTACTTTACTTTCTTCAATTTCGTTGTAAAGTTCTTCACAAGTTTCCGGCAAAACGGTGTCATCTGCATCAGCAAACATAATGTATTTGCCCGTTGCATTTTGAATACCCAAAAGGCGTGCAGACCAGGCACTTTTATTTTCTGTAAAACTAAAAACTTTTATTCGAGAATCATCTTTTGCTTTGTCTTGTAAAATCTGGAGAGAATCATCGGTGGAATCATCATTTACAAAAATTAACTCAATTTCTTTTAATGTCTGATTTGTCCAGCAGTTAAGTGTCTGTTCAAGAAATTCTGCCATATTGTAAACTGGCACAACAACTGACACTTTGTATTTAAATTCTTCTTTTTTTTCGGTGGGATTTGATTTTTCAACAAGATTTTGTTGTTTGGCAGGTTTTGTTTCTTTTTGATTTACCTTGTTATCTGTATAGCCCCCCCCCTATACAAGATTTACTGGCCGGCTGAACTTCAGCAGTTTTTAGTACCGGCACGTTCTGTGCAATTTTTTTTGCATTACTTTTTTTAGGTTTTCTTTTTGTCATAAATATCCTCTTATTATGATTTTTAAATTTTTTTCTTATTAAGTTTATAATACAGTTTCTTTATAGAATTCTGCAACTGTAAAAAATTATGTGAACATATCGCGTTTTCTTCTATTGCCAATTTTTAGAGGTTACCTAATCTAAATCCTTGATTTCTCGGCTTATATGTAGGGAAATACCATATTCTTTTGCAAATTCATTACATTTATTACTTCGTAATTGATTAACCACTGGATGTCTTGTATTACAAATATATGCTACTTTAAACGCAAACTGATTAATGTCATGATTCTCACAAAAGGTATTTATTGTTGTTTCTAGTTGACTTATTGCTTTTGAAATATAAGATTGCTTTTGATGCTTTATCTCAATAAAGCAAATTGAATTTGAGGTGTGAATCATGCAATCGCATCTTGATTTTTCATCATTTTCAGTATTTTCTTTAAGAACAATGATATGGTTATCAATTGCATTGAAATAAAAATCATCTCGATTATTGCTTTTTACAATGGAATCCCATCTTTTTCGCTTAGTTTTGTCATATTCTACATAAGCTGGCAGTTCATCTTTTCTTAATTCAATAATACCGAATTCATCTACAGGAGATATTCTTTGTTCTTCGAAGAAAAAATTTATTGACAAAATTTAACCTCCAGATCCAATAAATCTGAAAATTTATCGTTTGATTCTGCCAGAATTCTATTCAACTCATTATCATCAGATGGGAGATTTTCATAAGGTTCAAGAAGTTCAATTGTTCCATCAGATTTTGTCTGATATATTGCAACCTTATCACCATCAACTGTAGCTTTTACCGGAATGATATTTTCAATTTTAGCAGCCGGAACTCTTTTATCTAGCAATTCAGCGGCCTTTGCGCTAAGCGTAAGGTAAGAAAGAATATACGGACTATGTGTTGTAATAAGAAGCTGATTTTCAATTCTCTCTGTTGTGTTATAACTCTGATTATTAAAACACTGTAAAAGATAGAACAAAATTTCAGATTGCGAATTTGGATAGAGATTCTGCTCTGGCTCTTCTACAACATTAATAAATCTGGAATTGATAATACGGATAAGGTATTCGTATACCTTCTTGTCTTGTTCAGTTTCAAATGTATATGGAATACCTTGAGTTTTATTTCGATATTTCATTAAGGCTTCACTTAAGAATTTTAAGGAATTGTCAGGCATTTTATATTGATTTGCTATTTTAGCCATTCCTTCTTCCCAACGTTTTTTCTGATCGAATGAAAATTCCTGATTATCACTATTGTCTGCTATCAACTGTGAATAGTATGCACTTGTTAATGCCATTGGAGAAATTGATTGTAACCCACTGGATGCAGATGTTATATCTATTTCATAATCAGCTTCCGGATCGGAAATATAAGAAGTATTAGTTTTTTTGTCGTATCTAAATTCATAACCGTTTAATGGCAGTTTATACCTGTTCTTATTCAAACTATTTGCAGCAATCATATAATCTGACAAGAGACCGAAGATT
>CAVHTI010000136.1:0-4248 GCA_963638805.1 Anaerobutyricum sp.
GCTTGAATGGTGTGTAAATAATCCTGATAAACTTTTGCGACCTGAAAATTTTGGTTCTACAAGTGCAGAAACTCAGCAAAATAGAAAAGAACTTTTCTCCACTTCGCAGGCAAAGAAAAAGGAAGCTCTGGAATTAATCAGGAAAAATCCGGCTGCCACGTCAAAATGGTACATTTTTGAAGGCTATTCCCAGCCGGACATTTATATTGAAACTAAAAATTGCATTTACATTGCAGAAGCAAAACGCACAGAACCAAATTTTACAACTTCTACAACCTGGCTTAAAAATCGTGATCAGCTGATTCGCCACGTGGACAACGTTATTGACAGTCCCAAAAAGGTTTTCTACTTTTTTATAATTGATGAATCCAAAGAAAATGCTTATGACTTAAGCCCTTATGGCAAAAATTTTGAGTATTACTTCTCAAGCCTTCCGCACAGAGATGAATCTTCCGTAAAAAAAATTATGTCTTCTTACTGCGGATATACAACCTGGCAGAAAATTCAGAAATCCTTTGGAATCAATTTTCCAGAAACGGTAGAAAAATAGAAGAATAATTTAAGGTTACCTCTAAAAAATCATTTTCAGACTTTCAATTTTTGAGAGTCTGAAAAATAAAATGTGCCAGGAAAATCATCGCCCCTGTCATTCCCAAATACTGACCGATGCAAATAAAAATATTTCCGCCGGCAAATTTCCACGGACTTAAAAGAAATAAATAAAGATAAATCTGGCTGTGGATTATGCAAAAAATGCCGACTGCAAAAATCAAAATTTCCACAATATAAATTGCAATTTTTGCCTGTGATTTTCCCGCCAGATTTTCAATTTTCTGCAGTTTTGAATGTAAGTGCAGACCTAAGTGAAATCCCATAATCAAAAATCCCCAGCTGGAAGAAAACGTGTGCAGTGGGCGTGCCCAGATTGTTACGGGAATGGAAGAAAAATCAAAAACGGAAGAACTCAGCATAACCGAAGAAAAAGCCATCAAAATCATCAGCGAGAACAAAATCCACGTTGTTAAAGAAAACAAAATTCGCCTGGCCTTGTATTTTCCGCGGAAAGTGCTTTTATAAAATCCGGCGTTCAAAATGTGGTGAAAAATAAAAAGTGCAAAAAGAACGATGCCAAAAATTCCGTGCAGTGGCAGGTTTTGCACAGTTTCGTAGCACATCAAAAAGAGAAAGTCCGCAAACATTAAAATGTCGGTGGTGATTTTTAATGATTTTTTTAGCTGTCCCATAGCCTGACGCGTTCTATTTCACTTCTACCAGTTTATAATCCCGTGTTCCGCCGCTAAGTTTTTCCAACTCTTCCACCATACCTGTGCGGTGTTCTTTTTTCCATTCAGATTTTACCTGGTCACTTACATCAACATTTTCAATTACAAAGTCCAGCGTGCACTGTTCAAGGGCAACAATATCATTTGAAGCAATAATCCCGATTTTGCCAAGATTTTTTACACCCTTACAGCCGTCCTGTGGCTCGATGTCGTCAAGAATATTGATAAAAGCCCAATTTGATTTGTAGTCAAGGGCAGCCTTTGCCGCATCAGCAAAAGATTTTTCCAAAACGTCGGCAGGCGTGTTGTGATAGTGATTTTCGTCAGTTCCTCCTGAATGAATAATGCATTTTCCGCTTCGGTTTGCAAGGCAGAGCGAAATATTTTTAATGTTTCCGTCAAAAGCCGGCAGCATATGAAGCCGCACCCTAAAAACTGAAATCAAAGTGTCAAAATCCGCAAATTCTTTTCCAGTCCGGGCGTATTTTAAAAGATTTCCGTTTTTAAGCGGCAAATTGATGTAATCATCATCGCTGACCATTATGCACTTTCCGATTTTTGTAAATCCGTGTTTTGCCGCGTGTTCAAGATTCTTCTCAGCCGTCCAGCGATTCCCCGAAAGTCCGTTGCCGTCAAACATTGTGCCACCTGTCGTGCGGACAAGGTCAGTCAAAAGACTCGGGGCTAAAACCTGTTCCGTAGGACCGCCAAAACTCACCTTTATCCCAACTTTTCCGCTGATTTTCTGGTTCAAAGCTTTGTAAACTTTCATAAGCCCTTGAGAAGAAACGTCACTCGTAAAATAAACGACGCTTTGCTTTTGTGGGGCGTTTTGAGCAAACGAAAATGTCGCAGTCAAAATAAAAAGCGAAATTGATAGAAATGATTTTTTCATAAAGTAACTCCTGTGGTATTTTTATGTTACGATCTAAAGTTGACTTTAGGTCAAGGAGATTTTTAATATTTTTATGTTCTTTACTGCCCAAATCCATAAAAATGTAGAATTCTACAGAATTTAGGATTAAAACTTGACGTGAAGAAAGTTTTATCAGATAATTAAATCCGATAAAGTGTAGAATTCTACAAAAAAAGGGATTTTATGATAAAACGAGACAAATATCTTAATCAGTTGATTGAAAATCAGAAAAACGGGTTTCCAAAAATCATTACAGGAATCAGACGCTGCGGAAAATCATATCTTTTGAATGAAATTTACAGAAATTATCTTATTGAACAAGGAACTTCAGAAGATAATATCCTTATACTTGAGCTTGATGATGACCGGAATATCAGGTACAGAGATCCGCTTTATCTTGGAGAATATGTCAGGGAATCTTGCAAAGGCAAAGAAAACTGTTTTGTTTTTATTGATGAAATTCAACTTGTATACTCAATCATTAATCCAAATCTTACAGACGGCAAACATGTTCTTGCAACGAAACACGACCAGCAAATCATAACTTTTGTTGATGTTATTTTAGGACTTTCAAGAGAAAAAAATATTGATCTTTATGTTACAGGCTCTAACTCAAAAATGCTTTCCACTGATATTGTTACAGAGTTCAGGGATAAAGCTGTTAATATTCATCTTGCCCCCCTTGCTTTTGATGAATTCTATAACTACAAAGGTGGTTCTACAACAGAAGCGGTCTACGAATATATGCAGTTTGGTGGCATGCCTCTTGCAGTTTTAAAAAACGAGGAGTCTAAAAAGGAATATCTTAAGGGGCTATTTGAAACTACATATTTCAGAGACATCATAGAACACAACAATCTTAGAAAAAATAGTTCTTTGGATGAATTGTGCAATATCTTAAGTACATCTACAGGGGAACTTATCAATGCAGAAAAAATCTCAAATACATATAAAAGCGTAAAACATGAAAAAATTGATGTAAAAACCGTTGAAAAATATATCGGATTTTTTATGGACTCTTTTTTGCTTAGAGAAGCAAGACGCTATGACCTTAAAGGTCGCAAAGAAATCGGTTCATTGAAGAAATATTATTTTCTTGATACAGGTTTAAGAAATGCAAGACTGAATTTTGCTTTTCCAGATGAAGGACAAATGCTTGAAAATATCGTTTACAATGAGCTTGTTTATGAGGGCTACTCGGTAAATGTCGGAACTTTTGATTCCATAGAAAAAAATACTGCCGGCACTTCAATACGCAAAACAAACGAAGTAGATTTTTTCGCAAAAAAAGGGACTCGAAGATATTACATTCAAGTTTCTGCTGATATTTCCAACGCGGCAACCAGGGCAAGGGAAGAAAGACCATTCATAATGCTTAACGATCAGATTCAAAAAATCATTGTAATTAACAAACCGGTAAATGAAAGTTTGGATGAAAACGGTTTTACTGTAATCGGTGCTGCGGATTTTTTACTGAGGTTTATAAAGTAGATTTTTTTTGAATCATTCTTGTTTTGAACAACTTGCTAGAATCAAAAATATCAGGGATAAAATCCAACCGGCAATGATTATATATGCTCCTGCTTGTAAATTGAAATATTCCTGACTCATTTTGCTTAATGTAAATAATCCGCTAAAAATACTTCCGCTTAATAAAATCCAATCCGCAATTAAAGGTTCTTTTTTTAGATTTTTTATATAAAACAAAGAAATAACAATGCTTAAAATTGCCGCATTTTGAATAAGCAATGCTACTGCGTTATGGAATCACATGAATTAAGGATAGTGTTGAGCCAGAATCTCAAGAAATACAGAAAAGAAAGGGACAGGTCTCAGTTTGAACTAGCGGAAAAAGCGGAGATTTCAGAGCAAACTATCAATTCAGAAGTGCGTACGTAACCCCGAAAAGCCCGACCCGACGCTTGCGGCGGGGAACGCCATACTTCTTCACCCTATATTTCAAAAAATCATTGTTACCACTTTTCATTCAGCAAAAAATCTTCTATGCCAATGTAGTAAATGCCGTTTTCATCAGTCCAGGGAATAAAA
>CAVHTI010000137.1:0-4223 GCA_963638805.1 Anaerobutyricum sp.
CTCTATAACAGATAAATAAGTATTCTTTTTTTGATGGTACTAAAACATATGTTCTCTGATATGCTTCAAATTTTCCTCGATATATTTTTACATTAAGATCACCATTACCAGCAAGTAAGATTGCATCTGCATCAAATGAATATGATGGAGCTTTTATCGGTTCTTGTGAACAAGTGAAGAAAGGATATTTCCCATCATTAGTTCCAAAATTAGCATCTTTCTTTCCTGTCAAAATAGGAATTAGATTTCCTAATTTTTCTTTCTTCCACCCAACCGGAACACCGTCCACAATTTTTGTGTTTTCATGTCCTGGAAAGTTTAGTTTTACAAACCATTCTTTGTACAGTTTTTGTGCAGCTTCTTCCAGAAGTTTTATCTGTTTACGATTATTTTCAATAAGATCATCATAAGCAGAAAGTATGGAAGCAATTTTCTGCTGTGTAGCAAGTGGAGGACAAGGAAATTTTATACGTGAAAGTTTTTCCCAGGAGAGATTATCTTGTGCAGCTCCTACTGAAATAGCTTTACATTCTCTTTGTAAAATATCAAAACAATATTTTACATATTTTACATCTGAAACTTCTTCATTTGGAATAAATCCCATTACACTATCAGGAAAACAAGCTGGTATTGCTAGGATTCCAGTATCAGCAATATTTGCAGCAATTGTTATACATAGAGTTCCAGATTGCCATAATTTACTTTGTGCTAATCCTTTATCACTGTATGTTTGAGAATAATTTGTGATATATAAATTTGCATTCTTCACATCTGCAGTTTGTATAAATGGATACTTTCCACCAAATAAAGATGGGTCATTTCTTGGACGGAATTTAGACCTTCCTCTAGAAATTGTTCCCATTTCATTAAGCTTTACTTTCTTCCAATCCTCTTTCATTACCATCCTCTTTTAGTCCAAAGCAAGTTCTTTAAGATTGGCGTTGATGGTGTTCATCAATTCATCACTTTCATTCTGCAGCTTGTTCAGTTCAGCATGGATTTCTTTCATTCTTCCGGCAAAGTCTTCGTTATCTTCTTCAACTTCAGTAACTCCAACATAAACTCCTGGAGTAAGAGAACTGTTCTTTTCAGCAATTTCTGCACGAGTAGCAATCTTACAAAGACCAGCAATATCAGCATAAACTCCGTCACCAAATTTCTCTGTAAGCCAGCAAGCATCTTTTGCAACTGTCAGAATTTCGTTTACATCATTCTGTAAACCTTCCAGTAACTGGAGTGCCTGTTTTTTCTGTGTTTTATTTGAATTTGCTTCCTTTTTATTTCCAGCTTTAGTTGCAGCTTCTATTTTTGTATCAAATTCTTTTTCAGTTTCTTTCTGCTGGTAAGCAATATTTTCCAGTTCCTTTTCAACTGTAGCTTTTACATCAGCAAAATCCTTATCAGATTTACAGGTTCCAAGTTTATTAGCCATTTCCCGCTGATTAAAAGTTACTGACATTTTGTGGAAATAATCACAGTAATCATTAATTACTTTTGTGTATTTTTCTTTTTCGCCACGGTACAGATGAACAATACAAGTAAGGTTTTTCATCTGCCACTTTGACCATTCATTAAGATTACGATCTACAACTGTAAAATAATTGCGGGCGTCAATAAGCAGAACTTTATCTTTGAGTTCTTCCTTTTTTGCTTTATCAAAGAACCATAATGTACAAGGCAGACTTAATGTGTAGAAAAAGTTATTTCCAACACTAAGAATTACATCTACATTTCCAGTTTCAATAAGTTTCTGGCGGATATCTTTATCTGCATGCTGGCTGTCTGTTGCAGAACTTGCCATAACAAAACCGGCTCGTCCTGTTTCATTTAAATAAGCGTAAAAATAATTGATCCAAAGATAGTTGGCATTTCCTATTTCCTTTGTTTTTTCGTTATAACCAGGAAGTCCGAATGGCAGACGACCTGCGTTGCTTGCAGCTTCATATTTGACTTTATTTACATTGAATGGCGGATTTGCCATAACATAATCACATTTACCTTCCAGTTTGTAATAGTCATTGTAGAAAGTATTAGCTTCATCACCACTGATGATTTTTGCATTAAGTCCGTGAACTGCCATATTCATCTTACAAAGCTTTGCATTAAAGGCTACTTTTTCCTGACCATAGAACGTAAGTTTTGAACTGGCATTTATTCCGTTCGCATTTACGAAGTCGCCCGAACTTACAAACATTCCACCAGAACCACATGCTGGATCAAGAATAGTTCCTTTTGTCGGCTGAATAATGTTTACTATCATTCTTACAAGAGATTTTGGTGTAAAAAAAACACCATCATCACTGGCAACCTGTGGGGCAAATTTATTCAAGAAATATTCATAAATACGACCAATTACGTCATCCTTGATTTCGTTTAATGCATCATTGTTAAAAAGACGAAGCAGGTCTTTAAGAAGATCATTTTTAAAAATAGTCTGATAGTTTTTAGGAAGAATACCAGAAAGATCTGGACATTCTTTTTCAATTGCTTCCATTGCCTTATCAACTGCTTCACCAAGATTTTTATCTGCAGGAAGATTTAACAGATAATCATAACGGGCAATTTCTGGAAGGAATATGGCACTTTTTTCTTTAAAATCACTGGATTCAACAGGAAGTTTTACACCATTACGACTAGGGCGATTCTTCAAGATTTCTGCTTCAACATACTTAAAACGGCTGAATGCATAACGAAGATAAATTAAGCCAAGAACCGGCATGCAGTATTCCTGAGAACTAAGCTGCGAACCTTCTCTCAGTGCATCAGCACTTTCCCAAAGATCGTCTTCTAGTGATTTTATATTATTCTGTGACATGATAATTCCTTAAAATTTTTATCTTTCCATTTTAGCATGAAAAAATAGGATTTTATAGTTTAAGGATAACTCAATAAAGACTTTTGTATCTTAAGTTAATATTGTTTTAATTCCATTCTCAGATGCGATTTTCATAATTACATTTACACAATGCATAAAAATAAGTCGTTCTGCACAATTTCGAGTTTTAATCAAAAAATTACAAAAAAGGCGTAAACCTTTAGAATTTTAATAACTACAAAAAAATCAAAAGGGGTTTACGCCATGACCAAAACGTATCAAATTCATACTGCATTGTTGATATCTTTTTTCACTTTATATTCTCAAAATCTTCCACCAGTTCAAAGCGCCATTTTTGTTTCACATCAGGATATTTTTTATGATCAATTTCGCTTAAAAACATCTGCTTTTCACGAATCCAGAGTGAACCGTCACCATAAAGCCTTCTATAAACAACATATTCTTCTTTTGTTTCTGAATGATAAGCCACGTCCTCAACAATATAATACTTGTTCTTAAAGTGCTTATAGATTCCGTGGATTTTAACTTCCCGTTCCATTTTATAATAACCTCCAGGTTCAACTCTAATTCTGCATTTCAATTTCCACAAACATTTTTATTTTAATATCTTTATTCACTGTATTAAAGATTTTCTCTGTCTTACTTCGCTTTATAAGCCTGATTTGGCGCAGTTGGAGAATCTGGTATAGTTCTTTCCAAAGTTTTACCAATCATATCAGACAGAATTTCTTTTCTGAAATATTCTTCACTGCACTTTAAGATTTCTGAAAGTTCTTTCCTTGTTCGTGGGCGAATGCGACACAATTCAAGAACAATTTCTTCAATTTCGGCTTTAGTCGCTTTTTTACCAAGTTTATTGATTTTTTCCTGTAAAGCTTGGGAGATTTGAGCACTACTTGGGAGGTTTACTTGGGAGATTTGGTTCAACTTAAAATATGAATCAGACTTTTTTCCCTTTTGAATAATGGTCTGACAGCAATATTGAACATACTTGCACATTGACTTGAAATATCAAGCTACTTTTTATCACAATCATCTACACCTTCAACAGGAAATCGATTTTCAGCCGAATTTTTATTTTCACCAACATTCATGTATTCACAGAATGTAAATATGACCATTTATTACCACGTTTCCTACCGAATATGACCTTTTATGACCTATGATTTTGAAGTCGTTTGGGTAAAATGTAATTAATTATTACGTAATAGTTAAAAATGTGAGGATAAAATGAAAAGTAAAATTTTGATTGGTTCATTACTTGCAATAACAGGAATTGTATTTTTCAGTTGTTCCGGTAATGTGCAAAACGAAACTTCATCAAAAGAATTGAAAGTCAGTGGTGGCTATTTGCTTACTGGGCATTAAGAGCTGCAGTTACGAGTAC
>CAVHTI010000138.1:0-4184 GCA_963638805.1 Anaerobutyricum sp.
ATAATTGGTTATCCAATCTTCACTATCAGTACCTTCCCCATCATGGAAACTACAGTTTTTAACATACACGCCAGCATTTGCCACAAGAGCATTTGAACCATATTCAAATTCGCAGTATTCAAAAATATTTCCACTTACGTATGTGTATTTATTGTTTACAGAAAGGCTTCCACCAGAAACCACAATGCTATTCCAGTAAATTGTAGTAATTCCTGTTTTTGTAACTTCATGTTTGCCCCACTGATACTCGCCATTTTCGTCATAGTATTCGCCCCATTCTGTTTCCGTATAGGTCGTTTCCTGATTTACACAATTAGATGTAAACAAAATCTTTTCTTCAGCTGTACCGCGGGCTTCAATTCCACCGTTTACACTGATTGAATAATCTCCCGCAAAACGAACTTCAACTCCCGGGTCAATCACTAAGGTTGAATCTTCGCCAACAAGACAGTCGGCTTCTACAAGGTATGGGCTTCGCTCTTTTGTCCAGTGCAAATAATCTTCCGTAAGAACGCCACTTACAGAAGTAATTAAATCGGTAACCGTAATCGTTTTTGAATTTGTTGCCGATTCATTTCCGGCTTTATCTTTCAAAGTTACAACAATTTCATACGAACCGTTACCAGAAAAAATCTTTGTTCCCAAATCTGCAAGGTCGTAATCAAAACCTACTGAATAATCTTGCCAAGGTTTATTTACCGGATAAATGTCCGAAGTTACACCGTCTACAGTTCTTATAACCTGAACTGCCATTTTTGTAATTCCAGAACCGATTTCTGTAGACGAAAGTTCAACGTGAATCTTGCTTGTGTTTGTAAAGTTTGCACCGCTGTTTAAAACTACGCTGTTCAAAACTGGTGCGGTTGTGTCTACAAGTTTATATTCTTCGGATTTTCCGATTTCGCGTTCTTCTAGTGGGGCAAGGTCATCAATTGTGATTGAAGTTGAATCCCAGCCATTTTTACTGAATGTAATTGTGTGCGGAACTTTGTTTCCGTCCGTGGTTGCAAGAATATTTGTTGCTTCAAATGCACCGTCGCTTGTAGTTTTTACGACAATATCATCTTTGCCGGAAGTTGTGATTGTTACTGTAATTCCAGCGTGGTCGGTCATTCCGGTAAGATATGCAAAGCCTTTTAATGTTGCACAGTTCGGAATCATTTCAAAAGTTCCAATATCAAGAACCAAACCGGCTTCTACCAGTTTTTCGCAAGTGATTTCCGGGACATTTGTTTTTGTAAATCTGAAAGTTTTGTAACCAAGCGGAACGTGCTGAATCTGCCAGTTGCCTTCAGAATCAGTAACAGCAGAAAGATTTTCTTCGCCGTCAACGCTTACCGTAATATTTGAATCATCATCACTGCCGGCTAAATCAACTTTTCCTTTTACGGTTACAGAAAGACATTTCAATTCAACAGTGAGAACTCCGTAAGTTGAATCTGTCAAAACAGGAATTGTTTCTGCCTTTGCTGTAAGCTGGAAGTCATCACGACTAAAGCGAACGCCGCCCGGGTAGTTTCCACTTGGAACTGTAAATTCATAAGAACCGTCACTTTCTGTTGTGTAAGTGTAATCTGTTCCCACAAGGCTGACTAAAATTCCGCTGTGGTCGCTGCAACCTTCAAGATTTGCAATTCCGCTGATTTTTCCAGTTGCTTTTGTAAGTTCAATTGCGTCCAATGTAATAGAAGAATCTTCCGTGAGTTCTACAGAAGAACTTGTCTGCGAACGGTAGCCTTCATAAGAATAAGAAAGAATATATTCGCCCGGAGTCATTCCACTCAAGGCAAAAGTTCCTTCTTTATTTGAAAGTCCACTGTAAATTTCTGTTGTTGCCGTAGTTTTTGTTGCCGTAACGCGGATTCCTGAATAATCAGTTTTTCCCTGCAAAGTTACGGTTCCAATTATTGAACGGAGACTTATAGAAAGTTCAATTGTGTTTGCCACAGTCAAAACGCTTGCGGAAACGTCAAAAGGATCTGTATAACCGTTGTTAAATCCGCTTTTTGTAGCTTGAACTCGCCATGAACCAGGTTCAATTCCACTTAACGCATAATGTCCGGTTGAATCTGTTACAGTTGAGTAAGTTTTTGTGACGTTTTTGTCTTCACTCTGCAAAAGGATATTAATTCCGGCATTGTCCAAAGCAGATTCCAGAGTTACCGTTCCGCTCACACTACCCTTTGCATTTTTCAAGTAAATATCATTTACACTTGTAGATGCCGAAGAACCAACATTCACAACAAGGCCGTCACTTGTAAGATAGCCATCATGAGAAACTGTAAGAACATAATCCCCCGGCTCAATATCAGGAATTGTAAACATACCGTCCGTGCCAGTACTTGTATTTGCCACAGATTCTAGTGATGAAGAATCCCGGAGCAAAACTTCAGAACCTTCAAAACCGCTTGCAAGTCCTTCAAGAATTACTTTTCCGCTGATTGAATAAGTTGCCTTTGTCATTTCCGGCAAATCAAGACCTGAAAGTTCATTTCCAATGGAAACGGCAATATTTTCAAAAACAGAATTTTTATATCCCGGATATGCTGCCGTAATTGTATAAATTCCCGGAGAAACGGCATCAAAAGAATATTCACCAGAAGAATTTGTAATTGCGTAATATTTCAAAGATTTTTCGCCATCACTTGAGGATTTTTCTGCAATCACAGAAATGCCGGCCTGTTTTTTAGAACCTTCAAGATAAACGCTACCAGAAATTGAACCGCCAATAACCTGAAGTGAAGTTAATGGCACAGAAGTTACTTGAGCTCCGACAACTTTAATATCCAAAATTGTAGCAGACTCGTATCCATCTTTTGAAATTTCCGCTGTGTAAACGCCCGGATACATATCCACAATAGAATAACTTCCACTTTTTGCCGTTGAAGCAGAATAAGTATAAGAACCGGTTGAATTAACCAAAACAATATCAATTCCAGAAAGCGCTGAAGTATCAAGGACATCACTTAAAACAACTGAACCTTTTACAATTCCTTTTCCAAAATAAAGTTCAAATGGCTCATCAATAATCGTTTCCGGAACATCTTCAGAATTACTACTGAGCAAAATATTTTCTTTTTCTGCGGAACTATAGCCAGCATAAGAAGCGCGAATTGTCAAAAGTCCCTGCGGAACTCCCGAAATTGTAAAATTACCGGTTTTATCAGTTATAGCTGAATAAGAAGTTCCCGGAACATAAACTGTAATTCCACTGCAATCAGTTTCTTCGCTGCCAGTTACATCATATTTTTTTACGCTACCAGAAATTTTTCCGGCCGGCTTTAATTCAACTTCCGAAAGATTAAGTCCCGCGCCTTCTTCCGGAGTTACATCCGTGATGACCGTCGAAACAATAGGATTGCCGTCGTCATCAGTTACAGTTGCGGTGCGCGAATAAGAAACACCCGGTTCTTTATTTGTAAAATAGAAGGAATATGATTTTGAAGTATCAAGACCATCAAAATAAAATTCACCGCCAATGGAAGATTTTTTTACAACGCCAGGAAGGTCATCACTGAAAATATAAATCGTAGAATCTGCCAGCTGCTTTTTTACAGAATCCGTGAGATTTGTAGCCAGTGCGAGTTTTCCGCTGACAACGCCCAGCTGACTTTGAGTTTTGCCAGCGTTCAAATTGAGTTTTGCAGTCGTAACGGCACTTTTGCTATTCCCGCTTATAATAATCGCCTTGATTGTTTTTGACCCGATTACCGTAAATTCTTCGGTGTACCGCGGACTTTCGGCGGTCGGCTCAGTTCCGTCCAAAGTGTAAAAAATTTCACCGACATTATTTTTGTTCGTGATTGAAACAGTCTTCTTTCCTTCCGAATAATCCCCGCTCGCAGGCGAAATTACCGGCGCAGAAAGTGAAATAATTTCTTCGTCAGAACTGCCGTCGTTAACATTTACGTTACAAGAAAAAGTTATCACGCCAAAAACCAGCAAAAATACCGAAAGCAAAATTTCTGCCCCAAAATTGATTTTTTTCTTCATCATAGAATCCTCCGTGTTTATTTTTTTGATGAAAAATGATTTAAAAATTAAAAGACCGTCCACATTCCGCAGAATTTTCCGCAAATGCAAACGGCCTCGTTATTGTAAATTTTATATTTTTAGAAAAAGCTATTTCAAACTGAGAACTGAGAACTGAGAACTGAGAACTGAGAACTGAGAACTGAGAACTG
>CAVHTI010000139.1:0-4118 GCA_963638805.1 Anaerobutyricum sp.
TTTACTTCTTCTGTAACTTCATTTTTGATTTCGTTTTCCATATTTTTCTCCTCATTTTGAATGTTATTTTCTTTGTGATTTTTTGCGGCTTCTGCAAAAGCCGCTGTTGCATCATCTAATTTTTCAGATTGATTATTTTCTGCCATTAATATCTCCTGTAGACTTGAGTAACCGGAATATCCTCACACGGTGGCAAAGAAAGATTCTGATTTACAACAATATTGATTTTAGTTCCAGCCTTGATTTTTATAGTCGGCTGAACATTCATTGCACGGTCAATCAGTTTATCACCGAGTTCCGTTACAACTTCCTGTGAATTTGCAAGAATATTCTGTACATATTCATTAGAGGTATTTCCCATGCTATTCTGAAATTCAGAATTAACAATAGAAAATACACTCATTAAACCGATTGCTTTCAGATAAGCAAGCGGATGGTCATTTACAAAACCTTTAAGACCAGAAGCACCTTTTGCATCAGTTGCATTCATAGCACCAAGCTGAACTTGATAACCATCTGGGCGAACAAGTGTATGCCATGCAACCTGAACACGACTTTGAGAATAAGAAATACTTGAATTGTAACTTCCATAAAGTACAGAATTCTGCGGAATCAAAAGATAACGACCGTCTTGAGAAGAATAAATATTCTTTGAAATCCGGGCTGTAATTTCGCCAGGCAAGTCAGTATTAAGTTCACTTGTAAGCACTGCTTCAAAAATACTTCCTTGCCAGAGCGTATTCAAATTCAAGTATTCTCCCTGCCCTACATTTGCAGCATTACGACCATTATTATAGAAGGAATTTTTACCTGCCTGGTCATTTTGAACTGCATAGGCATTGTTGCTGGAAGCTGTGCTTCCATAGGCTTTCGTATAAGAATCAAGATAACTATTCATAAATTCTTCTTTTGATGGCAAACTATTACCTGAAGTTCCTCTTGTAGAAGCCGTATTTTTTGCAACAGTCTGCTGATAATCAGTCTGATAAGAATTTTGACTTGGAGTAAGACCTTTTATACCAGAAATTGATTTTCCCTGAAGACTGTCATTTCTTGTATCAGGAATGCTGGAAGCCGAACCAGAAGAACCCGCTCCACCACCGTTTCCGGTGTTGTAATTAATGCTATTTGGACTGTAAGGCTGCTTTTCGTTTTTGACGATTACAGGCGGAATTTCAACTTCTTCATTATTATTTTTGCCACTTCCATATCCATTTCCATTACCAGCGTTATTACCATCTCCATTTGCATTTATGTCCTTATAATGATTTCCATCTTCAGAACCTTCTTCATACTGCCTGTTTGCAAGAGAAGCGTAATCAGTTCCCTGATGTGTTGTAGCAACAGGTTTTCCTTTATCATTATCCTTTTTTTCACCCCTAGAAGGTAGCAAGAACGTTATGAGGAAAATTAAACCAATTATAATTACAATAGCTGTAAGCAGGAATTTTTTATTTAAAACCTTTGGTTTTGCGCCTTTGTGATTATTAGTATCGGCTTCAGCTGCGGATATTTTTTCAGAAAAAGATTCAGTTTCTTTATCTGCATCTTCAGTATTACCACCAGCGGGAGTATCTTCTTCACCCTGAACTTCAGGTGCATCATCTTCTTCCTCTGTAGAACCAGAGCCAAAACTTTCAGCCTCCTGTTCTGAACTTCCAGAAAAATATTCTGAAACATTATTTTCATCACTAGAAGGATTAAACTCATCAGGAACATCAGAAGATGAATCATTGTTTTTTACAGAACCTTGAAAATCATCTTCTACTCCAGAACCTCCCTTTAGAAAGTCTGGAATATCAATGTCCTTTTCCGTTGTAAAATCCTTCTCAGGATTTGAAGAAAATTCCAAATGTGTAGCATTTTCAGAAGCCTTCGGCTCATCATGAAAAGCTTTCTTTACGCTTTCATCAATTTCATCTTTTTCTTTTACAGATGCAGCGTCCACTCCAGAAAGGAAGTCTTCATACGGATTTTCATCAGGATTAAATTCAGAAGTACTTTCATTAGTATTTTCCGGTGAAAATTCATCAGGAAAATTTTTATCTTCGTTATCTGCCATTGTTGCTCCTATTTTCACTTTTCTGTTCTTCAGATTCCAGATTTTCTGAGTTAGAAATTTCTTCTGTATTTTCTAAGCCACCAGAAACATCTTCTGTAATAACTGTTTCAGTTTTGTTTTTAACAAACATATTCTTGTCAAAACTTGAATCAAAACCGAACTGCACACCTAAGTAAATAAAAAACAATGCTGAACATCCGAATGCAATTACCGGCATCATAAAACAGTTAGGATATTTTACAAACTTAGGTTTTACAAAAAATAAAGCAAGACTCAGTGCTGCAATAATGCCTTCTCCACATAAAAATATCAGTGCAAGTTTTGTATAAAAACCAGACCAGAGCAAAGCGACAAATAATCCAAAGAAAATCGTAAAAAAGATTTTGAAAAGTTTGTACTGCTCCTTTCTTTCGGGAGGAACAGTGTTTTCCCATTCTGCATTTTTTCTTGCCCGCTCTTCAGCTTCAACTCTCATCTTTTCGGAAAATTCTTTTCCTCTTTTAGTTTCTTCCCACGGAATATTTTTATCAGTTTTATTTCTGAAAAGAAATTTCATTAATCCCATTATTCACCGTCCTTAGAATCATTTGTTTCTGATGATTGAGTTTCAGTTCCCTTTATTTCAACAATAATGTCAGACGAATGAAGCATAGTTTCTTTCTGTAATTTTGAGTTGTAAACAGAATTAAAAGAATTCTTTTTCTGAGGCGGCGGAAGTTCTGCATTATCATCTACGAGTTCAATTTCGTCATCAGCTTTTTCAGCGGTTACTTCTTCAGGCTCTTTGTAAGCCTTCTTTTTAATAGTAACTTTCTGATTGCCCACTCTCATAGTAACTTTTTCAATAAGCTCATTAATAACAATCAGATTTTTATTTACAGAATAATTGATTCTTTCATTACGATTGTTAAACAAAACCGGAGAAGTCATGTGAAGGACAGTTTCATTCATACAGATATAGGTATGTTTTCCGTCATCATAAACACGAGTTGGAAGCCAGTAAGGTTTTTTGAAAGCGGAATAACTCATTTTGTAATCAAATGAAAGATAAGCCGGATCAACAGCAGTAGTATCTTTTGACACCTTGTTTATTTTTTCTTCCATTGCATCAGTCTTTAAGTTGAAAGGCATTGTGTTTGGATAATTCCATCGCACCTGCGTCATGTAACAATCCTTAAAACTTTTTAAAAGCATGTGATAAACACGTTTATCCGTAATAATAATGAAAGAAGTTGTAAGTCCAGAGTATGCAGGCTTTAAGAAAAAATGCTGAGTATCAACGCCACCACTTTGCGAAACACCTGCTCCGATTTCCCAAACTTTTTCCTCAGACAAAAACGGCATTTCAATTACCTGTTCACCAGGTTCAAGAATTAAGTCTGTAACACGATAAGGCTGACAGTAAATTTCATAGGTAAAATCACTGTCAAAATCATAATACATAGTTCCATTATTCCATTTTTCTGGAGTCTGAATTGCTTCTTCAGTACTCTGTCTTGCAGCATCTTTTCCTTTTAACTCAGGCTTTCCTTTTTCTTCTTCAAGCGGATAATAAACAGGCTTTTCGACATAAACTACAGTTTTTGGAATATCAACTTCCTTAATGCGTTCCTGAATTAAATATTCCTGAACTTCATCAAAATTTTCACTTTCTTCCTCTTCTACATTTTCATAAACAGCAGTTTCTTCTTCCGCTTCTGTTCCAAGAGTTTCAAAATCCGTAGTCTTACAAGACCCAAAAACTAAAGCAATAATGCTTATCACAAAAAAGTTCTTAAATTTCTTCATTATTATTCTCCTGATAAAAAGTTAGTAAACAATTCTTTATCAATTCTAAAACCTGGAATTTCAAAAGATTCTAAAATTAAAGTATTCTGGTCACATTCCCGCACTTCTACGTTTTGTGCAGAGAAAGTACTTTTTGATTTTTTATTCCATCTTTTTGTAAGAGGATTTCTTTGACGTTCTTCAACCAAATCAAAAGAAACTTCATAGGTACGAGAATCTTTTTGATTTTCACCCTTTTCTATTTTGACAGGAACCGTAACTGTAGTTC
>CAVHTI010000140.1:0-4093 GCA_963638805.1 Anaerobutyricum sp.
CTTTTTGAGAGGCTGCCTGCTCAACGTGGTCAATTTTAATGTCGAGCAAAATTTCTAACAATTCTTTGGTAATCTCAAGATTTTGAGAGAGCACTCTGCAAAAAATGTAATCGTCTGCAAACGTGAGTCTTTCCCAGCGCTGTGCGGGGGTTAATTTTTCTGTCATTTTAATCTCCTGTTACTTTTTTTTCTCTATAAGTAATATGGATTCGTTTGTGCAAAATTTACATTTTTTGGGGAATTTTTTAACGCAGAAAAATTCATTTTTTTACGCTGACATAAAAGTGAACTATAATAATTAACTGAGGTAGATTATGAATAATATGAATTTAGGAACACTAAAAGACACTGAAAAAATCTTTTGTCTAAAAGAAGATGAAAGAATTAATGCTGAGTTAAGGAAACTTATAAGATTTCAATGTGACGCAAAGATTTTAGAAACTTGTAATTTTCTTTTAAACATAAAGGCCGACAATGTAGATTTGTTAAGAAAAAAAGAGTGGATATTTAACAAAGGGAAATTTAGAGATGTAAAAAAATGGAAGGAAAATACTGTTGTAAATAAAAGAAAATATCCTTCATTTTATACTCCACCTGTTTTTTTAGGGGGAATTCCAGCAGTAATTGCAACTATAATCCTATATATATTTGAACCTCGTGATTTTGGATTTGCTTTTATGCTTGCTTTACCATTTTTAATTCTTATATCACTAACACTTGGTTCTATTATCTACTATGTCGGTTCTAAAAATTACGTAAAATATTTAATAAATGTTTCTAAAGAAGAAAATGTTACAACTTCAGAATTAAATTTTGCTGTAGAACAATTAAAAGATGCTAAAGCCGCAGTAGTTGCAACAACCGCCGCCTGCGCATACGTTGCTCACAGTGCAAAAAATGCTCAAAAAGAACTAGACAATCCAGATAAATGGAAAAAGATTTAATTACATTCTTCGCGTCAGCGGGTTTTTAGGACCAAAAAACTGAAGTTTTTTCCTGAGCTGAATTTCAAGAAAGGGAGCTTGATGGAAGAAAAGCTTCACCGTTCACGGAGTAGAGGAAATTGTTTCTAAAAAAGTAGATACTAAATTGTTAAAAAAGATTCCGAAATAACTTCGGAATGACATTTTCGCGAAAAATATCCAAAGTTCTAAATAAAGCCACAGCTTTATTTAGAACTTCACTCAAAAGCGGGATTTTTAAGGGCAGAGCCCTTAAACGCGTGCTGGAAAAGAGAGGGAGTCTGAGGGGGGAGAGAAACAACGCTTGCGGAGTAGAGGTTTCTCTCTCCCTCAGAAAACGTTATATTAAAAAAAAGGAAAAAAAAAAATAATTTTTTACAAAAAATAAAAAAGATTTTTTTTAAGAAAAAAACATTTTAAGAAAAAAAAATATTTTTTGACATACACTAGGCAACCCCACTTTCCTATAATGCTCCGTATAGAAAAAACAAAGACAAAGCACTAAGATTTGTGAATTAATTTTGCGGTGCATTGCCGCTAACACGGAGTTTTATAAGGAGATTTTTATGAAAAAAAGATTTTTAGTTTTATTTACGGCTTTATTTTTGGCCGCTTCAGGATTCAGTATCGAAAAAACGCTTATCAGCTATGAACCGTTCTTCCTGAATATGAAGGCCACAGACGGCGAAAACGTTTACAGAGATTCCGCTCAGCAGTGGGTTGGTTTCCATACGGCAGGAATTTGGGACAAAGCGTCCGTTCATGTTGGCATTGTTGGTTTCTTTAGTTCAGAATCACTTGATTTAGGATTTAATCTTGTGAATAACAATTACGTTACCTGGTCGCTTGGCGTTCGTGGAATGAGCATTGGCTTTAAATATTTTGGACTTGGTGCTTCAACAAACCTCGATGTCCAGATTCCTCTGAGCGAAAAATTCGGAATAAACGTTGGTACAGGCTGTGCTTTTGTCTGGTGGCCGACCGGCATGAATGTTGAAGGCGCAACTCAAGCCGACGGCACAATTGTTTCGCTTGATTTTACCCCGCGCGTAGGAATCGTTCTTTATTTCTAAAAAAATTATGGCGTACACGGCACTACGTGCCGGCCGGGCTATTCCGCAAAAGTAGGATATTTCTAAAAAATTGCTCCAAGTATTCGCGATTTTTTTTAACGCAATTTCAATTTATAGGCTATCGCTCCAAAGTCCTCGGCGCACAAATAGCGCGCCTGCGGGCTTTCGCTTTTTCCTTAAAAATGCAACACCGCAAGAAACTTCGGTTTCTGAGGATTTGCATTTCGTTTGCGAAAGCAAACTTTTATATAAGGCAGTTTGCTTGCAAACTGCAGTTAAAATTAGCCACGCTATTTTAGTGGCTAATTTTAAACGTTTTTTGAAAAAACCTTCGCGCCTGCTCCAATCCCTTACGCGCTGGCGCAAAAATATTTTTTTCAAGAAAATAAAAAAATCCCCGGAAAGTTTTTATACTCTTCGGGGATTTTCATTTTAAACATTCAGTTTAAAAGTTTTATTTTTTTGCCTTAGCCTTCTGTTCACTCGGCTTTGATTTAGCGCCTTCAACGGCAGCGGCCATTTTTGCCTGAGCAGCCTTAATGTCGTTTACCATAAGAATTGGCTGACCAGTTGCATCAAGACAGTCGCGCCACAAAGAACCTTCCGGATCAACGGCATTTCTGTGTGCTGTTACAGCTTTAATCGGGATATGAACAAATTTGTCGTGAACAAGTCCAATTACACACTTTGTTTTTCCGGCCATTGCAGCATGAACGGCGTTGTTTCCAAGACGTTCACAGTAAATTGAATCAGCCGCTGTTGTAACAGAAGCACGTACCTGATATGAAGGATCAATATACTTAAGGTTAATTTCCATTTTCTTTGCCTTAAAATATTTTTCAATTTCAGATTTAAGGTAAAGACCAATGTCTGCAAGTTTTTTATTTCCAGAAGCATCAGTTGCGCCTGTAGAATCAAGTAAATCCTGACCGGCACCTTCAGAAACAACAATTACTGCGTGTCCGCGTTTTTCAAGACGGCGTTCAAGACATGCCAAAAATCCGTGTTCACCTTCCATTTCAAAAGGAACTTCAGGAATCAAACAGAAATTTGTTTCGTGAGAAGAAAGAGCGGCTTCTGTTGCAATAAATCCAGCTTCACGACCCATCAATTTTACAAGACCAATTCCGTTAATCTGGCTGGCAGCTTCCATATGAACGGCTGCTACGGCTTCTTTTGCGCGCTGAACGGCAGTTTCAAAACCAAATGAACGGTCAATAAACAAAAGGTCATTGTCTACAGTCTTTGGAACTCCGACAACGGCACATTTTATACCGCGTTTTTCAACTTCGCAGGCAATATCATAGGCACCGCGCTGAGTACCGTCACCACCAAGAATGAAAAGCATATTGATTCCGTCGCGTTCAAGACAATCTACAATTTCCGGAACTCTCTGACCGCCACCACGGCTTGTTCCAAGATATGTTCCGCCAATTTTATGAATTTCGTCGATTAAATAACGGTCAAGTTCAATTGGAGCGTAGCCTTCTTCAGCAAAAAATCCGTGATAACCGTACTGATAACCCTTTACAGTTTTTACGCCGTAACGTGTGTTCAAACAACGAACAATGGCACGAATAACGTCGTTTAATCCAGGACAAAGTCCTCCACAAGTACAAATTCCTGCCTTTGCATGAGCGGGATCAAAGAAAATCTTTTCGCGAGGTCCTGCTTTTTGCAACAAATTTGATGAATCTAATTGAATAGGTTTTGAAGCATCAAAAACGTTAATTTCGTTAATGATGTAAGAATCATCTCTTACATAATTTGCAGTATAATCTCCGTGAACAGTCGAAAGTTTAATTGGAGAGTCGATTGTACATGGACCCAGATTTTCGATTGTAAAATCAAATTTTTCGTCAGCCATTTTCTGTCTTCCTTCTAATTTGCCCTGAGTGTTTTTACCTATGAGCAATGAAATTACTATACAGAATTTCTAAAATAATTGGTAGTGTTTCTGAGGGAAGGAACACCTGAGAAGAAGCGCCGACAGGCGGTTCGATGATTGATAGCAAAGCGTTAAAAAAAATTGCGAGACAGCAATTTTTTAGCTTTACC
>CAVHTI010000141.1:0-2512 GCA_963638805.1 Anaerobutyricum sp.
AAGATATCCTTGAAGGTTACAACAATGGTCTGCACAAAAAAGGTGAAAATTTTGACAAAGATTTTATGTACAAACTGATTGATTGGTTTAAAGCTGCCATAAACATTCATGAAGATTGGAAAAATTTTGGCTTTAAATTTTCGCCAACAGAATCTTACGAAGATATGAGCGGATTTTACAAAGAAGTAGAACTGCAGGGATATAAAATTACTTTTCAGAAAATTTCTTCATCAAAAATTGAAGAAATGGTTACTTCCGGCAAACTCTTCCTTTTCCAGATTTACAACAAAGACTTTGCAGAAAAATCCACCGGAAAAAAGAATCTTCATACATTGTACTGGGAAAATCTTTTCAGCAAGGAAAACCTTGATGATGTGTGCCTTAAACTTAATGGCGAAGCAGAACTTTTTTACCGCCCATTAAATGAAAATTTAAAAATTATAAAACATGAAAAAGGCTCAATTCTTGTAAACAAAAGCACTTCGGATGGAAAATCAATTCGGGAAGAAATTTACCAGGAAATTTATCAATATAAAAATAAAATGATTTCTTCAATTTCTAAAGAAGCCCAGGAACTTCTTGATTCTGGAATGGTCATTTGTAAAGAGGCAACCCACACAATCACAAAGGATAAGCATTTTACACAAAATACTTACCTTTTTCACTGTCCGATTACAATGAATTTTAAGGCAGCGGAAATTACGGGTAAAAAATTCAATGGTCGGGTTCTTGAATATTTAAAAGATAATTCGGAAATAAAAATTATTGGTCTTGACCGCGGAGAACGCCATCTAATTTATCTTTCGCTTATCAATCAAAAAGGTCAGATTGAACTTCAAAAAACTTTGAATCTTGTGGAGCAAAAACGAAATGACAAAACTTTTCTAGTAAATTATCAGGAAAAACTTGTTCAAAAAGAAGGCGACCGAGACAAAGCCCGCAAAAACTGGCAGACAATCGGCAACATCAAAGAGCTGAAGGAAGGTTATCTTTCAAATGTAGTTCACGAGATTGCAAAACTGATGGTAGAAAATAACGCCATCGTTGTTATGGAAGATTTGAACTTTGGATTTAAACGCGGACGTTTTGCCGTTGAACGCCAGGTTTATCAGAAATTTGAACAAATGCTTATTGATAAACTGAATTATTTGGTTTTTAAGGACAAAGGTGTGACGGAAGCTGGCGGAGTTTTAAACGCCTATCAGTTGACTGATAAATTTACGGCTTTTAAGGATTTGGGAAAACAGTGTGGCTGGCTTTTTTATATTCCGGCAGCCTACACCTCAAAAATCGATCCAAAAACAGGTTTTGCAAATCTTTTTAGCACGGCAGGTCTTACCAATGTTCAAAAGAAACAGGAATTTTTCAGTAAATTTGACGGAATTCGTTATGACGCAAAAGAAAATTCTTTTGTTTTTGCCTTTGATTATTCGGCTTTAAGTGATAATGCCGATTTTAAGAAAAAATGGAAAATTTACACCCGGGGTGAACGTCTTGTTTACAACAAAAAAGAAAATAAAAGTATTTCTGTAAGTCCAACTGAAAATCTTAAAGGGATTTTTGATAAGTTTAATGTAATCTGGCAGTCGGGAAATAATTTTATAGATTCCATAAAATCCATTCCGGCAGAAAAAAGTAATGCTGCATTTTTTGATGAACTTTTGCGGTCATTTAATGCAAGTTTACAAATGCGTAATTCTATTCCAAACAGCGAAATTGATTACCTTATTTCGCCTGTAAAAGCTGATGATGGGACATTCTTTGATAGCCGAGAGCAAAAAGAACTAGGAAGCAAAGCAAAACTTCCGATTGACGCTGATGCAAACGGTGCCTATCACATTGCACTGAAAGGTCTTTATCTTTTGAAAAATAATTTTAATCAAAATGACAAAGGCTATATCGGCAACATCACAAATGCAGAATGGTTCAAATTTGTGCAGGAAAAAACTTATTTGAAATAAAGTTTACTGAAGGCAAAAAGGATTCGGGGAAAAAAAAGTAAAAAACTCCGAGTCCTTTTTTTATGAATAAAAACTCGCATGGCATTCCCTTATGTGAGAGCCCGACCCTGAAACAAGTTTAGGGTGACGGGTTGGAGAGACAGATTTTATGGAACTTTATCTGAAAATAACTTACCTGAATGATTTTATATTTTGTCCCCTTTCAATTTATTATCATCAGCTTTACGGAGACCTGGCAGAACGTCTTTATTACAACGATGCCCAACTTGACGGAAAAGCCGTTCACGAAACGATCGACAATCAGCATTACTCCACTCACAAAAATATTTTGCAGGGAATTGATGTTTATTCTGATGAATACAAACTTTGCGGAAAAATTGACATTTTTGACACGGAAAAAGGCTTACTCACCGAACGCAAAAAACACATCGAAAAAATCTATGACGGATATTTATTTCAACTCTATGCCCAGTATTTTTGCCTAAAAGAAATGGGCTACGATGTAAAAAAAATCCGCTTTTATTCCAGTGATGATAACAAAGTTTATGATG
>CAVHTI010000141.1:2522-3953 GCA_963638805.1 Anaerobutyricum sp.
AAGCAACAAGCAATAAAATGCAAAATTTTGATGTTGCTTCTTATGAGCCGACTTCCGCAGAAAAATGCCGAAACTGCATTTATAACGATTTTTGCGATAGGCCTTTAGCCCCTAAAACATATAAAGGTGGATTTTAATAAAAGGTGTGTAGACTTTATGATGAGTACAAGAGATTTTGAATTTAAGCAGATTGCATTTGTTTTTACTACTAGGGGCGAAAAAATCAGTTTTAAAAATGATAATGTGATTATTACGGAAGAAAACGGCCATGTAAAACATCAGTCTACGTGTTATAGACTTTTTCTTTTGTTTATTTGTGGGGATTATTGCATTACAAGCGGATTATTGGAAAGGGCTTCAAAATTTGGCTTTAACATCGTGCTGATGAGTCCTAATTTAAGAATCACAAAAATTATTCCGTCAAAAGCTGAAGGAAACGTACTTTTACGCAGAAAACAATATCAATATGATAAAACAGAAATTGGGGCCCATGTAATTGCAAATAAAATTCACAATCAAAATGCACTTTTAAAGAAAAGACGGTCAAAACCGGAAGATGAAAAAGAAATCATAAAAAAATTAAAGCAGTTTGAAGAGGATGTTTTAAAACCTGGACTCAGCGTTCAGAAAATTATGGGAATTGAAGGAATAAGTGCAAAACTTTATTTTCAAAGTCTTTTTGCTGATTACAAATGGACTGCAAGACGGCCCAGGGTAAAGCACGATATTACGAACTGTCTTTTAGACGTTGGGTACACAATTTTATTCAACATTATAAATGCAATTCTTGAAATGTACGGATTTGATGTTTATGTGGGGATTTTGCACACTCAGTTTTTTCACAGAAAGTCCCTAGTATGCGACCTGGAAGAACCATTCCGGCCGATTATTGATGGAGCAATTTTAAAGGCAATGAATTTGGGCCAGGTAAACGAAAAAGATTTCTGGAAAAATCAGGAACAATATATTCTTCCCTGGAAAAACTCCGCAAAATATGTGGAACTTTTTATAAAAGCACTTATGAAATACAAAAACGAAATTTTTATATATCTACAATCTTACTACCGGGCTTTTATGAGGGATAAAGAGGCAAAGGATTTTCCTGTTTTTGATATGGAGGAGGATTAATTTTATGCTTTTAGTCAGTTACGACATCAGTAATGATAAAGTGAGGACAAGGTTTGCAAAATTTTTGAGCAAATTCGGCTTTCGTCTTCAATATTCAGTTTTTGAAATAACAAACAGCGATACAGTTTTAAGCAACATAGAAAATGAAATTCAAAATGTTTATATGAAAGCTTTTACAGACGAAGATTCTGTGATAATATTTAATCTATCAGCGACTTGTAAGAAAACCTGCTATGGTTATGCAAAAAACGAAGAAAAAGATGTTTTTGTAATAACCTGATAGTTTTGAACAAAATTGCAAAC
>CAVHTI010000142.1:0-3950 GCA_963638805.1 Anaerobutyricum sp.
GCATAATCAAACCTTGGCTCTTTTCCCCACACAACATTGTAAGCATATTCAGGGTCTTTTAAATCTCTGTCAAAAATTGTCCACGGTTTATCTTTTGATTCAAGATTTTGATAGATAAAATATTCATGTCCTTTATGACAAAAACTTATGTCAGAAAAACAATCGTAATAAAATTCCTGAATTGACTTTCCAGGGGTCCATTCAATATCAAAATATTCTTTATTTACTGAATCTAAAAATGCTTTTTCTTTTTCTGTCATAAACTGCTACCTCGTTTTTTTTGAAAGTTCTTTTAAATTATGCTTTTTGTAAAAATTGAAAATTGAAGTAACCTTACTTTTTTCCTTTGAAGTAAGAGCCGTCGTTTTTCCACTTCGCATATCCTTAGACAATGGATCAATATGGTGAATATGTGGGGATATTCCATCATGCTCATGCAAAAAATCAATTTGCTTATATTTTCGACGACTTCCGTTGTAAAACGAAACCGATTGTATATCTCCTGACTTTGCAAGAGTAACATACACAGCCCATTTTGAATTTGACATTTCCGGGCTTTTTACAGATTTTGTAGCATCTTTTAGTATTACAAACCTATTGTTGTTATAACGCATGATAGTTTTGTATTTGTATTCCGTAAAACCACCAGCTTTAATATAAGAGCCTCGACTTCCCATATATGAAGTCCTCCTTTCATGAGTCTTTACTGCAATTAACACTTCTCCGCCACCGGCGGAGGATTCTAGCGGGTACTAGAAAATTCTCAAAAAAGGCTGTAGTATACGGTGGATTAGCAGGAATGACGTCTAATCACTTAATTAAGCACAGCTTTTTTGAGTAGGCGCCACTGGAAATACGCCAATATTTTCAGTGGCATTTTTTTTCTGTTTTCATAGGCACCTCCAACTTGCTTTATTGTAACATATTCAGATTTAAAATTTCGATATTCTAGAGCAGAAATGTCTGTTGAAATTAAAATATTTACAGATGCATCTAGTTTTTTGCAATCTTACATATAAGATTTATTAAAGTTAAAAAAAATAATAAATAATTAATATTGATAATATTTTTTTATTATCAAATATTTTCTGCAAATTCAATTTCTTTGAAAACTCCAAAATTCTTTTCTGACATTGAAACCTTATTCTGCAAATCCTCAAAAGAATCAGCATCTACAAAATAATTTTCGCGGTCAAATTTAAAAGCATCATCCCAAAGGTATTTTAAGATTTTATTTTTAAAGGCTTCTTTGTTGATTACATAAACACCAGCACTTTTTTCCGCTTTTACAAACCAACAGCCCAGACGCTTGTCCACCATGCTTGAAAATCCGGAATCTTTTGATGCTTTGGCAATTGTTTGATTGATTTTTGTCTGAAAAGTTTCCCATGTAACGGAAGAACCTTCAAGAATTGCGTCACGCTGATTTTTTTCTTCCTCAGTATCAGAAAAAACATTCGGCACAAGCTCCATATTCCACCTTCGTTGAAAAGCGTTGTCCAGGACAAAAACATTCTGGTCGCTGGTGTTCATGGTGGCAAGGAGGGAAAGATTTGGGGGCAGGCGGATGCCAACATTCAGTTTATATTTTTCAAAAATTTCTTTTGGTAAAAAAGGTTCAATATCAGATTTTGAATAAGCTTCTTGAATTGCTTTATTGATATTATCGTTATTTACAGGATAAGAACTCCAGCCAGCCGTGTAAGTAAAGCCATTTGAAGATTCATTTTCAGTTTTATCAAGTCTGTCCAAAAGCTGAAAGAGTTCTCCAAAAATCGCAGCCGCATTTCCACGATTAATTTCTTCTATCACTAAAGCATAATTTTGATTTTTGTGAGTATAAGCTTGTGCTAGAATTTCTGTAAAGGGTCCCGCCTTAAAAGGATATGAAACAGTTTTTCCTTCATTTGTTTCCGGCAAAATCTGCCCAATAAAATCTGCATTCGTGTATTCAGGATGAAAAACAACTCGTTTTGTAAAATTGCATTCATCCGATTTTAAAATGCCTAGTTTCCGAAGTTTTTTAGAAATTGAATGTGACTTACCACAACCCGGGACACCGTAGTAGATGGTTTGGGAGAAGGTTTTTATATGATTATCTGAATAAGTAGAACTTAAATTCCATACCTCATCAGGTAAAAGCTTATCTTCTATCTTTTTTCCTATAACATTTTCGATTGGTTTTCTTAAATACGAATTCTTTCTACAAATTTGCTCTAACAATGATTTTGAATATTCATATTCTGGAATATATTGCAATGCATCATTTCTATTACCATTATATGGAGTTAAAGAAATCGTTACAGGATTTAACTGTATATTTCGTAATTCCAAGTGTTGTTTCATTCCAAAAGGAAAAAGAATAGCAACTCCATATTTATTGTGATCCACTTGTTGCGGAAATAAAATTTTAGGCTCAGAGGCAACAAATCCCAAACCATAAATTCCTCTCATTTTCAAAGCTTCTTTCAAATCCGAAAATTGTCCTTGCCTGTAACAAAATACAATATCTCCTTTCTTCATAAAAGGACGAGAATGATCATTTAAAGGCGAATAAATAATAGAATCTATCCAATTTCTCTCTGATTCTAAATTGTTAAAAGATTCTTTTGAGCATATTGTAAAAAAAGCCCTATTTGAAATGTTAAAAACATCTTTTACATAATCTTCCACACTTTCAAAATCAAATTTTGAATATGCAGAATATGTAGCATAAAGTTCATCATAATAGTCTTTAAACTTATTTTTTAATGGTTCAATGGATTTCAACAAATTTTCTGTATGACTCATTTTTCATTCTCCTGCAAAAATTGAATTATTCTTTCTGCAACTCTCTTGATTAATGGTTCTGTTACGCTGTTGCCGGCTTGTTTGTATTTTTTAGACTGAGCAATTGTCAAAGGAAACCTAAAAGGATTTTCTACATTGACCGGAAATCCCTGAAAGCCTAAACATTCTTCTGTTGAAAGTTTTCTGATTCCTTTTGGTGTGCGAACGATTGGAACATTGTGACCGCCTTCCCCCATATTTGCAGTTAGAGTTGGACAAAGTCCATTTTTATTTTCGCGGATATAAACACGACGCCATTGATAAACTGTATTTGGATTTGTAATTACATCTTTCATACGGTCGTAGTAAATGTGATTTGGTTTGTAAAAAAGATTTTGTGTTTCAAGATTTTCATCAATTATTGAATGAATAGTTTTTTTAAGTTCTATTTTTTGGGGAAAATCAAAACTAAATTCTCCATCTTTCAAAAATTCTTTTGGGATATTCACTTGTTTTGGGTCAAAACCTACGATAAAAATTCTCTCACGATTTTGAGGAACATCTGCATATTCACAAGGATTCATAATTTTTGAATCAACAAGATAGCCAAGACGATTTTTTAGGACATCCATAATTTTTGCAAAAGTTCTGCCCTGGTCGTGGGATTTTAAGTTTTTTACATTTTCAAGATAAAAGGCTTTTGGGCGATATTTTTCTAAAACTTCTGCAACGTCAAAAAAAAGAGTTCCGCGAACATCATCAAAACCTTTTTGATAACCGGCAATAGAAAAAGCCTGGCAAGGAAAACCCGCACACAAAACATCAAAATGTTCGGGAATCAATTCTTTAGTATCCTTTTTCGTAATATCCCCGAAAGGCACTTCTCCGTAATTTTCAAAATATGTCTGTTTGGCAGCGTCATCCCACTCACTTGAAAAAACGCATTCACCTCCGCAGTCCTGCATGGCAAGCCTGAAGCCACCAATTCCCGCAAATAAATCAATAAAAGTAAAGCTGGGATTTTCTTGTGATGTAAAGGGAACATTTTGTTTTGAATTGAATTCTTTTTTGGAAGGCAGAGAAGATAAATCAAGGCCGTTTTGTTCAAGTAAAGCACGGTATTTTTGAGCAGAATCTGTATCGCGTAATTGAATGTAATGACTTAAAAGTGCATATTTTTC
>CAVHTI010000143.1:0-3949 GCA_963638805.1 Anaerobutyricum sp.
CCATTTGTCAGAAGTGTTTGCAAATTTTTTTCCAATATTGTATGGGGGATCAATAAATATTAAGTCTACAGATTCATTTTGAACAGTATCTAATCCTTCAAAGACATCTGAACAAATAATAATATTATTTACATTGGAGTATTTTATCATTTATTTCCTCTCATTAAAAAATTATATTTACAAGAATAATAATTTTATCTAAACACTTTTCCAATAACACCGTCTTCCATATCTTTTATACAGTAGATATTTTCCATTACATCAAAAGTTTCTTCAAGGTTGTGCCGTGCACTTTGCCAGCCGTTACCGTCTGTAAACCAAACAAAAGTTACACCGTTGATTGTATCGATTTCGCCGGCAAGTGTTTTGTAACTTCGGGAAGTTTCATTCAGTTTTGAACCGCCGCTTCCGTAAAAGTTTGTTTCTACAACATAAATTTGATTTTCTGTTTTTACGACAAAATCAAAGCGTTTTTCCATCTTGCCTTGATTTGAAATTGCGGATAAATCAACATTCCATTTTTCGCTGATTTCGTGAATGTACATTTCTTTAAAATAATTTTTGTCTTTTATAAATCCGGCTTTTTTGATGTATTCTTCAACCAGATTTTCCATAAGATGACCGCCACGATTTTTGCGACCGTTTGAATCCAATCCGGTTTCAACACCTGTAACATAATCCACAAGATTATTTACAAGATGATTTTGAAGAAGGTCAAAAAGTCCGGACTTTTTCATAAAAGTTGAATATTCAGCAATTGACTGTTTTGAAGTTGCAAAATCAAAAACAAGGCTTCCGTTTTCATCGGAAACAGAAATTTCAGAATTGCGGACTGCAAGCAAAATTGGAATACATTTTAAAGTTTCAGGATATTTTTTAAGAATGTTTTCAAAATCTTTTTCAATGTTTTTTGAACCAATCAAAGAATTCAAAATATTTAGTTCGATTTTTATATTTTCAACATTTCCATAAACTTTTTCAAAATCAATATAATAAGAGTAAGTTGCTATGCTGTCACGAAAAGTCGAAAACCAATCTGTGAAATTTCTTTTCATTTTTGTTCTCCCCTAAAAAACTGTCGCAATATTGCTTATTAAAAGCTCGCTGATCGCTCCACGTTTTTTTGAGTTTGAATTTATCATTCTTGAAGCAGAAACTCTTTCAATTTCAAAATTTGAATATAAGTCATCAAAGAAATTATCTTCTGCATTTACGTTTTTCGGGTCAGAATTGCTTGCAAGAATCTTCGCACCTTTTGCTGAAATATCGTTTATAAAGTTTCCGAGCTCGATTTGATCTTTGTCTGAAAATTGATTTTCTGAATATGAGGTAAAGGCTGCGGTTTGTGTTAATGGACGATACGGCGGATCAAGATAAACAAAAGTATTGTCATCTATAAAATCTCTACAAGCAGAATAATCGCCAGATTGAATTTGAACGCATTGCAACAATTTAGAACAAGCTTCAAGATTTTCTGAATCACAAATTGGAGGATTTACAGCATTATTGAAAGGCACATTAAACAAACCTTTTGCATTAACTCTGTACAGTCCATTAAAACAAGTTTTATTGAGATAAATAAACAAAGCTGACTTTTCTAAATCGTTCTCAGAATTTTTCTCTAAAATAAGATGATTATATCTAGTACGCTTTGAAAGATATAATGATTTCCTTTCATCTTTCGGAGTCAATAGATATTCTTCTTGTAAAAATGACAATGCATCCAAAAGTTGTGCACAATTTTTTTGAATTTTTGAATACAAGTTGATCAACTCAGGATTTACATCATTTATCAGGACTTCTTCTGGATGACATTTTTGAAGCACATCGAACAAAACCGCACCACCGCCAACAAAGGGTTCACAATATTTTTTAATCTGTTGAGGATAATGTTTTCTGATTTCCGGCAAAAGCTGAGTTTTTCCGCCTGCCCATTTTACAAATGGATGTGCTATGCTCTGCATGAAATCACTATACACAAATTTTGCCGAAATTTCCATAGTTGCGTTAGGGATGGAAGCCGGCTTGCCGGGACGGACGTGGCGGCGAAGACGACGCGGCTGGACGAAAAAAAATTACGGCGAAAAACGCCGTAATTTTTTATAGCGCGACAGCCCGACCCGCCGCTTGCGGTGGGTAACGCCCAGCAAAGCTTCAAGGTTACGCCCAAATACTGTCAACAACTTTTTAATTTTTCGCTGAAAAAAAATGATTTTTTTTGCATTTATTCTGATTTTTAAGAAAAATTCACTAGATTTTTTACTTTCAGAAGGAAAACTGGATGAGTTTTAGTTTTTTTAACCTATTTTTGACAATTAATTTAAAATAACTCATAGCCTTCAAAAAGTATTTTTTGAAAGCCGTATTTGAGAATTGTTTTTTGAAAAAGTTTTTAGGCGGTCTTCTTTGGTTTTATTTCAGACAGAACAACATCATCTACATCAATGTAGACTTCCCTGAATTTTGGTTTTGCATTTTTCAAAAAGACTCTGTCTATTAAATCCTTCATTACTTCTGGCATAAGTCCTGAGGTATCTGTCTCTACGAGTTTTACGGAATATCTTTTTGTACCGTTTACTTCAGTTACCCATAGTCCTTCTTTTTCGTTCAGATGAATAAGAATCTTTTTATCTGTAAGTTCTGGACAGAAAAATCTGTAGCCCTTTAACAAAAAGATTCCAGACTTATCCACATGACCTGGGAAAGTTGCCTTTAAGATGCTGTTGATTTTATTCATGTCTGCTTTTACAAAATAGCTTTCATCTGATTTTGGTTTTACTGGAAACCATTTTCTGTAAATTGCAGGAAATTCGTCTTTCAAGAATTTATTTGCTTTTTCGATTGTGTTAATTCCCCGCAACTTAAAAAGCGTTGGAAGCCGGTGCTGGATTGTCTGCCAGAATCTTTCAATCCTTCCTTTAGCTTGAGGAGAATGAGCCGGAAACATTTCTACTCCCAGATTTTCCATCATTACACCAAACTGAGTAAGATGTTTTTCGTTTTTCTTTTTACAGTTATTTACAAAGAATACTCCGGCTTTGTCTGGGTACATCTGCATCGGTAATCCGTGTTCAGCACACATGTTTCTGAATGCTTCTGTATAACCCAGGAGACATTCGTTCAAGGTCATATAAAGCCCTACTGGATAACCTGTAGCATCATCAACGAAACCTTGAATACAATAATTATGACCATTTGAAAACCAGTCGTATGGAGTGCCGTCAGCCTGCACAAGTTCCCCTTCATGTTCTTTTCTTTCTCTGAAAAGGTGAACAGCCGAGTCGCTTTTGCACTTATGACTATATGGAGTAAAATAGCCAAGAGAGTTAAGAATCTTTTTTACAAAACTTACACTGACATTTATGTTGAAATAGTTTTTGAGAATAAGATTAAAATATGTATAAGTTACATCTTGAAACGGATTTACTTTTTCTACCCTTGTATTTTGAAAGATGTTGATAATTTTATTTTTCTCAGCTTCTTTTTTCTGATTTATTCTCTTTCTGTTTGTGTTTCCGTGAATAAAAGCAGAGTCCCCTTTTTGTTTGAATCTTTGAATATCTTTCTGAATTGTTCTGATATTCAAACCAATACGTGTAGCTGCCTCTCTTGTAGTCAGTTTACCTTTAATACAGGAAACTGTCAGATTTTTTCTGTATTCCTGTTTTTGAGTAAGTTTAATTTTCATAATTTTCTCAGTCCTAAAAATTATTTATTTATAAAACTTACGAAAATTGTTCTTCAAAAACAAGAAAAAAAGGATTCTAATTAGCGCCAATTGGCGCTAATTCATTTTCTGTTACCATGTATGCTCTTTTTGATTTGATGAATTCTCTGTATTAAAAATTTATAATGCCTACTAAATTCTTCAAGATTTTTATGGTTCTAGGAGCCACGGCACGCGTCGCCACGTTTAACTTTACAAAAGCGAAACTGGGTCAACATCGTA
>CAVHTI010000144.1:0-3910 GCA_963638805.1 Anaerobutyricum sp.
AACCCCGCAAAGCCTGGCCGGCACGCAGTGCCGTGTGCGCCCAGATGTGAAAAATTAAAATTTTACAGGGTAACGGTTATTTTTCCGTTGGAGGCGTCGTTGATTTTGTGACTGAAAAAATCGGACTGGGAGGCTTCGATTTTGCCGGAAATTGAAATTTCTGTTCCAAAATCTTCTTTCAGGTCAAAAATATTAAAATCCTGGAGAATTTTTCTGGCGATTTTGTAAAAAGAATAATCCACGGCAAAACTAAAAGCTTTTTTTTCAACGAGGGGGACGAACGCGCCTTCTTCATCCGCTTTGGCAAGAACGGCTTTTGCACCGCCACCGTACGCTTTTACAAGTCCGCCAGTGCCCAGCAGGATTCCGCCAAACCATCTTGTAATTGTAAGCAGGGTATTTGTGCAGTCGTGACCGCGCAAAACGTCGAGCAAGGGGCGGCCGGCAGTTCCGGAAGGTTCACCGTCATCGCTCATTCCGCAAATTTCGCCAGATTTTCCGATTACAAAACCGTGAACAACGTGCCGCGCCTCGGGATATTTATTTTTTTGTTCTTTTATGATTTCCCGCGCGCGCGATTGTTCATCGCAGGGAATTAATTCTGACAAAAAACGCGAATTTTTTATTGTTTCTTCATAAAAAACATATTTTTCTAAAACGAGCATTTTTCTGGATTTTATTTTTCGGAATCAAAAAGTTCACCGATTACCGGCGGTTTTGCGTTCAAAATTTCAATATTATGGACTTCTTTTTTTGTTACACAAACGCCTTTTGCCTTGTAAGTTTTTTCTTCAAAATCAGAAGCCTTGAATTTTTCCGAGGTGACTTTCATTTTTGGCTTTTTTACATAATCAAGCCGGAACGTAAAATCCTTTTTTGTATCAATATAGAGGACTTCGCAGCCTTCCGGAGCAAAGAAGTAGTCACGATTCATAATGAGCCCCGGAATTCTGCAGCGTTTTACATAAACATATTGAGTCTGAGGGTCGCGATAAATTACCGTGAAGAGAATTTTTGCAAGAATTTCCTTTTCGTAATATCCGCAGTACCACATTCCAGGTCCAACGAATATTTTTTTAGGAGTTTCACATTCAGAAAAAATTCCTGATTTTCTTACATAAAGGACTTTGTCATACGGTGTGACTTTTAATTTTTCTTCACCGCCGGAAACTTCAATGCCAAGATAACCGGTTTTTTCGTCATATTTTAAAGGAATGTCGCGTTTTGTAACCGCTTTTACATCAACTGCGTGAATATTTGTAATTTTGGTTTTTCGTTTTTTGAGTTCGGCGGGAAGTTTTGCTTCAATTCCGTCAAGCCAGCTGATTGCATAATCAACAAGATGTTTTAAAAGACGGTTGATTTCTTTAATTCTGTCGTTGATTTTTTTGACTTCCTCTTTGTTTTTGTTCATATCATAAAGAGAAATTCTGCGGATTGGGATTTTGAGCAAATGTTCAATATCATCATCATTTAAAGGACGCAAAAGTTCAGCGGCAAATGGCACAAAACCATCATAAACGGCCTTTACAACAGTTTCTGCAGTTTTCATAGTTTCAATTTTTTTATAAATGCGTTCTTCAACAAAAATCCGTTCAATTGTGCGCAGGTGCAAATCATTGAGCAAATGACGTTTTTCGTTTTCAAGTTCATCTTTTAAAACGCCGACAAGCTGATTTGCATGAAATTTTATAACTTCCGTGCAAGTCATCTGAACCGGCATATTATCTTTTATGACCAGAAGATTGCAGGAAATTGACTTTTCACATTCGGTGAACGCGTAAAGGGCATCTACAACATCCTTTGTATAAACGCCACGCTGCAATCTGATTTCAATATTCACGTGATCAGAAGTAAAATCCTGAATGGAAGCAATTTTTACTTTGCCGTTTTTGGCAGCCTTTTCAATGGAATCGCACAAAGTTTCCGTTGTGGAACCGTAAGGAAGTTCTGTAATGATGATTTTCTTTTCGTCACTAGTGTCCATTTTTGCGCGAGTGATAATTTTTCCAAGTCCATCCTGATAGTCAGAAACGTCAACCAGACCGCCGGTTGGAAAATCCGGAAAAAGCTGAAAAGGTTCGCCACGCAGACATTTTCGTTCAGCTTCAATAACTTCTGACGCGTTGTGACTCAAAATATAAGTGCTCATTCCGACGGCAATACCTTCGGCACCGGTTATTAAAACAAGCGGAAGTTTTGCCCGGAACGCAACCGGCTCTTTTGCACGACCGTCATAACTATCAACATATTCTGTAATTTCCGGATTATATAAAATTTCTTTTGCAATAGGACGCAGACGACATTCAATATAACGCGCCGCAGCAGGACCATGCCCTGTAAAAAGATTTCCGTAGTTTCCCTGTTTATCGATAAAAATTTCTTTATTTGCAAGATTTACCAGCGCCGTGTAAATGGAAGCATCACCGTGCGGATGATAAGCCATAACCTCGCCCACAACTTTTGCAACTTTTGTAAAACGCCCGTCATCTTTTTCAATCATCGTATGAAGAATTCTGCGCTGAACCGGTTTTAAACCGTCAATAATATCTGGAATTGCCCTGTCTCGGATTACGTAAGACGCATATTGAATAAAATTCTGATCAAATAAATTGTTTACAAATGCCATTTCTTAATTATAGTGCAAAATTTGCGATTTTTAAAGGCGGGCGGGAGGCGGAAGGATTTTTTTGGAGGGTCCGGCACGGATTGGACATTGCTAAAAATTACTCCAGGTCTTCGTAATTTCCGGAGGGTCCGGCAGAAGTAAGGCATTGCTAAAAATTACTCCAGGTCTTCGTAATTTTTTTAACGCAATTTCTATTTACAGCTATGTCCGCCCTTCGCTATTCGCTCATCTGGCGCAAGCGCCAGACTAAAGGGGCTCCCAGCGCTACCCCGTCACGTTCAAAATGGAAGTTAAACGCGTTGAAAATTCAGTTTCGGGGAGGGCGACGGTAGTAAGGTCGTGAACCTTTTATTTTGCGAGGAGAAGCGCTACAGCTCGTTATTATTTAGAGGGGCAAACCAGGCGAAAGCCAATGTAGCGGCTACGGAAGTGGGGGCTGTTGCAGCCCTTGGAGTCCACCTCGCAAGCGTCGACGTCGCTGTAGCAGCTCCCACCGCAAACATAGTGGCCGTAGTCACCGCTGTGGAAATCCCAGCACCACTCCCAGACGTTGCCTGACATGTCGTATAAACCGTAACCGTTTGGCTTCTTCCGTGCTACTGCATGTGTTTTATCGTTACTATTTTCGTCATACCAGCCTACTGCATCAAGCTCGTCGCTTCCCGCATATCTGTAATCTTCTCCTCCTTTTGCTGCATACTGCCATTCTTCTATTGTTGGAAGTCTAAAACCGGAAGGATGTAAGTTTTGTGTAATTTCTCCTCCTATATCTTCACTCTTATGTGGCGTATATCCCCATTTTGTTACATCCGTTTCGCCATCAACAGCATACACAGGCCTTTTTCCCTTCATTTCACTCAACCTGTTGCAAAAATAAACTGCATCATACCAACTAACACACTCCACAGGTCTATCTCGTCCAAAACAATCACTTGGATTTTCCCCCATAACTGACTTATACAGTTCTTGTGTTACCTCAATTTTGAGCATTTTGATATTCATTCCGGGAATTTCTACCATTTCAATTTTAGGAATACTTTCCTTACAAGCCATAAAAATCACCGCCATAACAAATGTCATGACTGCCACCATAATTTTTTTCATCTTTTCCTCCGTTTGAAAAAATTTAATTTAAAAACAAAAAGGCACACCCCGTACGCAAAATGCGCACAGAATGTGCCTTTATATTCTCTGATAAATCAATAACGTTAAGACAGTCTACGCCATGAGTTGCTGAGTTCTGAGTTCTGAGTTCTGAGTTCTGAGTTCTGAGTTCTGAGT
>CAVHTI010000145.1:0-3906 GCA_963638805.1 Anaerobutyricum sp.
TGCGTAAGGTGATGGGGGGGGCGTGACGCGGCATAGAAAAATGTACTGTGATTCGAGCGGGTTCCGTGTATAGAAAAATATGCCGTGTACGCCCGCTGGTGCAGTGTGTTTAATAAATATGCCGTGTGCCCCGCGCAAAAAATGCCGCGCGGTGCACTGCCTAAACAAAACGTGCCGTGAGTTGTACGGGTGCCGTGCATAGAAAAATATGCCGTGTACGCCCGCTGGTGCAGTGTGTTTAATAAAATATGCCGTGTGCCCCCGCGCAAAAAAATGCCGCGCGGTGTACCGTGCCTAAACAAAACGTGCCGTGAGTTGTACGGGTAGCGTGTATAAAAGAATATGCCGTGTCCCCCACGCGCTACAATTCGCTTCGGCCACGGAAGCTCAAACTCAGAGTGCGTTTATCAATGTATTCCAGATCGCCACCGACTGGGATTCCGGTTGCAAGACGAGTCACTTTGACCGGGTTTTCCGGGCGGATTTGTGCAATGCTCTGATTCAAATAAAGTGCCGTGGTGTCGCCTTCCACCGTCGGGTTAGTCGCGATAATAACTTCATTCACTTCGCCAGATTTTAAACGCTGAAGCAAAGGCTGAATGCTCAACTGCGCCGGACCCATTCCTTCAAGCGGTTTTATAAGTCCGCCCAAAACGTGATAGTACCCCTTAAATTCCCCGTACGCTTCAATTGTAGAAACGTCCTGAGGCTGTTCAACCACGCAAATCATAGATTTATCGCGCAAAGGATTAGAACAAATCGGGCAAGGGTCGCTTTCCGTCCAGGTTCCGCAAATTGAACAAGGTTTAACTTTTTCCTGCAACATTCCAAGATTTTGTGCAAACCGCCGAACGTAAGATTCATCCTGTTTTAAAAGCCAGTTTACAATTCTCACGGCACTTTTTTTGCCAATTCCCGGTAAACGCGAAAAATTCGCCGTCAAATCATCAAAAACACTGCTCATTACAGCCCCAGCGAACTCAAATCAAGGCCGCCCAGATTCATATTTCCAAGCATTTCAGAAGATTTTTGCTTAATCTGTTCCTGAACGTTCTCTACCGCGCTTTTATGGGCCGCAACAATCAAATCTTCAAGCATCGCAACGTCGCGATTATCAACACAAATCGGATCCAGATGAATGTCCAGCATTTCAAATTTTCCGTTCATCTTAATGGTCACCATTCGTCCGCCAGAAGAACCTTCCGCAGTAATATTTTCCATTTCCTTCTGCAATTTTTCGCTTTCTTCCTTCAAAGCCTTTGTGTTTTTCAAAAGTTCAAACGGATTCATCTCTCTTCTCCTATTTTTTTATTTTGGGCGTACCCCTTCGCGCGCCGTTTCTTAAAATTTTCAATTTATCTAATCTTTTTCAGTGCCTCGCAAATTTTTCTGTCATTTTTACCAAGGCGCTTCGGGTCAGGCTTTGCGGCGTTCCGCTTTCGCTCCAAACCCCGTACTCGGCAACAGAACAATGTTGCCTCGTTTACGGGGGTTCGCCTTCGGCGCGCCTACAATCCTTTACGCATTAAAACCTTACCTTCCAATCAAAGTACCGTTAAAAGTGTCCAGAAGAATTTGCACTTGTCGTGGCAGTTGAATTTTCTGTTTCTGTTGATTTTCTTCCTGCAAAGAAATTTCAAAACTCATCTGCATACCGCAAACCGAAGAAATTTCTTGTGCAATCTGCATTTTATTGTTCTGAATCTGAACCAAAGTGTAATTGTCTTTACAGACAGTAGAAACAGAATTTCCGTTCACAAACCATTCGCCAGTCTGCTCCAAAAGTGTGGAAACAAAACTGTTGTTCACGGACAAATCAGCCATCACAGCCCCACGCAACTGCGCAATCGTCATAATTTTGCCATTTCCGGCCGTAAAAGACGCTGCATTTTGAACTGGAACGGCACTGCGACCGTCGTTTTCTCTTAATGCCTCGGCTTTTTCAAAAGACTGTTCAATTCTTTCTTCTTTTTCTTCCTCAGTTTCAGAATAATCATCATCAGAAGCAGAATCATCGTAACTGCCGTCTTCTTCATCCGGATTTTCCGAGTAATTTTCTGCATTTGAATCAGAAAAATTTACTGCGGTCACTGTTTGTTCAGGCGGCAGTGAACCGCCATTATAAAAAGGGCTTGGATTTTCCTCATTTTCCGGCGAGGCCGTGTCCGGAGCGCCGCCTTCACCGTCATTGTCAAACATTTTTAACCGCGGAAGCCCCGGTGGCAGCCCGTCATCAGCAGTGTTTGCCCATGAACCGCCGTTTGCAAAAGTCGCACCGCCCTGATTTGCGCCGCTAGACTCAAAATTATTTGTTTGTGCAAAATTAACGCCATTTTGACTAAAGTGCGCGCCCTGAGAATATTCCGTGTTACCGCCAGTTTGCGGCGCCGTCTGAGGATTTTCAGAATAATTTTGATTTAGTGCGGGGCTTTTCTGAGCAGAATTCCCGGAATTCATCAAAAGGGCCTGAGCCGCATCAATTGCTTTTTTTACTTCCTGATTAGAAACATACTGACCAATCCAGCAAAGTCGCGAAAATGCAAGTTCAAGTTCATAACGCGGACTCAAAGAATAGCGGATGTCACGGTAAAGTTGCAGAAAAATGCTCAAGGCACGTTCAAACTGAATGGAATTCCAGCTGTTCAGAACTTTTTGACTGTATCGTTCCGGCGAATTTCCCAAAAGTGATTCTTTTTTGACTCCGTTTTTTATAAAAAGCAAAGACCGGATATAATCCGCAGAATTAGAAATCAACTGTTCAATGCTGATTCCCGCCTGCAAATATTCATCCAGAAGATTAATCACAGTGTCAGTCTGAGAATCCGTGCAGGCCTCAAAAATTGTATTCAGACGTTCAACGCCAACTAATCCCAGTTTATCCCGGATTTTTTCGTAAGTGATATGACCGTCACTAAACGCAACAACCTGATCAAACAAAGTGTAACTGTCGCGCATAGAACCGGTAGATTCGCGGGCAATCCAGTACAAAGCATCATCATCGGCCTGGATATTTAATTCTTTGGCGGCATCTTCAAGACATTTTTTGACCTTATCAATTGCAACCAGCCGGAAATTAAACTGCTGGCAGCGACTCTTGATTGTTGCTGGGACTTTCTGGAACTCAGTTGTGGCAAAAATAAAAATAACGTAAGCCGGTGGCTCTTCAATAGTCTTTAAAAGCGCATTAAAGGCGGAAGTCGTAAGCATGTGGACTTCGTCAATAATGTAAATTTTGTAGCGGGATTTTCCCGGCGGAAACAGGACTTCATCCTTAATCTGACGGATATTTTCGACACTAGTATTAGATGCACCGTCAATTTCAATTACATCAAGACTTGAACCTTTTGTAATTTCCACACAGTTAGAACACTGACCACAAGGACAATCTGTCGGACCGTGCTGACAGTTCAAAGCCTTTGCAAGAATGCGCGCAGTTGAAGTTTTACCGCAACCTCGCGGCCCTGTAAACAAATACGCGTGAGCAATTTTTCCGGATTTTATGGAATTTTTAAGAGTTTCCGCAACAAATTCCTGGCCAACAAGGTCATCAAATTTCTGCGGACGACGTCTAGTAGCTGTTACTTCATACGACATAAAAACTAGTATAACGGAAAAAAAATCTTTTTTAAAAGTTTTTTTCAAAAAAGATTTTTTCTTATAAAAAAATTATTTTCAGTTTTAAAAAATAATTTTTTTCTTTTTAAAATATTTTTTTCAGTTTAAAAAAAAGTTTTTTTTTCAATTTTTTTTAATATAAAGTTTTCTGAGGGAAGGAAAACCCTCTACTTCGCGATTGTTGGTAAAGCTAAAAAATTGCTGTCTCGCAATTTTTTTTAACGCTTTGCTATCAATCATCGAACCGCCTGTCGGCGCTTCTTCTCAGGTTTTCCTTCCCTCAGACTCCCT
>CAVHTI010000146.1:0-3873 GCA_963638805.1 Anaerobutyricum sp.
CTAAAAACCCGTGATGTAGATTTTTTTTACAGAAACATCAATATCCCAAAAGAAAAAATAAATGTCATTCAGAAACTTAAAGAAATTGGCTATATTTACGATGAAGTTGACGGAATTTCGCGTTTTTATAAGAGTGACCTTCTTGAGCTTGAGTTTTTAACAAGAATCTTAGGTGCTGGCACAGAAGGAAGAATGGAAATAAAACCATTGGGAATCACTTCGGAAGGTTTGAGAGTTATAAATATTCTTTCTGATTATGCAAGAGAAATCGAAGAACAAGGAACTGATGGAAACACATATACAATTACAGTTCCTGAACCTTCGGCTTATGTAATTCAAAAGATTTTAACAAATCCAGTTCGTGAGCCAGCTGAAAAAAAGACAAAAGATATTGCAGCTGTAAAGGAACTTCTTTATCACATTGAAAAATCAGCTGAACACAAAACAAAATTAAGAGAAGTTTATTCAAAAGTTTCGTCAAAACAGTTAAAAAGTGTAAAACAAGTTTGTGCTGAAAATCAAATTGTTCTACCGATTTAAAAAAGCAGACTGTACACAATCCGCCTTGTGCGCGAGCGAAGTTTTTTTGCAGATGTAGGTAATTCTTTTTTTATGCTATACTAAAGGTTGAAGTTTTCCTTGGAGAATAAAAAATGAGTGACAATCTTCTTCCAGAACAAACACCAGAACAAAAGGCCAGACAAAAAATTGATGAAATGCTTAAGAATTCAGGATGGGATATTATTTCCAGAAATGAATATTCTGATATTTATAACGGCTGTGCTATCACGGAAGCACTTTTGACTGGCAATCTTGAAGCTGATTATCTTCTTTTTGCTGGCGGTAAAGCCATCGGCATTCTTGAAGCAAAACGTGCAGAAAATAATCTTTCTGTTGAAGTTGCAGAACAGGCTCAAAATTATACAAAGAGTCTTCCCTCTTGGTATCAGACCTGGGCAAATCCTCTTCCATTCGTGTTTCTTTCTAATGGTGAAACTTTACTTTTCCGTGATATGCGGGAAAAAGATGCAACTTATATTGAACTCAAGAAAATGAAAACTCCAAAGGAACTGGTGCAGATGGCAGACATAAAATCAGAATATGCTACTTTACCAGCTCTTCCACCTGTTGGAGAAAAAGGACTTCGTCAGTGTCAGTTTGATGCAATCAGAAACCTGGAACTTTCATTTAAGCATAATGAAAACAAGGCTCTTATTTCTTTAGCAACAGGAGCCGGTAAAACCTTTACCGCCTGTACATTTACCTATCGTTTTCTTACTTACACATCAGTTCGCAGAGTCCTTTTTCTTGTTGACCGCAACAATCTTGGAAAACAGGCTGAAGGTGAATTTACCACATATAAGCTGACAGAAAGCGGCGAAGTATTTAATTCAATTTATTCAGTGCAGAGACTAAAAAGCATTGAAGAAATTCAGAGTGCTAAAGTTGTCATTTCTACAATCCAGCGGTTATTTTCTGCAATTACAGGCCAGACCCTTACAACAGAAAATGATGATGATGAATCTGATTATGCAGATGCTCTTTACAATTCAGAAACAGAAGATGAAGTTAAACTTGATGGAAAACTTTTACTGCCTCCAGATTTCTTTGATCTCATAATTGTTGATGAATGTCACCGTTCAATTTATGGAAAATGGCAGCAGGTTCTAAAATATTTTAATTCTGCAAAAATAATTGGTCTTACTGCAACTCCTACACCAGAAGCAGAAGCTTTTTTTAATGGTAATTTTGTTGCAAACTATACTTTTGAAGATTCCGTTCGAGACGGCGTAAATGTTCCTCCACGAGTTTATCGTATTAAAACTGAAGTTTCAGAAAATGGCGGAACAATTGCAGAAAACGAAAAGGTTTATAAAAAGTCAAAATTCACAGGAAAAAATGAAGTTGTTTCTAATGCAAATGAACAGCAGTACACCGCAAGCCAGCTTGACCGCTCAGTTGTAAACATAACAGAAATCAATAAAGTTGTTAAAGCCTATAAAGATTCAATTTATAAATCGCTTTACCCCGACCGCTTTCCTGACTGGAATTATATTCCAAAGACACTTTTCTTTGCTAAATCAGATAGTCATGCAAATGACATAATCAAACAGATTAAAGAAGTTTTCAAAGTTGAATTCCCTGATGAAAAACTGCCAAAAGATTTTGTTCAGAAAATTACATACAACGCAGGAAATTCAAACGAACTTATCCGCCAGTTTAGAAATAATAAAGAATTCCGAATTGCAGTTACCGTAACTCTTGTTGCAACGGGAACAGATGTAAAACCACTTGAATGCGTTGTTTTTATGCGTGATGTTGCATCCAGCGTTTTATACACACAGATGAAAGGCCGCGGCTGCCGTCGTATAAGTGATGATAACCTTCAGCTGGTAACCCCAAATGCCACAAGCAAGGACTGTTTTTATGTAATTGATGCAGTTGGAGTTACAGAGCATGAACACAGCATGCCACAAATTAAACCAGATGAGCCCACACTTCCAGTCCCGTCATTACAAAGATTGCTGGAACTTCTTTCTTTGGGAAATGTGTCTGATGAATACCTTACACTTCTTTCAAACTATCTTGCAAAATGCCAGAACAAAGGCGAAGTAGAAGATTTAAAAGAATGGGCAGAAATTGCTGGAATAACATTAAAAAATTTTGTTGAAAATCTGATTGCAGCTCTGGAAGTTGAAGACTGTATAACTTTCCAGGATCTGGCAGAACAAAATCAAAATCCAATAATGGTAAAACATTTACCGCCTTACAAAGACATAAATGAACCAAACTCAGAACGAAAACAGCTCATTTCAAAATTAATCAACAATCAAAAAGCAAGACAGAAGATTTTGGAAATTAATGCGGGCTTTGTAAAAATTCTTATGCCTGGCGAAGATGAACTTACATATACAGGATTTAGCAAGGAAGAATCAGAAACATATATTCAAGTCTTTGAAAAATATATGGACGAAAACAAAGATAAAATTGAAGCTTTAAGAATAATCTATAACGAAAAAGACGTTCCAATTACTCACAAAATGCTGGAAGATTTACAGTCAAATCTTTTAAAAGCAAACAGAATGTATAAACCAGCTTACATCTGGCAGAATTATAAGATTGTAAAAGCAGATAACTCTGTAGTGCCTTTGGAATCTAAAAATGAACTGGAAGCACTTACAAATCTTATTCAGATTGCCCGTTATGTTTACAGAAAAACAAAAACTTTGACTTCACTTTTTAGAGGATGGAGGCGAGGTTTCAACCTTTACATAAACCCACAAAACCGCAAATTAAACGAAAATCAGCTTAAACTTATGGAAGTTGTTGCAGAATATATCGTTCAAAATGGTGCAGTTGAACAGGTCGATATTTTCAACGGACTTGGTTCAAGCTACGCAATCAATCTTGTTCAGACATTTGGAAAAGAAAACGTAAATACAGAATTATCAAAACTTTCAGGCTTTGTACTGAGAGACTACACATCAAAGGCAGCATAAAATGGCAAAATCAAAGGAAACAACACAAAAATCGGAAGTAAGCTTAACAAAAAAAGTATGGAACATGGCAAATGTCTTAAGTTCCGCCGGAGTAGGATTTACAGACTACATCACACAGCTTACATATATTTTGTTCTTAAAAATGGACAATGAAAGGGAAGAACTAATCGGGCTTCCAAGTACATTACCGGAAGGCTGTCGCTGGAACGATTTAATAAAAGATAAAAACGGCAAGGCAAATATTGGGGAAGACTTAATCAACAAATACGAAAAAATCCTTGATACCTTAAAAAATAAAGACGGCCTTATTGGGGCAATTTTTACAAAAGCCACAAACAAGATTTCTCAGGCATCAAAACTTGAAACTTTAATC
>CAVHTI010000147.1:0-3828 GCA_963638805.1 Anaerobutyricum sp.
TTAAGGAAAAAACATTTTTAGAAAAAAATAATTTAAAAAATAAAATTATTTTTTTTCATGACACTTACTGAAAAATCCATTAAAATAAAGGTGTATTAAAAAATAACAAAAAGGAGTCCGAACCTTGTTCAGTTCAGTTCAGTTCAGTTCAGTTCAGCGATAAATCTCTCTTTAACAATATTTTTTCGGTGAGGGGAAGACCGTTTGTATCCGTGGAAAAATCCGCGAGATGCAGGCGGTCTTTTTGTTTTTAAATTTAAGATATGGCAATGAGTGAAAAATCAACAACTTCTAAAAATAAAACAGGTTTCTTTTTTGGTGCAGGAGCAGAATGTTCCTACGGTTTTCCGACTGGGGCGGAGTTTGCTTTTAAGGTTTTAAATCCTGAAGATAAAGTCGTAAAGGAAGCAAAGAAAAATTTTTCAGATTTTTTAAAACTTTCTCAAAGTGATGTTCAGAAAATTGCTGAATCAATGATAAAAAATCAAAAAGATGAAATCATAGAAAAAATAAAGGAAAAAGATGACGAAGCTGATTTGTTTGAATCTTTTGAAAAAAATAACGAAAAACTTCCAAAGTTTTCAGTTTTAAAAAAGGCGATTGATAAGTTTGATGAAGTTTTTGCAGAAACGAACAGCGAAAAAGACAAAGACGACAAAAAAAATAAAAAAATTGAAATTGAAAGTTTTATAAAATTTAATGTTGCCATTTCGCTTTTTTTGTGCGGCGATGAAATAAAAGACAAACTGAACGAAAACATAAAAAATTCTTTTAATAAAGGAAGCTGGATAAATAAAGACAGTGATTTTTTTCAGCTGAATAAAAATTTCATTATGGATTTTTCAAGTGCAATCTTTAAAAATCAGGATGAAAAAACAGGATACGAAAAAGAATTTGAAGAATTAAAAGACCTTACAAATAAAATTTTAAATTCCTGTATTGATTATCAGCTCTTGTTTGAAAATTTTGATTCTGCTTTTTACCCTTCGCGTAATAAAACTCAGTTTAGAAAAATTGTTTCCCTTTTGTTTGTGATGAGGGAAGTGATTAAGCAGGTAAGCCCTAAAACTGCAAATTCCTATTATGAAGATGTAAAAAATCATTTTTCTTTGCATAAAGATGAGGATTTTGTTGTTTGCACTGCAAATTATTCAAAAAAATCTGATGATGTTTTTGACAAGAAAAATATTTATCACTTGAATGGCGATGTCGATTCATTTTTTGATTTAGAAAGTAAACGCATAGGAAACGAATCTGAAAAAAACGAAAACTGCATCCCTTTTATTTTCCCCCAGGTTGCACTTAAACCAATCATGTATTTTGACGTTATAAAACTTTATTCTGATGCATTTTGCGAATTAAAAGATTGTTCAAAAATTGCGATTGTCGGTTTTGGATTAAATAAAGATGACAACTTATTGAACGGAATGTTCAATGTCCTTTTAGAAGAAAATCCCAAACTGAAAATTTTTTATTTTGACTATGACGATGGAAATCAAGCGAAGAAAGATTATAAAGAAATATTGAATTTTGAAGGCGAAGAAGAAAAACGCTTTCAGGTTCTGACTTTGGATTCAAAAAGAAATTCAAACGGTAAAAACTGGTTGAAAACTTTTTTAGAAGGATAATTTCATCAAACTATATGGAGGAAAAAAGATGAAAAAATTTAAGAATTTAGTTCTTGCTTTTATGGCAGTTTTTGCACTTATTGTAATTGGCTGCAAAACAGAAAGCGATGACGCAACCCCAGCAGACACAACCGCCCCAGCATCTGTAACAAATCTTACTGCAACTGCAAAAGATAAGAGCGTTCTTCTTATTTGGACTGACGCTGTAGACACCGACAAGGACATTTACGGTTACGAAGTAACTTGGACTAGTGCAACTGCAAGTCGTGCCGCAACAGCCCTTAGTTCAAACAGCATGGTAGTAGCCCAAGGCGTCGGCGGAGCAATTGTGCGTAACCTTACCAACGGCACTGAATACACATTCTCTGTAAAAACTTTGGACACAAGTTTTAACAAGAGCGAGGAAGCTACGGCAAAGGCAACTCCGGCAGAAGTTTCTTCTACAGATACTATGAAAATTGTTCTTTCTGTTCCAGATGAAAAGACCAACAAAAGTTTAACTGTAACTGCAAACATTACAACTGCAGGAACAGTAAAAAGAGTTGTCTACAAAAAAGACGCAACAATAAAACCTGCCACTTCTTACCTTGCAGATACAAGTGTAAGTGAAGCAACTGTTGATGCAAACGACAACGCAAAATGGACATTTGAAATTACTGCAAACGCAACTTACACTGTTGCAGCAATAGACAGCGACGGTCGCGAAGAAATTGAACAGATTACAATCGAAAACTTTGACTTTATCGCACCTAAAAAAACAACTGGCGTAACGGGAACTTATTCAGAGTCTGATTCAACAATCACATTAAACTGGACAAATCCTACAGATGAAGACCTTGACTACATAGAAATTTGCTACACAACAAACGACGGAACAAAAACTTCAGAAAAATCAACTGTAGAAACTTCTGATTCAACAAGTAAAACATATTCAAATATCACTAAAGATAAAGCCTGGTATACATTCTACCTTGTAAGCGTAGACAAAGCTAGAAACAAAAGTGGTGAAACAATTTGTTTGGTAATAGTAAATAAAGATTCAATTGATGTTTCATCTAGCTTTGTACAAGTGCCAGCAGCTTCAATTACAGGAAACGAAACTTGGACTCCTGAATCATCTGTATTTGTAAGCGAACGTGCCCTTGAAATTGCAAGTTTTTATATTTGCGACCACGAAGTAACACAGGCAGAATTTGAAGCTGTTGTGGGAACAAATCCAAGTAGAGGAAATACAGACGGAGATGTCGGCAACAACCCAGTAAGGTGTATAAGCCTATATGATGCAATAGTTTATTGTAATAAACTTTCTTTAAAAGAGAACCTGACACCATGTTACACAGTAGAAAATGTAGATTTTGCAAATATTACATATTCTGATATTCCAAGTGAAAGTTCTGATACATGGAATGCTGTTGTATGCGACTGGACTGCCAACGGTTACCGTCTTCCAACCGAAGCCGAATGGGAATGGGCTGCACGCGGTGGCGAAAACTATACATACGCCGGAAGCGACAATATAGACGATGTTGCCTGGTATGATGAAAATTCAGATTATAAATCGCACGAAGTAAAAACAAAGAAAGCAAACGGTTACGGTTTATATGATATGAGTGGCAATATGCTGGAACGATGCTGGGACTATTATACCGAGACTATAGATAACACTATCGCTGCTACAGGTCCTTCTTCTGGTGAGAATCGTGTAAGGCGTGGTGGCTGCTATGATCACGAGACTTCTAAAGCCACCGTTTCTTACCGCGTAACAATTACTCCGAACAGTCGGGGCAATCTTCTTGGCTTCCGTGTAGTTCGCAATGTAACGCAATCAACTGCAGAATAAAATATCATTCTGAGTTCATTTCAGAATCTGTAAGCAATAGAGCCCCCGAGGGCTGATAGCCCTTTTACAACCGCCTGCCTTTCGTTTTGAAGGGTGGGCGGTTTTTATTTATCATATACCAAAAAACAACTGAAAATCTTTTTTATATATGCTATAATTTTCTTATGGCACAAGGAAGATTTTTGCCAATCGGCATTCAGACATTTTCGGAAATTCGCTCCCGCAACGCGGTTTACGCAGATAAAACGGCTTTTGTTTACAAACTTGCAACTGAAGGTAAGCCTTATTTTTTAAGTCGTCCCCGTCGTTTTGGAAAGAGTCTTTTGATTTCTACGATGAAGGCTTATTTTGAAGGCAAAA
>CAVHTI010000148.1:0-1240 GCA_963638805.1 Anaerobutyricum sp.
AAATAATGCTATATTGTGTACTATTCTTAACGTAATTTTTTAGGAAAATTTTTATTTAATTATATAAGGAGCTAGTTCTATGAAAAGAACATATCAACCAAGTAAAGTAAAACGAAACAGAAAATTCGGATTTCGTGCTCGAATGGCTACAAAAGGCGGACGTAAAGTTCTTGCAAGAAGAAGAGCTAAAGGTAGAGCAAAATTATCTGTAGCTGATGAAAAAAAGAAGTACTAATTTTTAGGGATGGAAACAGATTTAATAAAAACGGGATTTTTTAAACGTGAAGAACGGATAAAAAATCCCGCTGATTTTAAAAAACTGTTCAAAAATGGAAATAAGATAAGTATTCCGGGAGCAAAATTATTTTTTCTTGAAAATAATCTTGGAATGAATCGTGTAGGTTTTCCTTTGATTCGTGGATACGGTAACGCGGTCGAAAGGAACTTATCAAAAAGATACAGCCGAGAAGTCTATCGATATATAAAAGCACATCTGAACACCGGATATGACATGTTATTCTTAATTTATCCAGGAAACGATTCGTTCAGCACGCGATGTGTTCAAATTCGTCAATTGTGTGAAAAGGCAGGATTATTAAAAAAATGAAAAAATTTCTTACGAAATTTTTCTGTGTTTTAATTCGCGCTTACCAAATTTGTATTTCTCCTTTGCACGGGCATTGTTGCAGGTTTGAACCAACCTGTTCCGCTTATGCTCTTGAAGCAATTAAAAAATACGGACCCGGAAAAGGTCTTTATCTTGCAATTAAAAGAATTCTCAAATGTAATCCATTTTTTAAGGGAGGTTATGACCCTGTCCCTTAGATTCAGTTATCAGAAAATTAATTTTCAAGGAAAATCAAATGAATAAAAATACTATTATTGCGATTGTACTTTCTGCGGCTGTTCTTGTAGGTTTTTTTGTAATTCAGACTTTTGTATTAAGAAAAAATCAATTAGAAAATCCTGTTGTGACTGAAAATGTTGAAGAAATTGAAACTGTTGACGCAACAACGGGTGAAACTTCTGTTTCTGAAAATGAAATTTTTGAACAAACTGAAACAACTGAAAATTTTGTTCAGGATGTAGAAGAAAAAGAAATAACTGTAGAAACTGACAAAGTTATTGTTCGTCTTACAAATAAAGGCGGTGACATTATCAGTTATAAACTTAAAGATCAAAAAGATACTGACACTGGCGACTGGATTCAGCTTTCGGACAGTGTTACGGATTTTAACAG
>CAVHTI010000148.1:1250-3738 GCA_963638805.1 Anaerobutyricum sp.
GAAAAATTATTGATTATCAGGGCAAAAAATACGCTTTTGAAAAGATTTATAATTTCAAAGATGGCGAATATTTGTTCAAACTTGATGTAAATATTCACTGTTTGTCTGAAGGCGGAATGAATTTTGATAATGTTTCGTACACAATCAGAACTTCACCGCAAATTGGACCTCATTATGATTCAAAATTAAACAGATATGAGTACCGCCAGTATTTAACTTATGACGGAAACAAATACAAAAAGAAGAATTTAGGTTCTGGTCAGCTTAAAAGAAATGACAAGAATTTTATTTGGGAAGGAATTGCCGGAAAATATTTTGTTGAACTGATTATTCCTGCAAATCCTGAAATTATAAATGCCGGTTTTTATTCTACACAGGTAGAGAACGGTTATCAGAATGGACAGACATTACTTGAAAGAAAAGCCTTTGATTCTAATGGAGTGAGCGATACTTATTACATGTATTTTGGTCCTAGAAGTGAAAAAGAACTTAAAAAATACAATGTAGCAGAAAATAATGGCTGGAATTTCAGTAAGACAAATACATCGGAGCCGGTTCAATATAAACTTACACAGTGTTTGCCTACAAGCGGATGGCTTAGCTGGCTTGAAATTGCACTTAAATGGTGTCTTGAATTACTGCACAAATTTATTAAGAACTGGGGTGTTTGTATTATTGTTCTTACAATTTTGCTTAAGGCCGCAATGTTCCCGATTTCTAAAAAACAGTCAATGTCAACGCTGAAAATGCAGCAGATTCAGCCAAAAATCACGGAAATTCAGGAAAAATATAAGGACGATCCTAAAAAAGTTCAGGCCGAGACCGCAAAAATTTATCAGGAAATTGGATATAACCCGGCGAGCGGATGTTTACCGATGATTTTCCAGTTCTTAGTTTTGTTTGCAATGTACAATTTGTTCAACAATTACTTTGAATTCCGCGGTTCAGAATTTATTCCACACTGGATTCCAGATTTGTCTACGGGTGATTCTATTGTGAGCTGGAAAAAAGATATTCCGTTGATTACAAGTTTTACCGGCAATAAACTCAGACTTTTACCGATTATTTATCTTGCAACTCAGATTTTCTACGGAATTATTACTCAGTACGGTGGAGCAAGTCAGAATTCTAAATCTATGAAATTTATGACTTACGGTATGCCGGCAATTTTCTTCTTTCTGTTCTACAGTGCACCGGCAGGTCTTTTGATTTACTGGATTGTAAGTAACGTTTTCCAGATGGGACAGCAGCTTATAATCAACAAAATGGTAGAAAAGAAAAAGGGTGAAATTTCAAAAACGAATGAAAATCCTGAAAAAAAACTTCCGCCAAAAGCAAAATCTAAGATGAAAAAAGATAATTCACCGAAGAAAAAGAGTTTGTTCAAAAGAGTTTAATCAGAAAAAAAATCAAGACAAAAATTTTTGTGGTAAATGAAAATTTTTGTCTTTTAAAATAATAGGAGTTGTTTAAATGACGTACGAATATGAAGGAAAAAACGAAAAAGAAGCAATTGAAAATGCAGCAAATGCTCTTGGACTTGAAAGAGATCAGTTTGATGTAGAGATTCTTGAATCTCAGAAAAATTCACTTTTTAAAAAAGGTTACGTAAAGATTAGAGTTCACACTCTTGAAGATGAAAACACTTCAGTTGACGGTGAAAAATCAAATTACGAAGAAAAACATTCAAGAATTGTGGCTGATCCGCTTCCTCAGGGAGAATTTGAAGAAAAACTTATTGAATTTATTCAGTCAATTGTTGAAAAAATGGGTTACGAAGCAAAGGTTTCTGTTGTTTATAGGGAAGAAAAGAAAGTTGGAATTAAACTTGAATCAAAAAATTCTTCAATTTTGATTGGACGTAAAGGCAAAAATCTTGATGCTTTGCAGTTTTTAGCAAATATTTATGCCGGACGACTTGGTCACGAAGATGTAAGAGTTATTCTTGATACAGAAAATTACCGCATCAGACGTGAAGAAACTCTTGTACGACTTGCTTATAACACCGCAGACAAAGTTCGTTCAACACATAATTCAATTTTGCTTGAACCAATGAATCCTTTTGAAAGAAGACTGATTCATACAACTTTAAATGATATTCCTGATGTAGAAACAAAGAGCGAAGGCGAAGGTGTTTACAAACAGGTAAGGGTTATTTATAAGGGAATTCGTTAATGAAAAAAAATGAAAAATTATTAATCGCCGTTTTTGGAATTTTTCTTTTGTCGATGGCAAATTTATTTGCAGAACCTTTAAAAATTGAAGACATTTTGAGTTCTGAAAATATTAATCTTCTGAAAAAAGAAAAAATGATTCAGAAAATTTATTCTGATTCTGAAGAAAAAATCAGTTTGCTTCCTGAAACTGTTTACAAGCAGATGTGCCTTGAAAATGCAGTTGAAAAGAAAAAAAATAATTTTTCATTTGTTTCTGAAAGTTTATATTACGTAAAAAAATCTGATTTGCTGGAGAACAGTGAATCTCAAGA
>CAVHTI010000149.1:0-3525 GCA_963638805.1 Anaerobutyricum sp.
AAAATCGCACTTGTTTTTGCAGACGACGCAAGTGGTGTGCTGGGGTGGAAAGAAAAATAACACAAAAACTGTTCGTAATTGCGTAATTTTTGCGAATGCGGGCTTTATTTTTTCCCTCCCTAAACTCAATATCCGGTGATAAAATATCCTTATGAAAAATTCTAAGCGACGTTTTATTTTTATCATCATGGTTTTTAGCTTTGTTTCCGGGGTTTTTGCAAAAAATAAATCTCAGAATTTTCCTAAAATAAAGTCTAGCGACAGAATGCTTACTGTTCAGGCAATGGAAGACGGGCTTCACATTACAAAAAAGCACCGGGCAATGTTTACTCACGTGGAAATTCACGTTGCCGGCAAAAATGGTGAAAATTTTTCTATTTCTGCTGACGAAAAAACGAACAAATTTATTTACCCTTTTGTTACGGCGGGAGAAGAATATTCGGTTTACCTTACTTTGATGGACAAAAACTGGGGAAACTGGACTCAGAGCAAGCCTGCGATTGTAACTGCGGCCGGTGGTCTTGGCGATGTTCGCGAATGTTTTGACGCCTATCATTATGATAACGATACGATGTCCATAGTTCTGGAAAATTACAGTTTTAAAAAGCCGGAAAATCTTGACCTTTTGGCCCATAATTTTTGCGGAAACATTTATTTTGCTCAGGAAGAAGGCAAAATTGACTGGTCTAAAGCGACTTGGGGTAATTATCTTTTGAAAAATGACGGAAAAAACGTCAGAGTCGATATTTCTTCCAGGGCTTCTGCTTTTGCAAATACCAAATTTTTTATTCAGCTGGAAACAAAATTTGCTTACAATGATGTAACTTTTCATACAACTTTGATTTCCAACGAAAAAAATCTTTTTACGGACGTTCATCCTCTTAAAAATGTGACCATTAGCGATGGCCTTTTAGTACCGCCTTTTAATCCTGGTTGCAGGGAATATAAAATCAAAGGGACTGAAAATCCTGTAAAAATTATTCCGGAATTTACGGAAAACGTTGAAACTACAAGGCAAATCCACGTTCTTGATTCTGAAAATCCTACCGATTTTATAGATTTTGCTTTTGATGGCCAGAATTATTCATATAAATTCACTTTTGAAAAAGGACCTGACTTTAATTTTGACGGCAAAAACTATATTCAGACTTTTTATGATGATTTTGACGGAAACGAAATAAATCCTGCTAACTGGAAAAAATCTTCAGAGGAAGAAAGGCAGGCAAGCCAGGAAAATCACGGCTGGTGGAGTAATGAATGTTCCTATCTTGATGGCCAGGGAAATTTAATAATAGAAGCAAAATACAAAAACGGTCAGAGAATTTCCGGGGCGATTGAAAGCCAGACCCTTTATGAACAGTCCCATGGATTTTACGAAATCAAATTCAAGTGCGATAAAACTTCCGGCCTTTGGTATGCTTTTTGGCTCATGGGTGACAATGATGAGGCCCACGTCGGAAATGGTGCTACAGATGCTGCCGAAATTGATATTTTTGAACTTGTCCCGAACGAGCCTTACAATGGCCCAAATTATTTTAAAACTACCATAAATTGGGATGCTTACGGAGCTGCTCACAAGGCTGTGGGGTCGCCACTTTACCGGGTTCCTGAAGATTTTTACGACCAATGGCATATAGCCCAGTTTGTCTGGGGCGAAACTTCCTATAAACTCTGGCTGGACGGCCAGCTTTTGTACGAAATGGACGCTTCCCAGGTTGATGACGCGCACTATGGCGGAATGTGTGATGGAATAAATTATATGATTATTTCGTCGGAATTTGGCAGTTGGGGTGGGGCTTTTGACCAGAATCAGTTGCCAGCAAAAATGTATGTAGATTATGTGAAGGTTGGGGTGGAAAAGTAAGTAAATTTATTGGAAAACGGGGGCGTTACGGGGGCAGAGCCCCTGTTAGAAGGGGTAGGCCGCAACCATGTGCGGCCAAGGGGAAGGCTTTCCCCACCTTTGATTTTATGCTTCTGTTTCCTTGTTTTGACTGATAAGACTTTTCTTTTTCCAGACGCCAGTTTTATAACGGATAAGGCAGACAATCGCGGTGAGTGTCCAGGTAAATGCAGTTGTAATCCAGATGCCCCAGTAACCAATTGGAATCTGCTTGCCAAACAAAGTAATGGCGGTGATTCTTGTAAGCAGTTGAGAAAACAGGATTCGGCCAATAACTTCGGTTGCACCGTTCATAAGCGCAAAATTTGTGTCACCACAGCCGTTAAGAACCGAACGCGGCACGTAAATCATTCCCAGCGCAAAATATGCAAGGCAGGTAATTCTCAAACCGGTAGAACCAATCCTGATAACTTCAGTTTCTGTTGACTGAACGAACAGTCCCACAATATTCGGCGCGAAAATTTCAAAAATCGGAAGAATTGCAAGACTAAAGATAAGTGCAATCAAAGTTCCGCGATGAAAACCTTTCTTTACACGGTCAAAATCGCCGGCACCGCAGTTCTGTCCGCTGAATGTTGTAATTGCAGAACCCAAAGAACTGTAAGGTTGCTGAACTAACTGTTCAATCCTCATAGAAATTGTGTAAGACGACATAACCGTCGGACCAAAAGTATTAACAACGCCCTGCAAAGACATCATAGAAATAGAAATCAATGCGTTTTGTAAAGCAATCGGCACGCCAAGTTTAAAAGATTTCAGAATAATATGGCGGTGCGGCTTTAATTCTGATTTTGAAAGATGAAAGTAAGGATTCCTGAAATAAGCGTAAATCAAACTTGCAATTGCGCTGATTGCCTGAGCAATACAAGTGGCAAAGGCAACTCCAAAAACTGCCCAGTGAAATTTTAAAACAAAGAGCAAATCAAGTCCAAGATTCAAAACACTAGAAAGAATTAAAAAATAAAGCGGAGATTTAGAATCGCCCAGTGCACGCAAAATCGAAGCGACGCCGTTATAAAATGCCACGAAAATAATTCCATAGCACGTCGTCCTCATGTAAGTTACCGCGTCCGGCATAATAGAATCCGGGCACTGCAAAAGTTTTAAAACGTACGGACAAATAATCCACCCGATAATCGAAATCACAACGGAAACAATGCCAAGAACGTAAAAAGAGTTTGCAATTGTCGTTCTTACAAGTTTTTCTTCCCTTGCGCCAAAATACTGGGCAACAATAATTCCAATACCAATTGCCAGTCCCGAACTCAGCGAAAAGAAAAAGAAGTTCATTGAACCGCAGGTACCAACCGCCGCAATAGCGTCCGGCCCAACAAAATTACCCACAACAATAGAATCAACCATGTTGTAAAGCTGCTGAAAAATGTTTCCGACCAGAAGCGGCAGCGCAAACACAAGCATATGCTTTGTAGGACTGCCAGTCGTCATATCCACAATGTTGTTTTTAGATTTCATTTTCTGCTCTCTTTAGGTATATCACTATATTTTTATTTCCGAAATTCTACAAGTTTTTAGAAAGGCGGGGGAAGTCTCCCCCTCGGCCGCACACGGTTGCGGCCTACCCCTTCTAGCGGGGACACCCCGCAACGCCCCGTTAGTTTTGT
>CAVHTI010000150.1:0-3476 GCA_963638805.1 Anaerobutyricum sp.
TTCTGCGATGGTAAAACTTCCGTATGATAGTCCAAAAATTACTTGTTCTATTGCTGATGGCACTGTTTATGAAAATCCGACAGAAAATTTAAAATACACTGTAACTCTAACAGACGGCGGTGGAATTTCTAATTATGTAATTTATTTGGATGGTGTAAAAGTTGCGAATGGAAGTAACTCATCAAGCTATGGTTCTTCCTATAGTTTTGAAACAACTCTTGGTACAAAATACATGGCTTCCGGAGATTATAGTCTTTCTATAGTGGCAAAAGACTATGCAGGAAATGAAACTACAGAAAATTACACCTTTACAATTAAAAATAGTTCTGTAGATGTTTCTACACTTGCGGATTCTTCTTGGAGTACAACAACCGGTCAGCCTTTAAAAGATGACAGAACTGTTTACCTTTGGCATTTGGACTCTTCTGGTTCAGAAGCAAATAACCCGAACGGAAATCTTTCTAGTTATACAAGTGCAACCGGCGGTTTTGGTGGTGGTTCTGCAAGTTCTATTCATACAAGTGATGAAATTCCTTTAGATGTTAGCAGTAATGAATTTACTCTTGAGTACTGGGTAAAAGGGTCACGAATGGGAGATAATCCTTACATTTGCATTAGCAAGAGTAATTCTTTCTATTGTTCTGATGGCTATATGAATCTCTATTATCAAAATAGTGATAGCGATGTTGATTCAAGATATATTTCACTTTCAAAAGTTCCTGCAGATTCTGAATGGCATTATGCTTCAATCGTTTACGGCAAAACTTATGTTGCTCAATATATTGATGGAGTTCTTACTTCGTATGAAGATGGCCTTTCTCTAACTCTCTACAACAATGACAACAAACTTTCTATGTATTCATACTATATCGACGCCGTCGACGAAATCCGTATTTCCAACGCTGCACGTTCTGCAGACGAAATTAAAGCCTACTACGATTGTGCAAAGCAATTTTTGCAGTAGCAGTTAAAAAATCTCACTAAAAACACAGCCTTACAGGAGTTTTCTTGTAAGGCTATTTTTTGTACTAAATTAATTTGGGTAAGTTCACTTCAAATACTTCAAATTGAGTTTGAAGTGAACTTGAAGTAACCCTCTACCCCCTCACCACAATCTGCTCAAAAACCTGGCCAAGTTTTTCATGAATTACCAGGTCAGCCATATTATCCGCCTGAGTTTCAGTTTTGTTTATCATAACAAGGTGGTCGCCGGCAAAATACCGGATAAAACCCGCGGCCGGATAAACCACCAGCGAAGTCCCACCGATGATGAGCATATCCGCCTGGCTGATAGCCTCCAGAGCCCCGTTTACAATTCCGTCGTCCAGGCCCTCCTCGTACAAAACAACATCCGGTTTGATAAGGCCACCACATTCCGTGCAGTGGGGCAGGGTGTCCGGCGAATCCTTGCTCTGCAAAATAAAATCCTCGTCGTAAGGCTTTCCGCAATTCATACAAAAATTCCGCAGGGTGCTTCCGTGCAGTTCAAAAACTTTTTTGCTACCGGCTTTTTGGTGGAGGCCGTCAATATTTTGCGTAACGATGGCGGACAGTTTTCCCGCCGCCTCAAGTTTGGCCAGTTTGAGGTGGGTGATATTGGGCTTGGCGTCCTTGATAATCAATTTTTCGCGGTAAAATCTGTAAAATTCCTTGGGATTTGCGTCAAAAAAGGTCCGCGAAATAATTGTTTCCGGCGGATATTTCCACTTTTGCTTGTAAAGTCCGTCCTGGCTACGAAAATCGGGAATGCCACTTTCCGTACTTACGCCAGCCCCACCAAAAAAAACGATTTTCTGACTTTCGTCTATCATTTTCTGAAGTTTTGCAATTTTTTCGTCCATTTTTTGCCTCCAAAATAAAAAAATTATCTGGGCGTTCCCGTCCGCGCACATTCCCCGCGACTAAAATGATACACCGCCAGGCCGATTTTTTCACGTCAAAAAATAAAATTTACCCCAAACTTGCGCGGCCGGTCGGGCCTTCCGCAGTTCCGGCATTCGCCTCCAAAATCCTCGGTGCTGTCTAAAAAAAATGTCATACGGAATTCATTTCAGCATCCATACTATATCTAGCGTAGAGATTATGAATTGAAGTTATTAGCCAGCACTTCCGGGTTTCTGCTTCGCAGCTGCTACACGCCCTAACGCAGAACTTTCGTGTCAAAATTTTATTCATAACTGCAAATCGTTCCCACATATGTTATAATTCAACCTATGAATCTCCGAAAACTTCCAATCGGCATACAGAGTTTTGAAAAACTTCGAAACGGAAATTATTTGTATGTCGACAAAACAGAATTTATTTATCGTCTCGCAAGTGAAGGCACCACTTATTTTTTAAGCCGTCCGCGCCGTTTTGGAAAAAGCCTTTTACTTTCTACGATGCGCGCATATTTTGAAGGCAAAAAAGAACTCTTTACAGGTCTTAAAATTGCTGAATTGGAAAAAGATTGGATAAAGAACCCGGTGTTCTACTTTGACTTTAACGGAAAAAAATACAATTCATCATCTTCTCTTAAAGAAGTGTTAAATTCTCATCTTGAAGCATGGGAAGCACTTTATGGTGATGAAAAAAAAGAGCGTTCTCTTGAAGAGCGTTTTCGATACCTTCTTGAAGCTGCCCACAAAAAAACAGGTCTAGGCGTTGTCGTTCTTGTTGATGAATATGATAAATCTCTACTTGAAAGCGAAGGCGAAGCTTTGGAAGAATCGCGAACCCTTTTTAAAGGATTTTTTGGCAATTTAAAATCCTGCGATGAGCATTTGCAGTTTGTTTTTATTACAGGCGTTACAAAGTTCAGTAAAGTTTCAATTTTTAGCGATTTAAATCAGCTGAACGATATTTCACTTGATGAAGATTATTCTACAATCTGCGGTATTACTCAAAGTGAAATGGAAGAAACTTTCTCTCCTGAAATTCAAAAATTGGCAGATAAATCTTCATTATCTTATGAAAATTGTCTTGCAGAATTAAAACGAATGTACGACGGCTATCATTTTCATCAAAATGGGGAAGGGCTTTATAATCCGTTCAGTTTGATAAATGTACTTTTTAAAAAAGAGTTTGGAAATTATTGGTTTTCCACTGGTACACCGACGTTTTTACTGAAAAAATTAAAACAAAATAATTTTGATGCCCGTGAATTTTCTACGGACGAACTTTCTGCAACTCAGTTGACTTTACAGGATTACCGTGACGACAATCCTAATCCTATTCCGCTTTTTTATCAGACCGGTTATCTGACCATAAAAAGTTATGATGCAGAGTATCAGGAATATCATCTTGGCTACCCAAATGATGAAGTCCGCTACAGTTTTCTAGACTGCCTTGTCCCATATTTTACGCAGTCAACAAAGGATTCAAGTTCACTTTGTGTATCTCAGTTCTGTAAAGATGTTAAAAAAGGCGATGTTGATTCCGCTATGACTCGCTTTAAGTCCCTTTTTGCAAGCCTGCCATATTCTACAAAAACTGAT
>CAVHTI010000151.1:0-3401 GCA_963638805.1 Anaerobutyricum sp.
CAAAATGCGGTGATTCTTCCCGGAGTCCACATTGGAAACGGAGCAATCATTGGTGCAAATAGCGTTGTGGGCAGTGATGTTGCACCATATACAAAGGTCGTTGGAAACCCCGCAAGAGCGATTCAAAAGCGCTTTGACGATGAACTGATTGAATTGTTGCTTACATTCAAGTGGTGGGATAAGAATATTGATGAAATCAACCGGCTAATTCCAATCTTGACTTGCAGCGATTTGGATAAAGTGAAAGCTGAAATCAAAAAGCAACTAAGCTGACAAATTTCAGTTTGCCAAAGGAGAAAATGGTCACGCATGAACAGTAAAATCACGATAAACTGGCAAGACGGCAAAAATCGCTGCCACTGGGCAAATCCCAAAAATGAACTTTACATCCGCTATCACGACCAGGAATGGGGCGTTCCGGTTTACGATGATACAAAACTTTTTGAAATGCTGATTTTAGAATGCTTTCAGGCGGGGCTTTCGTGGGAATGTGTGCTGAATAAACGCGAATCATTTAGGGCTGCCTTTGACAATTTTGACCTGGAAAAAGTCTGTTCCTATAATGAAGAAAAATTGGAGGAGTTGAAAAATAATCCCCTTATCATCAGAAACCGCTTAAAAATTCAGGCAGCCGTTACAAATGCTAAAGTTTTTCGTGATATACAAAAAGAATACGGAAGTTTTTCAGAATATTTGTGGCATTGGACTAGCGGAAAAGTGATTTTTGAAAATACTAAAACAACTTCCCCGCTTTCTGATGAAATATCAAAAGACTTAAAAAAGCACGGAATGAGTTTTGTTGGAACAACTGTGGTTTATTCGTACTTGCAGGCGGTGGGCGTTATTAATTCGCATGAAGATGGTTGTTTTTTGGTTGATTCCCCTAGAAAAGTGTAATTCTCCTAACTTTTGGGAATACAATCCAAAAACTTGTTGATTTTACATACTTTTGGGATTACAATTCAAAATATGGAAGAAAAATATAGCTTAGACCAAGAATTTATTGTCCGTAAGGAATATCTTGACCGCTTGAATAATCTTAAAGACAAAAAAATCATAAAAATTGTTACAGGAATCAGGCGGTGCGGAAAATCTACAATTCTTGAAATGTTCCGCAGGCAACTTTTGGCTAGCGGTGTTGAAGAAAATCAAATTATTTTTCTTAATTTTGAAGAATACGAAAATAAGCCTTTGCGAAATCCTGATAATCTTTACACTTACATAAAAGAACGGCTGACTTCAAAAATGAATTACATAATTCTTGATGAAATTCAACATGTGGAAAATTTTCCTGACCTGGTGGACAGTCTTTATATTAAAAAAAATGTGGATTTGTATTTGACGGGTTCGAATTCTTTTCTTCTTTCAAGCGAAATTGCAACGCTCATAAGTGGCCGTTATGTAGAAATCAAAATGCTGCCTTTGTCTTTTAAGGAATTTGTGACCGCGACAAATCAGGAAGAAAATCTTTCTAAAGCCTACACGCAATATATAAGCACAAGTTCTTTTCCCTATGTGCTTGAACTTTTAGAGACTCCATCAGAAATAAATCCGTATCTTGAAGGAATTTTTAACACAGTTTTAGTAAAGGACATAATCGACAGAAAGAAGATTTCTGATACAACTGTGCTAAAGAGTGTGACAAGTTTTTTGTTTGATAATATCGGCTTGGAACTTTCCTCAAAAAAAATAGCGGACACTCTTACATCAAACAGCAGAAAATCCGATCCAAAGACGATAGAAAAATATGTGAGCGCGCTCGAAGAAAGTTTTATCGTGTACAAGGCAGGTCGCTACAACATTAAGGGCAAGGAATATCTTAAAAGCCTTGAAAAATATTATGTGTCAGACATAGGCCTCAGGAATTTTATGCTTGGAAAAAAGGCGATGGATGTGGGTCATATTTTGGAAAATGTAATCTATCTTGAACTTTTGCGCCGTCACTACAGCGTGTATGTTGGAAAAATTGACGATGCGGAAGTTGATTTTGTCGCTCAGACTCAGGACGGAAATACTTACATTCAGGTTGCCGCGAGTGTTCGTGATGAACAGACTTTGGCACGGGAACTGTGTCCATTAAAGGCAATTAAAGACAATTATCCAAAGCTGATTCTTACGCTGGATGATGACCCTCCTGGTGACTATGACGGAATAACTAGAATTAACGCACTCGATTGGCTGATGAAGGATTAGAAAAAAAACGAAGTCAGTTTTTGAAGCTGAAGGAAAATTAAAATGAACAAAACTGAATTACACAATTCCATAATCAATAATTCTCAAATTACTTTTGCCCGGAGTGGCGGAAAAGGCGGTCAGAACGTCAACAAGGTGAACACAAAAGTCTGTCTGCAACTGCCACTTTCTGCAATCGGCGGAATTACAGAAGAAGAACGGGAACGGATAAGGGCAAAACTTTCTGCAATTATTAACAGCGAGGACTGTCTTTATCTGAATGTGGATGACGAACGCTATCAGGAAGTAAACCGTAAACTCGCACTCTCCAGAATTGAAAACAGAATCATGCAGGCTCTGGTAATGCCAAAAAAACGTAAACCTACAAAGCCAACTAAAGCAAGTAAGGAAAGAAAACTTAAGTTAAAGAAAATCCGGTCTGAGATAAAGAAAAACAGAGCAAAGCTGTGGTAAAAAAAAACACTTCCCTCAATGGAAAGTGCATTATAAAAAATTATTTTTTTGGTTTTGTTAAATGATGATCGGTAAAATCAAGCCACATATCAAGGATTGGCATTCCATTGTCTAAGTGCTTTCTCCAGAAATCAAGAGCCTCTTCATCGTTTTTAAATTCGTAATCTACATATTCGCCATTTCCCCATTCAACAATGTAGCGAGGAGGTCGCTCTTCATCGCTCATAAGTTTTTCAATTTCTTCATCTGTAAGAAGTCCAATGCTTTTGTAAAATTTGAGAGATTCTTCAAAATCTTCAGGAACGTTTTCTTTGTCCATAGTTAAATCCTTTAGAAAAAGATACCAGTAGTCTAACACAGGTGAAACTAAATTTGCTAAAATTTTCTCATAATATTCCAATTCCTCTGGACTTGAATAAACAAAACTGTGAGTTGAATTGTTCCACTCTGATTTGTCGGTCTTTCTAAGATAAAACCAGTCATCCGCTTCATAATGGAAACTCACCTGTACATTTGTTACTGGATTATCAATATAAAGCACTCCATCTAAATTGTCGTAGCTTAAAAGTCCGTTTTCTTCAGTTAGGCAAAAGTCAATGAGATTATCTAGAAATGGCTTTTTTAATTTTTTGTAAATAAGCTCATTTCTATCTATTTCACACTTTGAAAGAAATCTCTCGTTTCCACCTTTAAAAGCACACGAATTTACAAACCCCATTAATCTTACAGCATCCGAAATTTTCTTTTCTGAAGCA
>CAVHTI010000152.1:0-3385 GCA_963638805.1 Anaerobutyricum sp.
AATGCTAATGGAAGAAAAGTTCGAGGCTGGGATGGAAAAGGGGCGTGTGGAAGGACGAGAAGAAGGAATTACACAAGGTGCTTACAATACTAAGTTGGAAACGGCAAAAAACGCACTTTCTATGAATTTACCTCCAGAAGACATTTCAAAACTTATAGGGCTGCCACTAGATACGATTTTGAAATTAAAAGACCAACTATAAAACGCTTTTACCCAGGAAATTGAAGAAGAGGTAGAAGCCAGCAGCAACGACGCTGAATGGAGGAAAGGACTTATGACTTTTGAAATGCTAATGGAAGAAAAGTTCGAGGCTGGGATGGAAAAAGGTATAAAAAAAGGTCGTGAGGAAGGAATTGAACAAGGGCGTGAGGAAGGAATAGCAGAAGGTATTGAGCAGGGACGAAAGGAAGGTATAGAGGAAGGAAGAGAAGAAGGAGCTTACAACAAGAGTTTGGAAACAGCGAAAACCGCACTTGCGATGAATTTACCTCCAGAAGATATTTCAAAACTTACTGGTTTGCCACTAGATACGGTTCTAGAACTAAAGAAAAATACATAGCCCCCCACGTCCCGCAAAATACTTTTTTGCAAGAATAACACATTTTGTGTGCACCACATTTGCGTTAGCGCTGGGAGCACCGAAGGGCTTTTGTTTCAACAAAAGTCCTGAGAAGACCGCAGGCGTGCTATTTGCACGCCGAGGACTTAGAGCGTTAGCGAAGTGCGGACATAGCGACGAGCAAAACGTAAGTTTTGCGACGAACGCCCTGATAATGAAATTTATTTTTTTGTGTGGGATTTGATTTCTATTCCGGATTTTTTTAAGCGTTTTTCTAAAATTTTATAAATCAATTGAATTATTGTGCAAACGATTATGTAAATTAAAAAAATGTCGGTGTAGGATTCTATGTAGTTAAATCCGTAGGAGGCCTGGATTTTTGCGACGGCGGTGATATCTTTTACGGTCATTAAAAAAGCCAGTGAAGTGTTTTTAATCAAAGCAACGGTCAAATCGCTTAAATTTGGGATGGCGCACACCAGGCTTTGAGGAATTACAACTTTTGTGAACGCAAAAAATGGCGGAAGTCCCAGACTAAGGGCCGCTTCGTACTGCGTTTTATCAACGGTCATAAGCGCGGAACGGAAAACTTCACTTAATGTGGCGATTGTGTTCAAAGTAAAAACCGTGACGGCGTAAATTACCGGTGGCCAGTCAAAAACATTCATTGACGGAAAAAATTTTTTGAAAAAAACGTTCAGCAGGCTTGGCAAAATACTGTAGACAAGCAGAATCTGCAGTACAATCGGCGTGCCGCGCATAAACGAAATATAAATCGCGGCGAGCACGGAACCGGGCTTTTGTTTTTTTATCCGCGTCATTGCAATCCCAAAAGCCGGCAAAACCGCAAGCAAAAGCGACAAGAAAGTTATAAAAAGAGTCGTCGGGATTGCTTTGAGGCACAAAATAAAAGTTTTGATTGCAAAAGACCAGTTAAACGACATTTACGCGCCCCAAAGAAAAATGTTTTTCCAGAATTTTGAAAATGCCTTCAATAATCAAGGTCAGCGACCAGTAAATTATTGTAAGCGCAATGTAAGTTTCAAGACCATAACCGCCGTAATTTCGTGCAATAATCAGGTTGCCCGCGCCCATAACGTCAATCAGGCCGATTGTATAGGCAAGACTCCCCTCTTTTAAAAGTGAAATAAACGAATTTCCAAGATTTGGAATGGCAATCACAAACGCCTGCGGAAAAATCACCTTAAAAATCGTCTGAAATTTTGACATTCCAAGACTCAATCCACCTTCCAGCTGAACTTTGCCCACAGATTCATACGCGGAACGGATAATTTCTGAAAGACTCGCCGCGTAAAGCAGGGAAAGCGCAATCACGACGTAAACAATTTTTGACCAGGAATAAATATTTGCGTTAAAAAAAATCTTTGCAAGCTTTGGCAGACCGTAAAAAACAAGAAAAAGCAGAATAATCGCCGGCGTGCACCGAATCACATAAACGTAAATTTCCGCAATCCGCCGCAAAATCCTAAACCGGCTGAGTTTTAGCCAGGTCAGGAAAAACGCAAAAACCGAACCGAAAATTATCACCAGCAGCACAACCGCCAGCGTAACTTTCAGGTGAGGCAAAATTATTTTCAGAGAATTTAAAATTTGTACGGCAGAAAAAGGTCTTTGCATTTTGATACATTTCAGCAGGTTTTTAATATTGGCGCCCCACTCGCTGCGCTCGGGCCGGGCTTTCCAGAATTCCGCTATCGCTACAAACAACGCACTCGGCAACAGAACATTTTAGCCGATTTTTTATAATTATTCTTCAGTTACATAATTAAAGACATTTTCGCCAAAATATTTGTTTGAAAGTGCTTCAATCGTTCCGTTTTCCGTCAGAGTTTTTACAGCTTTATCGTAAGCTTCAACAAATTCAGTTTCATTTTTATTAAAAAGCGACCATGTTGGAATTCCTTTGTAGGCAACCCACGAAAGTTTATCACTCAACGAATGAAAAGCGCCGTTTTCCGCAAGAACATTTTTTTCAAAAGAACGTTTTAAAACCAGATATCCATCGTAACGGCCTTCCAAAACCCAAAGATACGAATCAGCAATATCAAAAACATCGGAAGGCACAAGCTGAATCTGCGGTTTTCCCTGATGAGTATTATTGTAAGATTCAATTATAGAATACTGGGCACTCAACGGAGAAATTGGAATTAACTTTCCGGAATAAGCAGCGAAACTGTCCATATCGTAAATCTTGTCAGAATCTGCAGTGCGGTAAGCAAGGCCAATAATACTTGCGGCAATTGGATTTTTTGGAATGGCAAATTTGGCCTTGCGCTCTTCCGTGAGCCAGGCACCTTTTGTTCCAACCTGATATTTGCCGGTTTCAAGGCCAATCAAAAGTTCTTCGTCAGAAACTCCGTTAAAATGAAATTCGTACTGTGGCAAAAGTTCATCAACTGCCTTTAAAACTGCAATTTCAAAACCGTCAGAATTTCCGTTTTCGTCAAGATAATCGTACGGGACATTTGTTACAGTGTGGGCAACTTCAATAACGCGCACCGAAGAAGATTTTTTTGTACAGCCAGAGAACAAAATAGAAACAACCAGAAAACTAAATAATGTAAATAATGTTTTTTTCATTGCACACCTCGTTTTTTTTTCGTAGTTATACAATCTATTACCTAGTTTGTCTATAGGTTTTTAAGGGAGAAAGAAAACGAAACGAGGTTTCGATTTTCTTTCTTAAAAAATATTTTTTTCTTTTTAAAATTATTTTTTTTCCTATTTTTTATAAAGTGTTTTCTGGAGGAAAGAAAACCTGAGAAGAAGCGCCGACAGGCGGTTCGATGATTGATAGCAAAGCGT
>CAVHTI010000153.1:0-3324 GCA_963638805.1 Anaerobutyricum sp.
ATATAATTGCTTACAGTGCTAAAGCCACTTTCCAATGATGAATGAAATTTGCCCATCAAGCGTTCAATATCTGCAAGGCCGGAACCCATCATCTGCATCATTCCAAATTCGTTACCCGGATCAACGTTTTTTACAAGTGTATTGAGTGCATTTGCTCCGTTTTCATATTCTTCAAGCAATTGTTCCTGATATTCTATTGTGCCTTTGACATTAGAACTTTTGGTCAGTTCCGAAAGCTGATAGTTTGCAAGTTCTATAGTTGCATAATTTTTTGGCGACATTCCGTACTTTTTCATAATTGCCTGTTTCTGTTTGTAGGTAAGTTTTCCGGTATAACCTGCAACTGTGTCTTCTGCACTTGAAACTGTATGATTCCAGGCATTTTCGGCAAATCCTAGAAGATTTTTTCCAGGTTCACCAGCTCCGCAAAGGTCTGCTACAGAAACATTCATTCCACCAAAAGAAATTGTTTTTTTGGTAAGCGAATCTGTAAGTTCATTAACTTTATTCAGCTGATTATTTACAGCCTTTGTAATATCCTGTGCAGAATTGCGAACTCCAGTAATAACTTCAAAAGGATTTTCGCCTACGTTCTTAAAATTATCGCCTAAGTTTTTAAGGTCGTCCCAGTTTACGCTTGCCATCTGAGTTGCAGCCTGTTCAATCTGAGTGTAGGTATTCTGAACCTGCTCAATTGTGTTTTGCACCTGCTGATAATACGAATAAAGCTGTTCAATGGCGTTCATAAGATTTGCAGCATCAAATACAGCCATTCCCTGAGCAAAAATGTTCTGAGACATAAATACAATCATAAGTGCAATAATTGCGCTTTTAATTTTTTTCATTTTTTTCTCCTATTTTTTTTATCTTTCCCTTTCATACGAAAGCGAATTTTTTTTCTGCTGATTTACTTGCTTGTGAAGTTTTTTATTTTCTTCTGCAAGCTCCATATTTTCCTTCTTCAACTTATTGACAGTTCCTGTCATCTGATTTAGATTTTTGATAAGCAAAGAATAAACGTCTTTTGACACAAGAGTTTGGGCATTTGACAAATCCTTCTTTTGTGCTAGGATTTTATGGGAAGCAATGACAGCTCCCACCTGGGCGTACATACCGAGAAACTCAGGTGACTGTCCATAACGTGCGATTACCGCATTTATGGATTCTGTCGCTTCCTGTTTTTCTTTTTTATTATCAAATCCAGTCAAAACATAATGCCCCTTTCTATCCTTTGTGAGAACGGTTTTTATTCCTTCTAAGCTAATTGAATAATTTCCATTTATCTCTTTTACAGCCGGAACTTTGTCAATATTGTTTACAACAAGGAATAAAATAGCAGTCGTTTCTTTCTGTGCAAGTTCTTCATTCATCTGCACATTTTTGTTCAAAACCCTTTCTCTCATTCTGTGGTCAATCAGATGAATAAGACCTTCGTCCATTCCACCACGTTTTACACGGATTTCTCCGTCTATGGCAGAATTTCTTTTTAAAAGCACTTCTCCATCTGAAAGAACATCAGAAAGGTCAGAAAGCAGAACTTTATCTTTTTCAAAATCAAAATAGTTTTCTGTCACTTGCCTTCCCCTACTTAAAATTCTTCATGTAAACATCCGGATTAAAACCTTGAGCACGCAAAATTTCATCAGCAATCTGCTTGCCGGAATTTCTTCCGTAAATTCTTTCAAACTCGTCCAGAACAGCCTTAGGCGGACATAAAAGTGCCAGCTGAAAACTGTCAAGTTCAAGGTCAAAAAGGCGGGCACCAGCAGGCGACTTGTAAAAATAGTCACGTTTCATTCTTGCATTTGCGATTGTTGAAATTTCAGAATCTTCAAGACCAAAAGAAGCATAATAACTACTGAGCATGTCAGAAGTTGCATTCGGGTCAGCAAGAAAAAAGCGAGTCTGGCACTGAGAAAGAATTGTTGTAGAAATGGAAGATTTTGCGACCGACGGAACATCCTGAGTTGCAAAAACTACGGCAACGTGCTTCTTACGCAAAGTACGAAGCCAGTCATCAATTTTCTTTGCAAAATAAGGGTTATCAAGGAATACCCAGGCTTCATCCATAACAAGTAAAGTTGGATGCCCCATATCGTCATTCTCTTTTGCAAAAAGTTTTTCAATAAATTTGAAAAGATACATTAAGGCAGGCGTAATACAGGCAGAACCAAGCCTCATCAAAATTCCCATTTCAATCATGATGAAACGTGACATATCAAGTTTTGTGTCATGAGCATCAAAAATTGCACCGTATTCACCATCGAGAGTGTAAGGTTCAATTCCAACCTTTATGTCATCATCCTGCACATACTGCTGAAAAGAAGTAATATCACGGCGGGCCGGCGTTTTTGTGTCACGAAGTTGCAAAAGTGCGGCACGGATAGACTCTCTTTTACGCGCATCAACATCAATGTGCTGTTCTGTAAGGCAAAGTTCAATAAACTCACAAGCCCAGGTAATATCCGTTTCACTTTCAAGTTCCTTCAAAGGCTGAAAAGCAAAAGCATCGGCACCTGGCTCAACATAACTTCCGCCACTGGCCATACAAACTCCGCGGGCAGTCTTATCCTTATCAAGAACAATCACCTGACTAGTCGGATATTTTAGCCACTGACTTTCAAGTAAACAAAGGAAAGTAGATTTACCGGCACCAGAAGGACCAAAAATAAACGAATGGAAAACGTCTCCAACATTCAGATTCAAAAAGAAAGGTGAACGATAACTTGAAGCAGTTAAAAGTGGCGCTCCGCAACCGATATGTTCATTAGTCCATCTGTTGTAAAACTCCCCTGACCAAAGCGATGACAGCGGAATAATATGAGAACAGTTTGCACTTGATAAAAGAGTTTTGTGAACATCAGCATAATTATTTCCAGGAAGCATACCAAGCCAGGCCTGAAAAGAATTGGAAGTTTCAGTTTTTGCACCAAAACCAACAGAGTTTATAAGACCCGCAATATAATTTGCCTTGTCTAAAGCTAAATTGTAGTCTTTGTCCCACACTTCAATACAGGAAGTGTAATAACCAAAAGACACAATATCCTTAGAAAGAGACACCTTTGCAGTATTTGTATCTTCCTCAAAGGCAATGGAAGCCGGATCAACACGGTCTGTAGAAACGTTACTGGCAGCTTCAACAAAAGCCTGTCCCCAGGACTTTCGGGAATTATTAAAACGCTTCTGATATTTTTCAATCAGACGTGAAGAATTAGTCTTATCCATTCCAATCCATCGGGTTACCCAGCGGTATTCAACGTCAGCTCTGTTTAAAAGGTCAAAAACAGCAGGATAAGTTTCTATAGGAAAATCACGGACAGCAAC
>CAVHTI010000154.1:0-3300 GCA_963638805.1 Anaerobutyricum sp.
ATGTCCTTCAAGGTGAAAATGTCCTCCAAGGTGTCCCTCAAAATGTCTCTCAAGGTGAAAATAAATGAAATTCAACTTTAAAATACAAAAATATCAGACCCAGGCGGTATCTTCTCTTATTAAATGCTTTGAAGGTCAGCAGTTTATAGATAAAGTTCTGTACCTTCGTGATAAAGGTGATGAAAAAGATGCAGAACTTGACCTTGAAGAAACCGGATATAGAAATGCAAAAATCTGTCTTAGCGAAAAAGACTTGCTTGAAAATATTCATAAAATCCAGGATGAAAACTTTATAATCCACTCAGAAAAAATTGAACACACGGCGGGGGTGCCTAGTTTTGATATAGAGATGGAAACCGGGACCGGTAAAACTTATGTCTATACTAAGACTATGTACGAACTGAACAAAAACTACGGCTGGTCTAAGTTTATGATTGTAGTTCCGTCTGTTGCAATCCGCGAAGGTATTTACAAAAGTCTTGAGTATACTCAGGAACACTTTATGCAACAGTATGGAAAGAAAATCCGCTTTTTTATTTACAATTCTAAGCGGCTGAATATGATTGACCAGTATTCTTCCAGTAGTGACATAAATGTAATGATTATAAATGTGCAGGCTTTTAATACTTCGCTTAATAAAGACAAGAATGTTGAAGGCAGAAAGGGTAATGAAGCCGCCCGAATCATCTATACAAAGCGTGACGAGTTTGCAAGCCGCCGCCCAATCGATGTAATTGCGGCAAACCATCCTATTTTGATTCTTGATGAACCGCAGAAAATGGGCGGAGATAAAACTCAAAATGCACTTGTTCAGTTTTCGCCTCTTTTTGTAATCAATTATTCTGCAACTCATAAAATTCATCACAATCTTGTTTACCGTTTGGATGCTTTGGATGCCTATAATCAAAAACTTGTAAAAAAGATTGAAGTAAAGGGATTCAAACTTGAAAATATTGCAGGAACAAATACTTACATTTATGCAGATTCAATAATTCTTTCGCCACACGCTTCCCCTTTTGTAAAACTTGAAATTGAAGTTAAGCAGAATGGCGGAATTAAAAGACTTCCTGTTAAGTTTTCTACAGGGGATAAACTTGATACTGCATCAAATGGACTTGCAGAGTACAAGGGAATTTATGTTGCAGAGATTAATCCTGAAACAAATTCCGTACGCTTTAATGTTCCGGTAAGTGGCAATGCTGACCCTACTGTGCTTAAAATTGGTGAAATGACTGGCGAGGTGTCTGAAAAAGATATTCGTCGTGTGCAGATTCGCGAAACAATCCGAAGTCATTTTGAAAAAGAAAAGGAATTTTTTGATCAGGGCTTACGGATAAAAGTTCTTTCGCTATTTTTTATTGATGAAGTTGCAAAATATCGCTCTTACGATGAAGACGGAAACGAAACTTTAGGCGAGTACGGAAAAATTTTTGAAGAAGAATACCGTTCTGTAATCAATGATTTTGTGGATATAAACCTTGAAAGTTATTATCAAAAAATTCTGTTTCCGACATCAGAAAATGTGAGTCCTTGTCACGAAGGATATTTTAGTCGGGATAAGAAGGGTAAACTTACAGATTCTACCGGCGAAAGTGATGAAGACATTACAACTTATGATTTAATTTTAAAGCGAAAAGATTTGCTTTTGGATTTTAATATGCCAATTCGTTTTATCTTTTCTCACTCTGCATTGCGTGAAGGCTGGGATAATCCTAATGTTTTTCAGATTTGTACGCTTAAACATTCTGATAACAGCATAAGCCGCCGGCAGGAAGTTGGGCGTGGTATGCGTCTTTGTGTAAATGAAGAGGGAACAAGGCAAGATAAAGAAACTCTGGGCGATAATGTACATTCGGTTAATACTTTAACTGTAATTGCAAGTGAAAGTTATCGGGATTTTGTTGATGGGCTTCAGAAAGATATTGTCAGTGAACTTTCGGATTCAAGACCTAAGATTGCGGATGTGGCATATTTTACAGGAAAGCATCTTAACATTTGTGGAAAAGATTTTGAAATTGATGAAAAACTTGCAAAAATCATAAATAAAAATCTTTATAAACTAGATTATCTTGATGAAGAAGATAAGCCTACTCAAATTTATAAAGATGCCGTTGAACAGGGGAATGTACAAAGTTTTGGCGAAAGCCTAATTCAGTATTTTCCAGAAGATATTCAGCAAAAAGCAGATGCAAAAGCAGAGATTTTTGAACAGATTCATAAATATGTTCAGGCCGTTTACAATTCGTCTGTTCTTTCTAATATGGTTGATAATGCTCAGGGACCAAAATACGACAAGGGAAATCCTTTGAACAAAAACTTTGAAAAAGAAATCTTTAAAGAACTTTGGAACAAGATTAATCATAAATACACTTATACCTGCCATTTTTCAAGCGAAGAACTGATTAAGAATTCTGTTGAAGAAATTAAAAATAATCTGCATATTTCACCAATGCGCTACACTCTTGAAGTGGGTTCTCAAAAGTCAAAAATTGATGAAAGTGAAGTGCGTTCAGGGACTTCGTTTAGTGGCTCTACTACAGAAACAAAGTCTTTGAAAAGAGCTGCCGCTGGTACTGCAAAATATGATCTTGTTGGGGACATTGCAAAAGGCTGTAAGATTACGCGAAGAACGGCAGCGGCAATTTTAAGTCAATTGACTGTAAAAGAAACAGAACAGTTTGGCTTTAATCCTGAAAAGTTTATCCGTGATGTAATCAATATCATTAACGCACAGAAATCTACAAAGATTGTTGAACATATTGAATATCACGAACTTTCGGATACTTACGATTCAAGCATTTTTACTGCCGGAAAACTTCCAGATAAAGTTCCTTTTATTTCTAAAAAAGCTGTTCAAGATCTTGTTTTTACAGATGGTAGCGGAGAAGAAAGCATAGAATGGAAGTTTGCAAGTTCGCTTGAAGCGGCAACAGAAGTTGTAGTTTATGCAAAACTTCCGCGAACCTTTCAGATTCCAACTCCTGTAGGAAATTACGCACCGGACTGGGCAATCGCTTTTGATAAAGATAAAGTAAAGCATGTTTTCTTTGTTGCAGAAACAAAAGGAAGTCTTGACGATATGCAACTCCGTAAGATTGAACACAACAAAATTGAATGTGCCAAAAAGCTTTTTAATGTAGTTTCTACAAGTGGCGTGCGGTACGACCATGTTTCAAATTATGAAGATTTAAAGAATATTATTGGAATGAAGGACTCTTAAAACGCCAATGACTTACACAGCTAAACGTTTTACTTTCCGCCGATGATGCAGGTCTTACTGGCCTTTGGTTTGAAGATCAA
>CAVHTI010000155.1:0-3238 GCA_963638805.1 Anaerobutyricum sp.
ACCGAAAACGATCTGATTAAATTATACTGCATTGTTGATGATTTTTACCATATGTCGCATTGAATCACGTTAAATCTTACCGAAAAAAAAGCTGTGAATCATATGAAAATCTTACCCAAATAAAACTCCGGTAAACTTTTGGTTACTGGAGTAAAAAATGGGATTAACGATGAAAGAACGAGCTTCGGTAACAAAAGAAACAGCAAAACGCTACAAAGATGCGGACAAAAAGGAAAAACAGATTATTCTTAATGAATACGTTAAGTTAACAGGATTTGCACGAAAATATGCAATCAGCAAATTGAACGGCTGCATAAAACGACGGGAACACATTTTCAACAATGTCGTGATTAAAACGGCCAAAATTGAAAATCCAAAGCGAAAAAAACGCGAATATATTCCAAAATATGGAAAAGACGTTCTGAATTCTCTGATAAAAATCTGGCGAAGATTTGATTTTATGTGCGGGCAGCGACTGGTTCCATTTATCCGCGAAAATCTTGATGCTCTTTATGCCACCCCCGATTTTGAAATTACTCTGCCAGTTTATGAAAAACTTTGGACAATCAGCAGTGCCTCTGTGAACCGACTTTTGAAATCAGAACGGCAAAAAAATAAGATTCACGGAACTTCCACAACAAAAGCCGCAGGAAATCTCAACAAACTCATACCAATTCGTGCCTATTTTGATTGGGACGAGCGTGTTCCCGGATTTTTTGAAATGGACACGGTTGCTCACGACGGAGGCACGGCCTGTGGAGAATACTGTTTCACGCTTAATTTTACTGACGTCTGTACAGGCTGGATATTTTTGTATGCACTTTTGAACAAAGCTCAGCGCTGGGTAAAGGAAAGTGCAGAAGATTTGAAAAAAAATCTGCCGTATCCGCTAAAAGGTCTTGATTCGGACAACGGCAGCGAGTTCAAAAATTATCAGATGCTTAAATGGTGTGAAGAAAATGAAGTCACTTTTACAAGAAGCCGGTCTTACAAGAAAAACGATAACTGCTTTGTCGAACAGAAAAATTACAGCGTTGTCCGCCATCTGGTTGGCTATTACAGATACGAAGGTGAGGCAGCTCGAATCGCCCTTCAAAATCTTTATGACAAATGGAATCTTTTAGTGAATTATTTTTATCCGTCAATGAAAATTCTTGCAAAAGAGCGGAAAGACGCACATACTTACAAAAAATATGATTCAGCAAAAACTCCATACAGGCGCTGCCTTGAAAGCGACAAAATTTCTGACGAAGTAAAGTCAAAGTTACGACAAACAAAGGCAAAACTAAATGTAGTCCAGTTGAAAAAAGAAGTTGAAGAAAATCTAGCAATAGTTCTCCAGCTTTCAAAAAAATGGAATTAACACAGCTTCTGTGAATCAACTTTTCGGTAAGATTTTTAACTTGATTCACAGAACATTTTGGGTAAGATTTTTACGTGATACAACACGGTTTAGGATGGAACACTTACATTTGTTTCAAAAAACGCGGAAAACTTTTTGCGTACTGTAAACTGCGCCGGAGAATTGAGCACCCGCGAAGGTTGTTGCAACAACCGAGACGGAAGCCCGGAAGCGCACCAATTTGTGCGCTGAGGACTTTGAGCGCTAGCGAAGTGCGAAATGCGACTTGGACGAGGCATTTGCGCCCGTATTAAAAAAAATCTTGAAGAAACGCATAAATTTGGGGTTAAAAACTTTGAAGAAACGCACAAAATTGAGGTAGGGAATCTTGAAGAAACGCACATTCTGTAATATAACATAGTTAAATCCTGGAGATAGAAGATGTGTTTTAAAAGAAAAGCCTACACAAAATTGCTGGAATGGAAAGAAAAGTATGCGGAAAAATATGCGGTTTTGTTAGAGGGAGCAAGACGTGTCGGAAAATCAACAATTGCTAAGCAGTTTGCACAGAATGAATATAAATCGTTTATTTTGATTGATTTTTCAAAAACAACAGATAATGTACGGGATTGTTTTAATGATATAGGAAATCTGAATATGTTTTTCCTGAGGTTGCAGGCGGAAACAGGAGTAACTTTATACGAGCACGAATCATTAATTATTTTTGACGAAGTCCAGCTTTTTCCGAAGGCAAGACAGGCAATAAAGCATTTAGTAGCGGACGGCAGATACAATTATCTGGAAACTGGTTCTTTGATTTCAATAAAGAAAAACGTAAAAGATATTTTAATTCCATCAGAAGAAATGAAAATACAGGTATATCCTATGGATTACGAGGAATTCTGTATGGCTGTTGGCAATAACTATGAGCTTTTACAGCAAATTTATCATACGAATGAGGCTATTGGTCAGGCAACAAATCGAAAATTGATGAGGGATTTAAGGCTTTATATGGCTGTGGGTGGTATGCCGCAAGCAGTGGAAGCCTATCTTGAGGGTAAAAACTTTTCTGAAATTGATATGGTAAAAAGACAGATTATAGCCCTTTACGAAGAAGATTTTAAAAAGATTGATACATCGGGAAGAATATCTGCATTGTATCATTCTATTCCGGCGCAGCTGGCAAAAGGGTTACGAAAATACAGAATTACAACGGCCATAGAAAAGCGAAACAATACGAAGGCTGATGAATTGTTATACGACCTGATTGATTCCAAAACAATTTTGCCTTGTTATAATTTGATGGATCCGAGAGTAAGTTTGACAGATACAAAAGATTTTGACAGTTATAAATTATATCTTTCGGATACAGGATTGTTTGTGACATTGATGTTTATTGATCGGCCGATAACGGAAAACGATGTGTATGCAAAATTATTATCCGATAAATTGCCGGCAAATCTGGGATATCTTTATGAAAACCTTGTTGCTCAAATGATTGTGGCGTCTGGCAGGGAACTTTATTACCATACCTGGGATAAAAAAGATAGCACACATTATTACGAAGTTGATTTTTTGATTTCGGAAGGAAGTAAAATAGACGCCTTTGAAATAAAATCTTCCGGGACGGGAAAGCACGAGTCAATCAATATGTTTTACAAAAAATTTTCTAAGAATGTGAATAACATTTATTTGCTGTCTCAGAAAGATGTTGGTAAAGAGGATAATTTACTGTTGAAACCGTTTTATCTGGTGCCGTTTCAATTGTAATATTAAAAATATCATTATATTCTATTACTAACTTAATTTTATTTAAAAAATGTATTAATTTGGAGAAAAGAAATGAAAAAAGTGAATTTATGTTGTTGTATTGCGACACTTGCATTGATAGTCTTG
>CAVHTI010000156.1:0-3160 GCA_963638805.1 Anaerobutyricum sp.
AACTGGAAACATATAAAAAATCTCTTATTTACGAATATGTAACCGGCAAAAAGGAAGTAAAATAATGGCATACACCTTGGAAGAATTACGAACAAAAGAAATTAATTTTGAAGAATCAATTGAAGCTTTTTTTATTTCTTCTGCTGGCGGTTATAAAAAAGGTTCTGATGTTTTTGATACACAGTTTGGAATCTATAAGAATACGCTTGTAAACTTTGTAAAAGATACTCAACCAAAAGAATGGAAGCGTTTTGAAGTTCAGAATCCTGGAAATACAGAAGATGCTTTCTGCAAGAAATTCAATGATGCTGTAATTGCTGACGGTATGCTTAGCGTTCTGCGTCATGGATTTAAGCATCGTGGTATTTCTTTTAAAGTATGCTACTTTAAACCTGAAAGTACATTAAATCAGCTCAGTTCTGAACTGTATGAAAAGAACATAATTGAATGTTACAGACAGTGGTTTTTCTCTCCAACCTGTTCAAAATCAGTAGATATGGTTCTGACTGTAAATGGTATTCCACTTATTGCACTTGAATTGAAAAACCAGCTTACAGGACAAAGTGTAACTAATGCAAAGCTTCAGTGGCAGAATGACAGAGATCCTCGTGAAATAGTAGTTTTGGCTTTCTTTTGTGTTGATTTGTATGATATCTACATGACAACAAAATTGAACGGAAAATCTACTTTCTTCTTGCCATTTAATCAAGGCTCTAATGGAGCTGGCAAAGACGGTGGAAAAGGAAATCCATCCACAACTGATAAAGACTACATAACAAGCTATTTGTGGGAAGACGTTCTTCAGAAAGACAGCATGATGGATATTCTGCAGAAGTTTATTCACCTGCAGATTGTTGAAGAAAAGAAATATACAGAAGACGGAGATGTTGAACTTGTAAAAAAAGAAACTTTGATTTTTCCACGTTATCATCAGCTGGATGTCGTACGAAAACTTATTGCAGATGTTAAGGAAAACGGTAGCGGAAAAAATTATCTTATCCAGCACAGTGCAGGTTCCGGAAAATCAAACTCGATTGCCTGGACTGCTTACAGACTTGCTTCACTTCATGATGAAGAAAACAATGCAATTTTTTCTAGTGTAATTGTAGTTACAGACCGTACAGTTCTTGATTCACAGTTACAGGCAACAATCAGCGGATTTGACCATACGCTTGGTTCTGTAACAACTATTGATGAAAAGAAAAATTCACAGGACTTGAAAGATGCAATCAATAATGGTGACAGAATCATTGTTACTACTTTGCAGAAATTCCCTGTAATCTATGAACTTGTAGATAAAGTAAAAGGTCGTAATTATGCAATAATTGTTGATGAAGCACACTCTTCACAGACAGGCTCTGCTGCATTGAAATTAAAAACAGCCCTTGCAGATACAGAAGATGCATTAAAAGAATATGCAGAAATTGAAGGTAAAGCTGAAGAAGAAATTGAAAAAGATGACAAAATCATTAAAGAAATGATAGCTCATGGAAAACACAAAAATCTTTCATTTTTTGCTTTTACTGCAACCCCAAAAGACAAAACATTGGAAATATTTGGTACTCGAGCAGATGATGGAAGTTTTCATCCGTTCCATATTTACAGCATGCGACAGGCAATTGAGGAAGGATTTATTCTTGATGTACTTAAAAACTACATGACTTATGACACCTGTTATAAGATTGCCAAAAACTTTCCTGATAATCCGGATTTACCAAGCAATAAGGCAACAAAAGTCATATTGAAATATGCACAGCTACATCCTACAAACATTACTCAGAAATCTGAAATCATTATTGAAACATACATGAACACCACTAAGAACAAAATTGGTGGTCGTGGAAAAATGATGGTAGTTACTTCAAGTCGTCTAGCAGCTGTACGTTACTATCATGAAATGAAACGGCAGATAAAAATTAAAGGCTATGAAGATGCAATGGACATTCTTGTTGCTTTCAGTGGTGCGGTAAAAGACGGTGAAATTGAATACACAGAAGCAGGCCTTAATGTACGAAAAGATGAATCACATATCAGTGAAAATCAAACAAAGGAAGAATTCCACAACAACTTTAATTGTTTGATTGTTGCAGAAAAATATCAGACTGGTTTTGATGAACCTCTTCTTCATACGATGATTGTTGATAAGAAGCTTCGTGGAATTAAAGCTGTTCAGACTTTAAGCCGTTTGAATAGAACATGCAGCGGAAAAGATGATACTTTCATTCTGGACTTTGTAAACTCTAAAGATGATATTTATGATGCATTCCAGCCTTTCTATCAGGAAACATATCTGAAAGAAGAAGTAAATGCAGATTTGCTTTATTCAACTCAGAAAACTCTCCGCGGCTATGGAATCTATGATGATAACGATGTAAATAACTTTGTTGAGACTTACAGAAAACTTTCAAATAAAGACAAGAATGCACTTGGAAAATTGAGTGTTGTTCTTAAGCCTTTTGCTGATTCATATAACCTTAAAACCTCTAATGAAAGATATAACTTCCGCCGTGAACTTAGAAAACTTGTACGTTACTATGATTTTGTAAGTCAGGTAACACGAATGTTTGATAAAGATTTACATAATGAATATCTATTTTGTAAATATTTAAGTAAGCTTCTGCCATCTGATTCAGAACCAATGATTGATATAGAAAGCCTTTTGAACCTTGAATATTACAAGCTTAGAGAAACTTTTAAAGGTACAATTGGACTTGTAGCTGATACAAAAGGCGTTTATGAACCTGCACAGAAAACTGGAGCTGGATCAAAAAATCCAAAATCTCCATTGGATGAAATTATTGAAAAGATTAATGAGAAATATAAAGGTAATTTCACTGAAAGTGACAGAGTTATTATTGGTGCGTTGCAGCAGAAACTTAGTCATAATGAAAAGTTAATTGATATTGCACAGACAAGTAATCCTCAAATTTTTCAACAAGGTGTGTTCCCTAAAGAATTTAATAAAGCAGCTATGGAATGCTTTAAAGAAAGTCAAGATGCCTATAAAGGATTGTTTGAAGATAAAGCTAAATATGATGCCATTATGGCTACTTTGGCTGACATTTTATTCAGACAGTTTACAAGCAAGAATTTCAAAAATCTTGTAGATGACTAGGCTGCAGGTCGTGGTAAGAGACGTTATTACGGTGAACAATTAGGT
>CAVHTI010000157.1:0-3125 GCA_963638805.1 Anaerobutyricum sp.
ATTCTGGTACAGCGCATTATCTTACAGTTGAAATAAAGGTTTCAAACGAATCTACAAAAAATATCTATTATTCAAATATAAATCTGGAAGCTAAAAGTTCGAAAAGATCTTATTATTCAACCTGCACCTCTTCACTTTCTATTCTTCCTGGTAAATCTATTTATCTTTCTAAGGATTTCAGTTTTACAGAACAGGAAGAAGAGGAAAACGAAATCACTGAGTCAAGTGATACAGATTCTCCTGAAACAACAGAAACAGAAGAATCAGATGATGAAGAAAAATGGCTTACTGACTCTGTTACAATTCTGGAAGAATTCTATAACTGATATATCCAACAAGTTTTTCATAAATTTTAATCCTTTACTTCCCAATGACCACCTTTGTCACTACCAATACGCTCAATTTTTCCTGATTGCTTAAGCTGTTTTATCTGCCATTTTATACCATCTGTTGAAATACCGCATTTTTTAGCCAATTCAGCCTGCGTAATTCCAGGATACGATTTTATAAAATCGAGTATTTTCTGGGTAGTTTTCTGGGTAGTTGATTCATCTTCATTGATACCAAACTCACCAGCTGCAGCAATACCATCATTCAAAGGAACAATAAGTTTAAAAACATCTCCGTCCATAAACTGCGGAAAGGCATTACTGCCAGAATACAATGGAACATCATGATAAAGATGCCGCATACCAGAACCAAGCTGATCAGAATATGTTATTTCACGAAAAACTCTTGCAATTAATGGATTTCTTGGTTTTGGCTCCAGAATCCATCAACAACAAAAACCTTTTCATCAAACAAAAACTGATTAACCCGAGTTCCAATGCCTTCACCAATACGAAGTCCGCAGTTTATACAGCAAAGGAACATAAGATACATAGCCTTATAGCCTTCATTAAACTGTGGAAATTTCCTGTACTTTTCTTCGCTGTATTTCATCCAGAGCTTTTCATCAAAAAAGGTATTCAATTCTTCTACCGTGAAAATATCTTTTTTCTTGCTGTTTCGTCTGAACTTTGGAAATTGCAGTGCAGGAATGTAGGGGAGATTATGAAACGGTGCTTCTGAATAAACTTCTCCAACAACGGTCAGAAATCCATTCTTCCAGCTGCCGGAATGTTCATCCTCCATCAGAAAATCTATTACCATGGGAACTGTAAGGTTCTGCAATTCCAGTTCACCAAACTCATCAACAAAAATATTTAATGAATTACGCTTAGTTCCAAGCGTTTCTGTCGTGAAAGCCTTTCCAAGTTTTGCCTGCCGTTCAAGATGTGGTCCGCCTGGAATATACATCCACTCTGCAATGTCTTTGATTGTTGTTTTCTTTTCTGAATAAACTGGTGGTAAATTTGATACAAAAGCGCATGCTTCTGCTTGAGTTTTACAACCGCTGCAAACCTTCTGAATCTTTTTACCGGTCACTAGATCAACATAGTAATAGTACCAGCGATGAATTGTTTTGTTCTTTGATTTTACGGATTTCTTAAAAATGTGATAATTTGAATCCATTTGCGCCTCCAAAAGTTTTTGACAACCAAGTTGATATTTGGTTGACATTTCAAAACCTCTGAAGGTCAGATTATTCTGTAAATGCTTGTAATATAAGGATTTAGCACCTATCCCGAAGTGCTAATTTATATCTGGTCTCTAGACTTGAACTTAGGACCAAAGAATTATGAGTCCTCTGCTCTAACCACTGAGCTAATGGCCCGAATATTTTATTGAGATACCAAATTTCTGGGGTTTGGTAAAGTAAGGGGAAATGTTTTTGATAAATCTAGGATTAGCCCCCAAGAATGTAGGAACCTCGGTATTTTTTTCTGAGAAATTTATTTACTGAAGACTGATTTTTTCACGCATGCCACCAGTTTCATCTTCCATTTTTCATCTTTTAAAGCCGCGTGCTCCATAACGGATTTGGTATCCAGCAAAATTCCGTGAATTTTATACCAGGATTTTTGACAATCAGATTTTTCATCATCATCACCATCGCCAAAAAACGGCAAAACATAATCCGCACTGGCCCAGCCGATGTTTTTCATTTTTTCAGAATTTATATCGTCTTCAAGATTTGCAGGCATTATAAAAACGTTAAAAATTGAATTTTCTTCTATATTTTTTCGAACATCTTCGGGCAGGCGATTTTCTACACAAGTAGGGCTAGCGTTTTCTTCTATATGTTTACCGTAAGCCAGTTGCTTTACAATGCTTGAACTGTCCGGAAGGTGATATTTATTTTTGCTAGCACCATAGCGGTAATATTTTGCATCAAGAACAAAAATCTTTTGACCGACTTTTCCGCGGTTTAAAATCATGATTGTGTCAGGCCTTAAAGAATTGCGTTTTTCATCATCATTAAAAGTAAAAGTGCTTTCAGATTTTCCTTCTCCATAAAGGTGCCAGTAAACTTTGGGGTAAAACTTTTCCTTATCACTTTCACCAAAAATTGAATCAATCATCCGCTCCCAGATGACGTGAAAATTTTCCGTTCCGTAAACAAAATCTTTTTTTTCGTTAAAATCGTCCAGCCACTCAAGGACATCAATCATATTTTTAAAAAGAAAAAGAGTATTTTCATTAAAAGTTTCACTCGCCACCTTTTTAATCACAGAAAGAAAGAGAGTCTTATTCATTTTCAACTCGCTTTTTTCTGGCATAAAAGTCGTAAACAAAAATCCCAATTTTGAAAAGCACTCGTAAACCAAAGCCTTGTGGATTTTACAAATCATTTCACTTTGGGAATAAAGATTTTTTTGAGTGATAAAATCAAGATAAAAAACGTTCCCGTCAGAAAATTCTGGCTTTACATTTTTAATCGTCCGCCCCCAATTAATTTTCCCGCCAGCATTTTTTTGATAGCGCTGTTCTTTTATAGAAAAATATCCGTTAGAAAGAAAATCTCGGATTATAAAAATGTAAGCATGAATTGGAAAAAACTTTTGCGGATTTTTTGAAAAAGGCTCGACCAGCAAAAGATTTTCTCCCTTTTCGCCGTAAGTTTTCAAAATATGAATTAAATTCAAAATGTTTGAGCGGATCTCTTTTTCGTCCGCATGGTCACCAGGTTTTCGGTAGCCTACAGGAAAGTAGATTTTTAATTTACCGTCTGCACATTTTAA
>CAVHTI010000158.1:0-3057 GCA_963638805.1 Anaerobutyricum sp.
TCAGTTCAGTTCAGTTCAGTTCAGTTCAGTTCAGTTCAGTTCAGTTCAGTTCAGTGATAACTTTCTCTTAAATAAATTTTATTCGGTAAATGAAAGACCGTTCGTATTTGCGTGAAAACGTGAGTGCGGGCGGTCTTTTTTTGTTTTAAATCAGTTTCTTGAGGAGGAAATATGAAAAAAAATGTAAAGGCATTTGTAGCGCTCTTTCTTGCGGGTTTTGCCTTTTTGGTCACAGCGTGTAAAACGGAGGTTGCAGATACAACGGCGCCGGAGGTGGTGTCTCTTGATGAAAATGCTGTTATTGCGGCAAATGGAAAAGCAACTTTAACGTGGACGAATCCGGTTGATGAGGATTTTTATGCAACGCGCGTAACGGTTGATCCCGCCGTTGAAAGTGGAAATTCCAGTCTGGTAATTGAAGGAAAACCCGGCCAAAAATCAATTGCAAGTTTTGAAGGACTTACGAATGGCGCTGAATATACGTTCAAATTGTATACTCTGGATAATAATCATAATGTTTCTGATGCGGTAGAAGTAAAGGCAACTCCACTTGATACGTCTGATAAAACGGCGCCGGGGGAGGTTAGTGAACTTTCTGTGGCATGCGTAAACGGCACTGACGGCAAAGTTAACGTCATTTTTAGCTGGACTGACCCAACTGACACCGACGGCGACCTTTTTGGAATTGAAATAACTTACGTTAACGCTGAATACTCAACCAGTCGAGCAGCTTTTTCTGTAATGTCAAAGGACAGCATTTTTGTAGCTCCTGGTAAGCAAAGTGCGGTAATTTCTGATTTGAGCGCCGGCACAACTTACACTTTTACAGTAAAAACAATGGATACTAGCGGCAATAAAAGCGAGGGGGTTTTAAAAGAAATTTCTGCCGGCCAGACTTATACTTTTGATGTTGGCAATTTTACGTTTTCTTCCGAGGATAGCGCTATCAATCTTGCGTGGGAAAATCCTGATGACGAGAATTTTTGTAAAACTGTAATTAAAATTGACTGTGAAGAAAATACTTCCATTGTTGAACTGGATTCTTCCTTTGAAAGTTTTTCTTTTATGAGTGGTCAGCTTGGTAAGTCTTATGATTTTACGGTTTACGCCGTGAATAAATCCGGATTTTACAGTACTGGCGTGACTGATTCTGCAATTTTTGTGGACGTTGGTTTAGAGCAATTTGAAAATCCTGTTATGCTGGTTACCCTGCCGGCTGGAATTGATGACATTACTACAAAAATTTGGCTGGAAGATCAGGAACTTGACCTTGCTCAGTGTAAAATAATTGATAATCAGAATTCAGAAAATAATGCAGATTTTACTATGGATATTAAAGGGCGGGGAAATTCGTCGTGGGGTATGCCTAAAAAATCTTATTCTTTAAAACTTGATAAAAAGGCAAATCTTTTTGATATGGCAAACGGCAAACACAAATCTTATGCCCTGATTGCAAATTATTGTGATAAAACTCTGCTCCGAAATCAACTTGCCTACTACCTTGGAAACGAAATTTTTGACAACATGGACTGGAATCCTCATACCAAACAGATAAATCTTTTTGTAAATGGAAAATATTACGGAATTTATCTGCTGACCGAGCGTATCAAAATTGATAAACAGATCGTTAACATAAAAGATGTGAGCGATGTTTCTGATTTTTCTGAAGGTGGTTGGATTATTGAAGTTAATAAGCGCTTGGACGAAACTTATAATTGGACAACTACGAACGGCGTTTGCATTTCGCTTAAAGATCCTGATGATTATGAGGATTGGGAAAAAATTCAGGATTACATAAACAGTGTTGAGGACGTTCTTTTTGGTGAAAATTACACGGACCCGGAAAATGGCTGGCGAAAATATCAGGACGAAGATTCTTTTATTGACTGGTACCTTGTAAACGAAATTGCAAGAAATCCTGACGCTGCCAATTTTTCGTCTATTTATATGTATTTTGACCCTTCTGATTCAAAAATTCACATGGGGCCACTTTGGGATTTTGATATTGGTTTTGGAAATACAAATCAGTTTGTAACTACTCCTTCAACGGAAGGTTTCCTGATAAAATACGGTTTTTGGAATAAACGCCTGTTCACAGATAAAAATTTTGTTACTGCAGTAAAAGAGCGTTGGAATGAAAAAAAGGACTTGTTGAATGTTATTTCCGGTGCGACCGAAGATTCTTCTGTGCAGGTTACAACAATTTCTGATTTTGGCGATATTTTGTCTTCTGATGCTGGGTTGAATTTTACACGCTGGCCAATTCTTGGAACTTACGTTTGGCGAAATCCTGACGGTTATGAAGACAGAACAACTTATCAAAGTGAACTTGATTATCTAAAAGACTGGCTGACAAAAAGAATCACCTGGTTTGACACTGCGTTAAATTCACTTTAGTGACAAGAAGATCCTCCTGCTATAGGCGGAGGTCTAGCGGAGTTTGACAGTTTCTGGAATTTAAATAAAAAGAAAAGGACATATAATCACAGTGTGAACCGATCAAAGCAACACACTGGAGGAAAATATGTCCGATTACGAAAGTTTAAATTATTCAACCTGGGATTGCGCTATCATATAGTATGGATACCGAATCAGGAAAATGAAGACAAAAAATGGATCAGAATAGGGGCTTGTTTCCAAAACTGGACCAGAAACTTGAACAAACTGCTTTGAGCAGTTTACATTTCAGGCCAGCTTTCCGCGATTGCTTGTATATTTCTAGTGTTTTTGGAGCAGGACTTAAAAAAAATCCATATTTTCCAAAAAAAATCCCCAAAAAATGTAAATTTTGTGCAAATGAATCCATATTACTTATAGAGAAAAAAAAGTAATAGGAGACCAAAATGACAGAAAAATTAACTCCCGCACAGCGTTGGGAACGTTTAACGTTCGCGGATGACTACATTTTTTGCAGGGTGCTTTCGCAAAATCTTGAGATTACAAAAGAATTGTTAGAAATCCTGCTCGACATTAAAATTGACCACGTTGAGCAGGCCGCCTCTCAAAAAGAAAGTAAAGTGGACTACTACGGCAAAGGCGTGCGCTTTGATGTTTACG
>CAVHTI010000159.1:0-3037 GCA_963638805.1 Anaerobutyricum sp.
CTCTGTAATATTTGCAAAATAATGACTAATTTCATCATAATTGGAAGAAACTTTAAAAGTATAGCAAGTATCATCACGTTTATTTCTCACAAGGAAATAAAGTTGACTATTATCTTTAAATAAATACCAATTTCCTTCTTCTTTTTCAAACAGAGGAATTTTATTCGGAAAATCTTCTACCTTTATTTCGAGGCATTTATTGTGATAATATGTATCTACGTCAGGTAAAAATTTTGAAATTTCATTTAAAAAAGAAACATAATCGTTCCATTTTTGGCTTTTAATTTCTTCTTTTTGCTTATCTAAATCCTGCTTTTGAGAATTCAATTCTTTAGTTCTTGCTTCCTGTTCTTCTACCCTTTTTGCAAGACTTTCAAATTCAGATAAGTCAGCAGTCATTTTCTGCAAAAGTTCTTCACGCTGTAAAATGCGGTCAAATTCTTCTTTGTCTGTAATTACTTCAATACCTGCTGCCTTCAGTTTTTTGAGGACGTAATTTGTAGCAACAGAAGGAGCAGACATTTCAAGAGAATTTACTTCATGTAAAATCTGTTCACGTTCGTCTTTAGTGACAGAAAATTCTTCATTTTCAAGTTTTTTGATAAATTCAGGTGATGTAACATCTCGATTTTCAACTTTATCTTCTTCTTCCAACTTTTTCAGAGCTTTGTCTTCTTCGGCTTTATTAAAGATTTTAATTTCTGCACGAGAGAAAACATCGTTTACAAGTTTTCTTTCTTCACCAGACAATTCGTATAAGTTCTGGGCAAGATAGCCTGTACCTAAATCATCAAGAGAATCTCTCTTGATAGTCTTTGTCTTGTATGTTTCTTCATAGAACCAGTCCATCTTTGCAGCATCAGCAAGATGACTTAATGCGTTCCATTCTTCACTAGTTACATAGATTCGTTTTCTTGGTGTACCTTTTGCCATGGTATTTTCTCCTTTTCGATTGATAACTTCTTTATTTTTGGAAAGGAAGTTTTCTACAATTTCTTTTGATTGAATTTCTGCATATTTTTGCAGGTCATCAAAATCCTTAAAATTTCCAGTAACAAGTTTTTTGGCTACATCATCGCAAAGGTCACATCTTAAATCGTAACCATCAACATTGTATAACTCGTCAAAGTCTTTTGAAGAAAGTGAAGTTTTTTTTAAATCAATATTGCCATAAAGCATTCTTGAAACAATATTTTCAAGTCTCCACTCTTTTGATTTATCAGGGAACTCTTTTTCAACAAAATTCTGCATTTCATTAAATGTTCTAACATGGTCTGCCATATCAGAAGTTTTGTCTTTGAAAAAATATTCAGCATAATCATACTTAACATCTAAAGCAGCTTCGGCATTATGGTCTTTGGCATACTGCTGGATTTCATCAAGAGAAGTTAATTCTCTATCCAAAACAAGACCAGCAATTTTTTCGGTAAAATCAAATCTTACACTTGTATCAAAGCACTCATCATAATTAGAATTGCCAGTTTGAGGCAAAAGTTCTCCAAAATCAATGTTGTCATAAATCATTCTGGAAACACTATCAAACAATGCTATATCATTAGCTTTTTTTAGTTGGAATACATCTCCTTCCCACTTATACATTTCTTCAAAAGTGAAAACATCATCTGCACAACCTGAAGTTTTGTCTTCAAAAATCTTTTTTGCATAGTTGTACTTTTCTTCAAAGGTAGGTTTATTGTTTGTTGACAAAATTTCATCAGGATTATAAGATTTATTTAATGGTTCGGTATTTATACCGTAAACCGATACATGATTACCCACCTCTTCATTGAGCTGCGTAATTACTCGGCTGACATTTTTATCTGCAAAGATAATCTGGTCAGCCGTTTTTATTTGTTTTACAAAATTGTCAATATCGTTGTTGTGGCTACCGATTACAATGTTTTCTGCATTCTTGAATACAACAACAGATTCAACAGCTCTCTTATTTCCAGATTCAACCCTGTAAAATGATTTTCCGTAAACATGAAGTGGCTTAAAACTTTCTGATTTTTCATCATAAGTTTCTTTTTCAATAACAACAGACGGCTGCTTTAATGTTAAATATGCTGCTGCAATCAAATTGCTTCTATCAGGCTGGTTAAACTTTTCAAACTGATTATTACCCATTTTCAAACTTTCTACAGGGCTTTCAATGTTTCCACGGTTGAAATACTTATTGTAATTTTCTCGAGAATATTCAACTTCCGGTAATTCAACAGCAGAAGAATCCATAGCGTATTCAATAAGTTTCTGAGTAAATCTTTCTTTGTTTTCAGGATTGAAATGAGAAAGTTTAGCCTTGTATTCAGATAAATCCACCGTTGACGAATTTTCAGAATATGATATAGTTACATCCGGTTGTTCGATAGATTCATTCTTGACCTCGACCTCAACCTGGGAGGCTTTTTCAGCCTCCCTTGTATTTCTCAACTCTTCTGCTCTTATCAGATTTTCACGACTGAACCTGCCGTTTTCAAGGTTGATGGAATTCAAATCTTCAACAAAACGAACCAAACCTAGAGGTATTTCTTCACCTGAAGATTTTTTTAATCGTTCTACAGTTTCGTTATATAAAGTTTTTTCTGATTCAACAAAATAATACAAAACTTCTGCCGGAGTTAAAGAAACTTCCCATTCTTCATTAAATTTTGCAAGTGATTCTTTTTTTATAGGATTTTCATTAAATAAATCAATCAGTGCATTATTCCATTTGAATTCTTCATCATCTTCTGAAATTTCTGCTTCAACAAAATTATAATATTCACCATTACGTTTCAGAATATCATTGAAAGTTTCCCTCAAATATCTGTCAGCATTGTCATCAAGATATTTTTCAGCAATATCACGAGTCTTGTTGAACTTTTCACGGAGCTTATTGTCGCTTTCTGTGATTTCTTTTTCCGTTTCAGTGTCTAAAGTATTATCCAGAACTTCTTCTTCGGACTGGTCAATAAGACGATTTGCTTCCATGCTTTCAAAAGAAAGAGCTTGAGCATAAAGTAAATCAAGATTTTGTAATGAAGGCTAAATAAAAAAA
>CAVHTI010000160.1:0-3026 GCA_963638805.1 Anaerobutyricum sp.
GAGGATTTTTTCAAATGAAAAAAATCGTAGGAATTTTAGGCGCAGCAGTAATGCTGGCTTCAAGTGTTTTTGCTGCAGATATGGCTGCCAAAGTTTATATGACAGGCGATCTTGCTAGTGGTGATGCAGATAATGGTGTTAACTTTTTCAAGCTTAACGCTGTAGATCAGAAAGATGCTGATGCACTCGTTGTTTCTGCAAACGGAGACAATGCTGGTGCTAAGTTCCAGTTCTGGTATAACTATAGTGGTTCTGGAAAAGCTGACCTTGTAGTTCGTTCTACAAGCCTTTGGTTCAAGCCAATTGATATGGTAAAAATCACTCTTGGTGATGTTGAAGGTGACGGATACACAGAACAGATTCACTGGTGGCAGGATGCTACAGGTGCTTCACTTGCTCAGGCTTCTGGCTGGGATGGACGATGGTCTAACTGCAACACAGCTTCTGGTGCAGGTTTTGAAGTAGAAGTAACACCAATTTCTGGTCTTACAGCAAAATTAACAGTTGCTCCTGGTACTGGCAATGTATTTGCTAACACAAAAACTGAAGGTACAGCTGCTTACGGTGTTAGCCTTGCTTACAGCTTTGCTGACCTTACAGGACTTCCAATCAGTGCACAGTTGGCTTGGCGTGATGAAGGTGCTAAGAGAAACAGAAGTATCCTCGCTGTAGGTGCTGATTACGGTGCTGCATTCGGTGCAGGATTCTACGGATTCTTGAACGCTCGTTTCTACTTTGACTCTGATAACGGTAGTTGGTCTCACAATGGTGACAACAAACTCCGCGGTATTTGTCTTGATAACTACTTGAAATATTCTGTAGGTAACTTGAAAGTTATGGCTTGTGTTCCAGTTACAATCCGTGTATCTGGCGAAGATGGCGATACATCATTCATGACATTTGACCTTAAAGCAACATACGGCATTGGCGCTTACACACCATACCTTGAAATCATGAACAACGGTAACGCTGGTGAATACAGCCCAATCGCATTCGATGGTTCAACAAACTTCTACGTAGCAGTAAAACCTGGTGTTACATTCAACGTAGGTTCTTGTTCACTTGACGTTGCATTCCTTGCTGAAATTGGCAAAGACTCATTCAAATGGTCTGTACCATTCACAGCTGGTGTAGCATTCTAGTCTGAATTAAGACAATAAAAACAGGGCTGTCAGAAAATGGCAGCCCTTTATTGTAAAGAGCATTTCAAAAAGTAATTTTTTTAAACATTTTTACATAAAAACAAAAATTAGGATTAAGGAGAAAACTAAATGAAAAAGGTATTATTAACAGTAGCTGCCCTCTTGGCACTTTCTATGGCTTTTGTTGGCTGTAACAACAACACAAAAGATGAGTCTGGTACTGACACAGAAAAAGAAGATGAAACTTCAGTTGTTGTGTTGGATGCTTCAACATGGAGCTATTCAGGAGATTCATCGTATGCTGCAAAAGCAACTGTAGATGGTGACTTTATTAAAGTTGAAGCTACAGGTTGGAACAGTTTGATTTACCTTCCAACTGAGTTTGACCCAGCAGGATATTCAAAGCTGACATTCAAAATGTATGCTCCTGATTATACACCTGGTAAGATTTATATCTCATTCAATGAGAATACAGATGGATGGCCTGTAGTAGCAGAACTTGCGCATACTGATGGTGCTGTAAAAGAAGCAAAAGAATTTACAATTGATATAAAAGATTCTGCTAAGAAAATTAATATGATAAAAGTTTTCGCACAGGAGATGGTAAATTATACTACAGAAGATGCTGTAATTTACATAGGTTCTGTGACAGCTTCAAAATAACATTCTAAAATAAATAATACACTCCCTTTGGACCTTACATTCACCTTTTTTGCGGTGGTGTAAGGTCTTTTTTTTTGTGTGCGGGGGAGGTGGTGGGGGCTATAAAGTAGCTAAAAAGTTTACTAAGCCGTCACAAGCTTGGTCATCTTCTGTATCAAGCCAGTTTTTTCTTTGAAGCTGAAACAAGTTTTCTGAAATTTTGATTTTCAAGAACTTTTCTGATTCTCTGTTGGATATCTTCAATTGTGTTTTCTTTCATGCCTGGGTCAGAAAAAATATAAATATCAAAACAGTGAAGAAGTACTTTGTTATCTAGCTGAGCAGAAAGCCAGTAAAGGTCAAAAATATCTTTGTATCTTGTAGAACGCGTTCCAAACTTAAGAATGGACCGAAGTTTTTCAGTGAACATCTGTTCTTTTGAATTTATCAGAAGACTTACACCATCATTCTGGAGTGCAATATCAAAACAGAATTCCTCCTGTTTAATATCAAGATGCTTATGAACTCCAAGATCAACTTTGCTTGTAACTTCAAATCCAAAGGAATCTGTAATTCTGATGAATGCTCTTTTTCCGTGGTAATCCTGTTGTTTTAGTTCTTCAAGTTTTCCGTAAAGTTCTATTTTGAGGCCTTCAATATTATTTAGTTTTTCAACAAAATATCTGATTGAATCATCGGCAAGAGAGTAGCGGATAAAATCGATATCAACATCCTGAGTTGCACGACGTGCATTTTGAGATATGCTCCTCATTACGACACCGCCTTTGATGGTTACATTTTTACTAAGACTGCTTCTGCTGATTGCATTAAGAATAATGTCCTAGCAGACCTTTGCAGTTGCAGCTTCTTCTGTAAATCCTTCTAGTTTTGTTTTCTGAATTTCTACATCAATACTTATCATTAATAAACCTCAATTTGGATGGTGTTCATAATTTTTTTACTACCGGGGAATTTTCCAACATTATCTTCAAGCCATTCTTCATCTAGCTCATAAATCTTGTTTCTGTAGTTGTTGATAATTTCCTTGTAGTAATCAAACGGAATTTTATTTCTATGTCGGATAAGTTCTATTAATAGTCGTTCTTTTGAATAAACTTTTATAGAAGTTCCGTTGATAACCTTTTCTTCAACGCCAAGCATAAGTATAGCATCTGGATAAAAAATTTGCTTAACATTGGAGTCTTTGATTTTTGCAGCATCTCGGGCCGTTCCAAGAAAATA
>CAVHTI010000161.1:0-2906 GCA_963638805.1 Anaerobutyricum sp.
TGCCAATTATATTGCGAAAGAATTTTCTGCTGAAGAAATTAAAGAAATTTCTGAAATTAAAGACTTCTTTACTCAGCCTATGAAAGACCTTGTAGGTGAAAAAGAAATTAAGATAGAGAAGGATAAACTGATGGAAGAGAAAAAAGGAGAAAATTCTATGTCTATTGAAAACCGCAATGTTACATCACCTGAATTTATCAGAAAATTTGAAGATGAAGAAGTTTCTGTTACTAAGGAAGAACGTGAACTGATTTTGAATGAATTGAATCCTCTTGAAATGTCTGAAAGACTTAAAATGATGCTAACTGTATCTCAGAAATTTGAAAATGCAGACGAAAAGTTGAAGTCTTTCATTCTTACACCAGAAAACAGTGATGAAGGCGATATGGACGCTGAAGAAATTGCAAAGTTGCTTAACAAAAATAATTTGCCTGGGCAACCTGAAATTTCTGAAGAACAGGCAGAATGTATGATGCGTTACCTCCGCTACAACGACCTTGCAGTCTATATTGACCAGCAGGATAAGTTCCATGTTGTTGATTTCTCGGAAGATTTTACAGGTGAACCAGGAGAAGTCCGAAATACAAAAGATATTATTGAAACTGTTATTGATGAACTTGACCAAGGTGACGGAACTGAAGAATCTTACGAACATCAGAAAATCCTTACTCCGCTCATCAGATATTATTCTTATGAACCGGCTTTAACATCAGATATTATGCAATATCTTAAAACTGATGATAAAAACCTTGGTGATGAACTTGCAGAATGGAAGGGTGGATTCACGGATGAGAATGATTTTGATATTGCAACAAAGTATTCTCATTTGCTCAATGACAAATTCGGTAACCTGGCACTTGAAAGCGGAGGTGAAATTCATAAATACACTCCAGATGCAATTTGTGACCTGGTTATTTCCGACTACAATGCAAAAATCAAATATGACAAAACTCTTGATGATGTTGACCGTGATAAACTTGAAAAATCAATCAACAAGTTAAGGGAAGTCCGTGCTGATTTAAGACAGGTAAGCTGGGAACAGATTGAGAAATTGTTTGCTTCTAAGATTGACGCAGAAAAAATGTCTGAATATGATTACCTTGAGTATTCTGACCGTGAAATAAAAGAAAACACTGTATCTCTTCTCCTTAATGACGCTATTGATTTAAGAGGGTTTAACAGGGGAGGTGACGAAGAGATAAGTGCTGAACTTCAGAAAAACCCAAAGTTTCTTGAAACAAAAAAAGGTTTTCATCTTTCAAATATTAATGGCGAAAAGTGGAATATTCTTGAAAAACTTGCCGAAACTATTGTTCAGTCAAAAGATACAATCGACAACATTTCATTGGATAAACAGGTTCAAAGAATTTATGACAATGAAGTTATGAAAAACGAAACATACAAAGACTGTGTAAAAGAAGGAATCATTGAAGGTGATTTCTATCTTTCAAAACTCATTGACCCGGCTTTAAAAGAGGCTATGGATATTCTTCCTGGAGATGAACACGATACTTCATCTGCAAAATTGCTGAAATCGGCTATAAAATCTATTGAAGATGAATATAACCGAGAAGGTGTTGAGCCTGATTTTGAACAGTTGGAAACACTTATAAAAGGGCAGGATGCTGTAAATTATGGAATTAAATCTATTGATATGATTCGTCCTAGCGCAGAAGAAATTGAAATTGGTCTTGATAATGACTGGGATTTAAAAGAGGCAATAAAAGGTTATACAAAGACTGGCAGCAACGAACTTCCTGATGGGGTTGAAGTAGTTGAAAGAATTGATGTAATGGGAACATTTGATTCAGACTATGAAGCGGCTAGTCAGGCAAAAAAAGATGGTATTGCAATGCTTCCAATAAAGGATTATGAAAGAAATCTTGATGAAATGTCAAAGTCTTATGTAGGTCTTTTTACTGACACGCCTACAAACAGAGAATTCCTGAAGGTGAGGGAAAAATCTGTTGAAAGAAATGTCTCTGGAAATGACAGAAATATTTTTAACAAGTTTATTTCTGATGTCAAAAAAGAATACCGAGAACTTAAACTTTTCCGTCAAGCTACAATCAACGTGCTTAAAAATCTTCCAGAAGAAGAAAGGGAAAGCGTAAACCGTGAACTTAAAAAGCGTGGTGCTACGAACGAAAACTCTCTTGCTTCTGTCATGAAAGATGCTGTTCGGGAACAATTAAAATCTGGTAAGCAAAAAGAAAATGAACGCAAACACAAGAAAGACAGTGACTACGGTTACGAAAGATAATTTTCATTTGCAGTATAGGAGTAAATAAAATAATTAAAAATTATGACGAGTAAAGATATATTGTTTTCAAAGGGTAAAAATGACGAATGTTATACCCCGGCGTACGGCGTACTCCCCATTGTGAAATACATTCCAAAAGACTGGACTGTATGGCTGCCGTTTGATACAGAAGAAAGTCAGTTCTATAAGATTTTGCAGGAAAAAGGTTTTAAGGTTATACGCTCTCATATTTCGGAAGGTAAGGACTTTTTCAGTTACGAGCCGGAAGAACGCTGGGATTGTATCGTTTCAAATCCGCCGTTTACAAATAAGAAAGGGATATTTGAAAGAGCATTAAGTTTTGATAAGCCGTTTGCTTTGATTATGGCGAATACCTGGCTTAACGACTCTGCACCAAAGCTGTTATTTATGGAAAAAGATTTACAGTTACTGATGTTCGATAAAAGAATGAAGTTTGAAAATAACGGTGTAGTAAACAATAAGATTACCTTTTCAAGTTCTTACTGGTGCTACAAGATGCTTCCAAAACAGATAATTATGGAAAGATTGTGACTTTATAGTTCAATAAAGATGGTTTTTCAGATTTTTGCATGAAAATTAACTTTTAATCTACATTTTTTTATATTAAAATGAAGTCATGAAT
>CAVHTI010000162.1:0-2903 GCA_963638805.1 Anaerobutyricum sp.
AACTGAGAACTGAGAACTGAGAACTGAGAACTGAGAACTGAGAACTGAGAACTGAACAAGTTTTGCGCTCCTCTTTAATTTATTAAATGTTCTTTTATAAAAACTTTCTTTAATTTTATGCCACTTTTATTATAAAATCAACACGAATACAAATAGGGCGGTCCGGCAACAAGTTGCCGTCGCTATGTTTCGCCCTTCGCTATCCGCTCATCGTCCTCGTCACCGCCTTCGGCGGCTCCTGCGGTCGACTAAAGGGGCTTCACAGCGCTACCGCAAAAACCATGAAATAAAAAATAAAACCACCGTGCAGCAAGTGCAAAAGAACAACCAAAAACTTTTCTGATTTTATACTATACAAAACTAAACTTCTATGTTAAGATTTTCTTATTGGAAATGCCTGATTCTAAAGGCGGCGTCTCCCGAACTCAATCAGCCCTGCGCTGAAATTTGATATAAGGGAGGCTTACTGAGGTGTCATTATACGAAATTATTTCGTTGGCTATTAATGTAGCTATTTTGATCCTTACAGCCCTTTCCTATTTTAATAGCAGAAAGAGTTAAAAAGTAAAGCCGCCAAAGTTTTCTTCAGCATACTTGACGGCTTTATCATCATTTATATGGAGACGACCGACGTGAATCAGGCGTTTCCTTTTTTAAATATATCACTTTAGTGTCAGCCCGTCAAACTTAAATGTTCTCCAAACTTAAACAGGCCAAAGTCTTACCTTTCCCCCCTATCTCAAGCGAATCTTCGACCCAGTGTCCGACTTGTCCACCAAAATTGCCGACGTAATTCCCGAATAAGTTTCCATTTCGCTCACGTGGCTAATCATGCCGACCATTTTTGTTTCACCGATTTCTGTCAAAACCGCCATGGCTTTTTCGAGAGTGTCTGGGTCAAGAGTGCCAAAACCTTCATCAATAAAAAGCGAATCCAGCTGAATGCCACCGTTGCTGTTTTGCACAACATCAGTAATGGCAAGGGCCAGACTCAAACTTGCTTCAAAAGTTTCGCCACCGCTAAGGTCTGCCGCATCAGACATTTTTCCGCTGTGGCTGTCAAAAACCTGCAAGTCCAAACCGCGAAGACCATTTCCCCGCCCATCTTCTGGCTTTTTCAAACTGAAAGTAAAACGACCGTCCGAAATGTCATAAAAACGGCGGGAAGCAAAATCCAGCACCTGTTCAAAATACAAGGTCAAAGCCCAGGTTTTAAAAGGCAGTTTTTGCGGATTTGAGCCGTTCAAATTGTCAGACAAAGCCTTGAGCGGTTCCAGTTCCTTTTCAAGTGCCAGTTTTTTGTCCTGCTCCGCCCGGATTTTTTCAAAAGTCGACTGATAATCATAATATTCTGTCTGTTTTTCTTTTAAATCATTATTGTTTTTTTCCAGTCGCTCAGAAATTGTTTTTTCTTCCACCCCAGCCTCTTCCAGTTTTTTGAGAATTTCCCCTGCCGGCAAAGGATTTTTCTTTTTTGACGCTTCCACGGCATCTTTTGCCGACTGCAAATCTCCGCAAAACTGATTGTAATTTTTGCGATTTTTTTCCAGCTCAGAATCTTCAATAATATTCTGCTTTACTTCGACAAGGTCAGCAAAAACCGAATCCGCAATTTTTTCTTCCAGAAGTTTTTTGTCCGCCGCAACCTGCTTTTCGTATTTTTCCAAATCCTCCTGGTACTGAGCCACAGATTTTTTTTCTGCCGCAAGTTTTGTCCCAGTCTGATTAAAAGAATTTTCCCAGATCTCAAAAGTCTTTTTTCCACCGGCAATTTTTTCCTGCAAAAACTTTTTCTCTTCCTGCAATTTTTCAAGCGAGTCGCCTGCAGAATTTTCCAGTTCCTTTAATTCGCCTTCCAACCCAGAATATTCTTTGTCCGCCTGGTTAAATTTTTCGACGGCCGCATCATATTCTTTTTTCAGTTTTTCAAGAGTGCTAGCCCAGAGTTTTACTTCATCAGAATTTTTTTCCAGCTCTTCAATCTGGTCGCAAAGGGAATTAAATTCTTCTTCCACAAGCGAAAGCTGGCGGTCACTTTTTATTTTAGAAAGATTTTCTTCATAACCGCGGATTTTTTCTTCCTCCGCCGAAATCTTTTTTTCCGCCCGCGAAAGTGAGTCTTGAATTATTTTGATATTACCTTCAAAAGTTTTAATCTGCTCGTCAAAATCAAGCAGACCTTCCGGCTTTTCTGCAATGCGCGGATGCTGCAAGGAACCGCAAACCGGGCAAGGCGAATCTTTTTCAAGGCAAAGCGAAATGGTGTAAGCAAGATTTTTTGTTTCCTGGTCTTTTTTCTTTTGCTGGATTTGGTCAAGAGTTTGTTGAGTCCGCTCCAGATTTTCTGCAATCGCGATTTTTTCTTTTTCAAGATTTTCTTTTTCGCTCAAAGCAAGGGCTTTTTTGGAAAGCAAATCATCACGATTTTTACAGTTGGATTTTTCGTTTTTCAATTCTGATTTAATATTATTTTTTGAAAGAATTTCATCACTAAGGGCCTGCAACTTTTCCGCCGCAGATTTTCCGCCAAGCTTAGAATTAATTTCCTCAATCTGCCCTTTTTTCTGATTTTTTTCCTGGCCAAAAGCCTCACGATTTTTAGCAAGTTTTTCCAGAGCCAACTTTTTTTCCTGGGCTTGGCTGGCTTTTTTCAACTTTTCTTCCAAAAGCGAAAGTTTGCTGGAATCATTTTCTGTCTGTTTTTTAAGTTCAGCCATTTCATCTTTTTTTGATTCCAACTGATTGTAAGACGCCTGAAAATCCGCCATTTTATTTTGAGCCTGAGCCAGATTTTCCTTTGCCTCAGAGTGATTTTTTGCAGAACTTTCGTAAAGCGAAATATTTTCTTTAAGCCCTTTTGCCTTATCCGCCTTCGCAATTTTTTGATTTAAGACCTCAAAATC
>CAVHTI010000163.1:0-2859 GCA_963638805.1 Anaerobutyricum sp.
GGGCGTGTGGAAGGAATAGCACAAGGAATTGAAAAAGGTCGTGAGGAAGGAATAGCAGAAGGTATGGAGAAAGGAATAGTACAGGGAATGGAAAAAGGAATTACACAAGGTATTGAACAGGGAGCTTATAACAAGAGTTTGGAAACTGCGAAAAAATTGCTTGCCATGAGTTTGCCTTTAGAAAAAATTGCGGAAGCAACAGGCCTGCCATTAGATACAATTTTGAAACTAGAGACGAATGAATAACCACACGTCCCAGAAAACGCTTTTACCCAGGAAATTGAAGAAGAGGTAGAAGCCTGCAGCAACGACGCTGAATGGAGGAAAGGACTTATGACTTTTGAAATGCTAATGGAAGAGAAGTTCGAGGCTGGGATGGAAAAGGGTATAAAAAAAGGAATAGAAAAAGGAGCTTACAACAAGAGTTTGGAAACTGCGAAAAAATTGCTTGCCATGAGTTTGCCTTTAGAAAAAATTGCAGAAGCGACGGGTTTGCCTCTAGATACGATTCTGGAACTAAAGAAAAATGCATAGTCCCCACGTCCCGCAAAATATTTTTGTGCAAGAATAACACATTTTGTGTACGCCACATTTGCGTTAGCGCTGGGAGCACCGAAGGGCTTTTGTTTCAACAAAAGTCCTGAGAAGACCGCAGGCGTGCTATTTGCACGCCGAGGACTTAGAGCGTTAGCGAAGTGCGGACATAGCGACCCGAAGCGAAGCGAAGGGGAACGCCCAGAAAATTATAAAACTCACCTACCTTTGCAATATTTTTTATGTTAAAATAAAAACCGCATGAACGTATTTGATATTATCCCGTCGGATTTTTTTAATTGCCTTGCAAGTACAAGTAATAGCCGCATTTATTCTGATTGCCTGGAATTAATTTACAGTCAGTATGATAAGGAAATTTCTTTCAGGCTTGAGCGTTCATATTTGAGGGATGTGCTGGCGGCTTTTTTACTGCAAAATCATCTGGATTTAACTGAAGAAGAAAATACTGCGACGGCGGGTAATGATGAAGCGAATTTTGTTTTGCGAAAATTTATAACGGTCGGCTATCTTGAAGAAGAACAGGACGATACGACTTTTGAAAAATTCATTGTGATGACAGACAACGGAATTGCGCTGGCGGAATTTTTGCAAAAACTTAAAAAGCCTGCAACGCCTGAATTTTCAAGTTACATTTTAAATATTTATAACCGTTTTAATTCTAAGGAATACGAAAAAAAGCAGGAACTTTACAATTTTATTTTAAAACCTACTGTTAATGATGCAAAACTTCTTTCATCTTCTTTAAAAAAATTATCTACATCAATCAAAAAAATTATCGAAAAAATGAATCACGAAGGTAGCCTTGAAAGTCTTACGGAAAATATCATCAGTTATTGTGACGGTGATTTTATAAAGGAATATTCAAGACTGGTTCATCAGCAGAACATTCACATCTACAGAAATTTTATTACCCGGAAGCTTGAAGAAATGAAAGAGTCTGAACATTTTTCTTTGCTGTGCTCTGAATTGGTGGCAGAAGAAAAAGCTCACTCTAATCAAATTTCAAATATGGAAGCGGAAGAAAGAATTTATGAAATGATTGATTCTACCAAAAAGTTTTTGCATGACGACTACAACAAAATCATGGATGACATAAAACAAAAAATTAACACTTACATTCACATTGCAATCGCGCGGGAAAGAATGCTCAGAAACAAGGGGCTTGATATTCGCGGCGTAGTTGAACAGACTTTGCGCATTTTGATTTCTTCGGAAGACCATTCTGCAAACGATGAAATTGTTCCTTTGTTTAACATTCAAAAATACGAGTATGTAGACCAGTCATCGCTTATGTATCCGCATAAAAGTCAGCAGGTTTTGCACAATACGCTTTCGGAATATGTTGAATTGTCACAGGAGGAATTGCAGAGGCAAAAATATATTCTTGAGCAGGAATCGCATAATCCTTATTCAAAAGACCAGATGAAAAAATATATGGACTCTTTGTTTAGTCAAAGTGAAAAAGGAATTATAGACAATTCCACATTTGATTTTTCGGATAAGGACGAAATATTAAAATCGCTGGCGGCAATTTCTTATGCAAAGGAAAACGGATATTTAATTGAAACTGATGGAACTTATATAGAAAGTGACAATTTTATTACAAAGCACTGGGTGGCAAGAAAAAAATGACAGGTAGTGAATCAATAAATGAATATTGGACTTCGGAATTTACTTCAAGTGAAAGGCTCTTATTTCAAAAATGCTCGCGAGTTCTTTTAAAAAAGACATTTATAGTCCGCGACAAAGACGAAGAAAACCGCAAAATGTTTTATTTTGTTTCTAAAAATTCAGATTTTTTTAGTCAGTATTTTTCGTTTATGGGATTTGAAGTTCTTGTTCAAAAAGATTCGGGCGTTATTATGCTTTCAAATATTGTGAATGAAAATATATCTTCGTCAGTTGCCGTAAACAGATTCAGGTTTAGAAAAATTGAAAGCATCGTTTTGTGTTGCCTGTGGACTTTGCTTTCTGACAGACTTCACAAAGGTTCTTTGGACAAAGTTATAAAAATCACTTTATCAGATTTAAACATGGAACTTGAAAAATATGATTTTAAACAGAGTTTTGACAAAGGACCTTTAAACGAAATTTTAAAATTATTCAGTAAATTCAATTTGATTGGCACAAGCGGAGACATTGGCGATGAAGATTTTACAATAATTTTGTATCCGTCATTGCAGTTTGCCCTTAATGAAAATGAATTTGTTTCTTTTGTAAGAGATGCTGAGAAAAAAATGAAAGGCATTGAAGATAAAACTGATGATTTTGCTGAAAATGCTGAAGATGAAATGAATGAAATTG
>CAVHTI010000164.1:0-2825 GCA_963638805.1 Anaerobutyricum sp.
GCTTGATGAAGATGATATCCTGTTCTTTGGCAAAATGAGATTCCTGAACAAAAAGAAGCGTTCATTGTAAAAATCGCTTTTAACTATAAAGGGTAATTTTAAAAAATCAACTTTCTAGCCTATTCTTTCAAAAATTCTTCTACATTCTTGTACTCAATACCATTGGAAGCAGTTCCACTTTCCCCTTTATAAAGCACACATCTACGAATAACCCTTCCATACATCTGTTCTGTTTTTGCAATATTATCTTCATTCAGAAGGTGCTTAGCCTGATCATCTATGATTTCATCACTATGTTTGATTTCAAAACACTCAATTTCAGCTTTTCTGCTGTCGTAAATTACCATGTCAAATTCACCGGCAGCAAAATACAGCTTAAACACTTCTTTTGACTTTTCATAACGACGCTTTGTATCCAGAATAACGATATCTTCCATCATGTGCCCCATTACAGTAGTAAGCAATCTATCTGTAATAAAAAGCTTTACCGGATTACTTAATTCATCAAATTTTTCATCCTTAAGAATTGAATGAACCAGAGCCTTAGCCTGACAAAATCTCATTCCAGGTTGCGTAAATATATTATTCTCTGCAAAACTGACTTTTCTTCCTATTGCCCTCTGTTCACAATGATCTAGTAAGTCCAAAGCTTCAAGATATTCCTTTATTTCGCTCATATGGTCTTCTGTAATTTCAACAGATTGCAAATCCTTATTCTTTATTTCTAAAATTTCCATCAAAGATTTTGTAACTGAGCTTTCATCAATATTATCAAAAATTTCCAGCCGATTTTCTTCTTCCCTGTCAGTTCTGAGATTTCGACCTAAAAGATGCAGATCGTGTGATTTAAAATCATCAGTAAGGATACCAATAAGAAACTTATGTGATTCATTTTCTATAATCCTGTTTATTGCTCCGGTTAATTCCTTTTTCTCATATAGTTCATACAGATTTCTAAAATGATTCCCGTCCTGATAGCACTTGAGAGAATGCTGAATATTTGAACAAATTGCAGTATCAATATAGATGCGGGTTGATTCATTATCCTTAAAAGAAGCATCTTCTACATTTACTTCTTTGTTATCAAAATCCCATATGCCAGCCTTGAGAGTTCCACCATAGCGGATATATTCATCAATATCATTACTTTTAAGAAGTCTTGAATGTTCCGCAAATGAGATATATGTGGTATGAACCATTACCGCACGGTCATATAATTCTTCGTGAACGGCAAGCCAAAACCCCAACGAATCAGTACCGGAAAGAACAATTTTCATTCCCATAGCAGAATAAATATCAGAAAGTATCGCAGCAGAATCTATAAAATCACTGATAAGGGTAACTTCATCAATGAACACATATTTTATTCCAAGTTTCCGAAGCTGTTGCAGGTCTTTATTTAGAGAAGCCATTGTGTCATTAACAGTAGCCTTAATATAAACGCTGCGAGAAAAATCCGCATCATTCATTTCATACAGACACTGCCGTAGCATTGTTGTTTTTCCTGTTCGTCTTAAACCATAAACAAGACAGACTTTATCAAGAGTTTCACTGTAAAGATAATTTTGAATCTGCTCATAACAGTTACGCTTTTGGAATGCTTTAGTTTGTGCCGAGAAATCTTTCAGGTCATTTCCATACATGACCCGCAGATTAAACTGAGCATTATTTATGGAAGGCCTTTCTATGAAAGCAGCAGAGGATTTTAATTCAGAAAGTTTTGCTTGAAGTGATTTCCGAAGTTCAATTTTTTTCTTGAAGTTTTCCAGTTCTTCATTCCTAATATATTTACTTCTGATTTTACCATTCTCGGTCCATTGCTGATAATAACGTTCTTTTCCAGCAATAAGTTTTTTTGAAATATAACCAACAGGCAATGAGGAAATTTGTTTTTCCAGCTCAAAAATCTGATTATTGATATCTTCCATAATCCAACTCCGTTAAATATTATAACCTATAATAACCTTTATTGAAATAGGTTATTATAGGTTATATACAGTTTGATTATTTCAACATTAAAGACCAATAGCGTGATTAGCCTGATTTTCCATTTATCAAAAGAACTTTCATATTATTTATCCTCACTTTTCAAGTCTAAAGTTACAGCCACTTCCCACCGGCTCCCCTTCCTCTCAAAAATCGTAATATTATCAACCGGAAAATCTTCCACAAGATTTAGTTCATTCATAACTTGCAGTGCATCTGTCATAACGCCCGCAGGAACATCACGATTTGCGACACTGCAATGTGGCTGGAAAGACCTCTGATCTTTTTTTGTGCAACCGGGACAATCATTCACCACAGCTTTTACAGTTTCGTCCCGAAGTTTAGTCCACTGCCCGTTTGTGATTACCTTTGCAAACAAAGTTCTGTCACCAAAGGCATCAAAGTTTTCAATGCGGCCTGTAAAACCTAAAGCTTTGGGTAAAACATTCTGTTCAATTGCATCCACCAAATCCTTTGTTGAATATTCTTCATCAAGATGAAAAGGCGGAACAAGAGTTACGTGAATGGGGGTGCCGTGACCTGACTTACAACCGTAAGCTTCGTTCATGTAACGACGGCAATCTTCAAGGGTCAGAGTAATGTCCTCTGGAAGCAAAACCCCGATAAAATGAGTTTGTTGCGGAAAATTGTTTGTTTTCATTTTTTGCACGTTTTTATTGTGGTAGCTTCCACAGATATTAAGGGCATCTTTAAAAAATCATTTTCAATGCTTTTTCAGAGATGCCTGCGAGTTTTAATTCGTTGATATAGCACGAATTAAAACGTCGCGTTTTCAGAGTTGCCTCTAAAAATTGCAATTTTTAGAGGCTCCCTTAAAA
>CAVHTI010000165.1:0-2777 GCA_963638805.1 Anaerobutyricum sp.
GTGATTTTATTTGAAATTTTTTCTAAAAAACAGATTTTCAAAATTTTTAGTTTTCCTCTTTTTTTTATTTTTGCAAAACTCAAAATTGCCGGTTTTTGCACAGAATTCTCAAAGTATAAAATTAGATAAAACTTCCTTGCCGGTAATAGAAAACCTTTCTTCTTACGAGCCTCTTTTTAAAGAATATTGCAAAATTGTAGAAAATAATTACAAATTAATTTCTGCCGGAAAAACTCCGGAATATATGTTTTTTGCTTATAAAAATACTCAAAAATTTACACTGCAAGGACTTGCAAGCCGCTGTAACATAAATTACGACACCCTCGCAACCTTAAATCAAATTGAAAGCGTTGAAGACTCTATCGAAAATAAAACTTTAATTTTGCCGACCGTGCAGGGACTTTTTATTCCGCTTGATAACGGTGCAAACTCAATAGAAATTCTTTTACGCGAAAATTTAGAAAATCAAAATCAGGATGAAAAAAGTCAAAAAAAAATTTTGCACTATAATATAAATAACCGCGACTATGTTTTTTATCAGGGAAAAAGATTCAGTTCTACAGAACGTTTTTATTTTCTTGATTCTGCCTTGTCACTGCCACTTGATTCCCAATCGTTCTATGTTTCTTCTGAATTTGGAAAAAGAAAAAATCCATTTTCGGGAACATTAAAAAATCATAACGGCATTGATCTTGCCACAAAGGAAGGCACTCCGGTTTATGCGATCAAGGACGGCGCGGTTGCATTTGTAATTGAAAATGATAAAGAATTCGGCAATTATGTTATTTTGCAGCACGATAAAGGCAAAACAACGAGTGTTTATGCTCATTTGCAGTCAACTACGGTGCAGCAGTATCAAAATGTAAAAAAAGGTGAAATAATCGGTTATGTGGGACATACCGGAATGGCAACCGGCGATCACCTGCATTTTGAAATTCGTCAGGGGGGAAAAGCTGAAAATCCCCGTGATATTTTTAGATTTAATCAGTAAACTTTTTAATTGGTTGATATATGAAAGAAGGTACTTTTTCTTACATTAAATTATTTTCTTTTCTGTTGCTGACTTGTTTTGCCTCTCCATTGGCGTCAGAAACTTTCAGAACAGGAAAAACTTCCGTCATAAACATTGAAGGCCAGACAGATTTTGAATCTTCTGTAAAACTTGGAACAAACGAATCCCTGGCGATTTTTTTACCGGAAGACAGGACTTTTCTTGAAGGAATTGAAATAAAAATGGACATTCCGGAAGAAATTGCTTCATGGCTTGACTGCATAGGCTGTTCAATTTACGACAAAGTTAATCCAATTCCCTCGCCTTCTCAAATTGATTATTCTGCAAACAGAAAATATATCAGCACATTACCGGGCAGACTTTCGTGGCTTTTGCAAATCCCGCTGAAATCTCAAAATTCAATAAAATCAAGCAGATATATAACAAAAGCGGACGTAATCCCTGATTCTGAAAACGGTTTTGTATTTTTAAGACTTCAACCAGTAATGAAAGGAATCCCGGAATCAACTTTGAATGCAAAAATTTCAATGACCGTAAAACCAATTTTGAGCGATAAGGGCCTTTTGGAGTTGAATCTTACCGGCGAAAATGCTGATTTTAGCAAATGCATTGTCTATATTGACGATGAAATAATTTCTGTGCCAGAAGATAAAAAAATCCTGCTTACAAGTGGAATTCATAATATTTCTGTAATTTCTGAAGAATTCCGTGACGAAGTGCGCACCGTCAGAATTGATCAGACAAAGACCACGGCACTTGAAATTGAAATGCACTCAATAGAACCGACTTTGATTGTAAATGCCCCTGCCGGCACAAAAGTTTTTTTTGACGAAGAACCTTATGATTCCTGGCCAGAAGAACTGCCGGTCAGCGAAGGAGATCACAAGTTAAAATTTATTTTTGGCGATTATGAAATCACAAGAAATCTGACTGTCATAAAAGGAAAAACTTATACAGCAGATTTAAATGTTGAACTTGTAATTTCTGAAAAATAAATCTCAAGAATTTTGCAAGATTTTTTCGTCAAAGAATTAAAGATTTTGCAAATCACTGGCGATAATATAAATGTCAAGGGTATTTTCCCCTCCCACCCATACCCTTGACTGCCTGATGGGCATGGCGCGGAAACACTCCGCGCCTTTTTTTTGCCCTATAATTTTTTTTTGTAAATTCTGCGTGTAATTGCCTGTAAGGTCAAAAAGAATTATAATGACACAGATATGGTAAAACTCAGAAAATCAGTAATTGTTTTCATTGTATTGCTCTTTATTTTTGGACTTATTTTTGGCGGTATGCTAGGCTGGATGCTTTCTGAAACAAAAAATATTGAAAATTCAGAAAATTTTACGGAATTTGAAACAGCACTGCCAACAAAACTTCTGGACATCAATGGAGAAATAATTACAGAATTTGCCTCTGACGAAAAACGCGAAATCATTTCTTACAATGAACTTCCACAGCAACTTATAGACGCCCTCATAACCCGCGAAGACCGAATTTTCTTTTCGCACAATGGATTTAGTTTTAAGGCCCTTGTTCGTGCCGTAATTGGAAAACTCACTAATCGTTCTTTAGGCGGTGGTTCTACCCTTTCTCAGCAGATTGCGGGAACTCTCTACTGCGACAGAAAAGATATGTCTTATTCAAGAAAAATTCGTGAACTTTGGTGGGCCATTCAAATGGAACGGCGTTATTCAAAAAACGAAATTCTTGAACTTTATTTAAACAAAATTTATTTTGGAGGCGGAACTTATGGTGTTAATGC
>CAVHTI010000166.1:0-2758 GCA_963638805.1 Anaerobutyricum sp.
CTGTCAAACTCCGCTAGACCTCCAGCTATAGCTGGAGGGTTTCCTTGGTACTAAAACCGTGACACCCGCCATTGTCGAAAAATTCTTTCATCTTATCTTTTCCAAGATTTGAATAATGCAGTGTGCATTAAATAAATTTGCTGTAAATGGTACAGAGCCTCCCTTTATATTGTTTACAAGCGGCTTACCTGATGCTTGCAAAAAGTACGGAAGTTTTACTTTCGGGAGAGACAACAGGTAATGTTTCTACATCAGATTAATAAATCGTGTGGTAACGATAGTCTGTTGTTTTTTGGGGAATCCCCCATAAGGTTAAAAAAATTATAAGGAATTAATTATGAATACAATCAGAGCCATAAGGACAAACAATAATGATGATTCATGTTCAAGGGCAAAACAATTTATCGGAATACCGGTAATTGACAAGGACGGAAAACTTCTTAACGGAGAAGTCAAATATCGTTTTGAAGGAGAAGACGAATACACAATCTGTCGCTTTAAAGATGGATTTCTTGACGGTAACGTCTATGATAGTGATGGAAAAATCGTTGAAATTCGTCCTGCACTTGAATACGCATTTGGCGGAGCAGAATATTGGACAAAAGGATTTCCTCATGGATTTCCGGCAGTGCAGCAGAATTTCGGTTATTATGAAGAAGACTGGAACTCAGGTGTTATCCAGGAAATTCGTAATGAAATAGAAATTGAAGAAATGAAATAATCAAAAATACAGGATGTTTTCTAGTAATTCATCCTGTATAATAATTTATGAGGTGTTTTATGGAAAAATCTTATTCTAAATTTTTAGACTTTAATAATTCAAATATCCAACAGAAAGATGAAAATGGAAATGTTTTGAACGGACTTCGTGTCTTTGCATCTGATTATGATAACGGAGAAACGACATTACTTTTATTCAAAGACGGTCTTTTGGACGGAGATTTATTTGATGATGACGGAAATCTGATTATGCAAAAACCGGCGGTTGAAGGCAACGGACATCAGGAATACTGGAGAAAAGGAAAACTTCACCGAGATAACGGAGAACCAGCTGTTTTAGCAGAAGGTTTTACTGTAAAGGAATGGTGGGTAAATGGTGAAAGACAGCCAGAACCTACCAACACAAATCATTAATCAAAGAAAAATAATAAATAAAAACAAAAAAAATCCTGCCTATGAAAAATCATGACAGGATTTTTTTATTATAGGCTAATTTTTTTTTAACTCTTATTTTTATTTATAAGGGTTGTAATCATCTTCGTGGTAATCACCGGCAATTATGTAAAAATGTTCATGGCACCATTTATTAAATCTTCTTCGTTCTTTAATAGAACTAACAATGTAACTTATGAGTTTGATGAGCAACTTTATGATTAAAAATAAAAGGAAAATACCAACAATTGCACCTGGAATTGCAACGAAAAAAATCCAATGTTTCTGGACAAAGTCAAGAGCCATCACAAGGCCACAAATTACACAAATGGCATATATTCCGCTGAATAAACCACCACAACAGTAAACGTAATACATAATAATCCTCCTCGCTAATGTTGTTTACTCCTTAATAATAAAACTGTTTTGAATAAAAATCAATAAAAATAATCAAGATTTCAAAAAAAAGTCTGAAAAGCATTCCCGCACTTTTCAGACCATACCTGATACAAAGTAGACTATAAAAACTTAACGTCCTTCATAACCATATTCACGATGCTGTTTTTTCATTTCTTTATTAACTTCTTTAGTCCGATGTTTTTCAACTTTCTGAATATGCGTCACAAGGTCATTGAGAGGCATCATTTCAATAGCATTGGTTTTTGTATTAACAAGAACTGCTCGGTTTGGAATCATATTTTGCGTTACTTTTTCAATTTTGTAATCTGCCATAGGAATTATGATTCGCTTGCCGTCCATTGATTTGCATTTTAATGAAAGAGGAATTGTATCTCCAACTTTTATATGGGTTCCGTTAATTTCCTGACCTTTTTTAAGTTCATTGAGTTCTCTGTTCATTCCTTTTAGAATTGTAAAACCATTGGTAAAATCAGATTGCAAAAGTTCCGGTGAGATTTTTTTTTCTTCTGAAACTTTCTCAAATTCTTGTAAAAGAAGCCTGTCATACGCACCTTTTCCATACTGACTGTCATAATCTTTCCGCATTTTATTAAATCTTTTTTTATCATGAGGAGTCATATCTTGAACCATCAATGCAGCAATTTTCATTGCATCTTCGGGATTATGAACTTCTTTAATACAATGAACACGGAAATTATGAAGAAAATTTCCTGAAGTATTTAAACGGTACATTTTTTCATCAAGTTGCATAACTTCATTATAATCTTGATGAGCCTTTGTCCAGTCCCATGTGTCATCACTGATTGTTCTTTTTACTTCTTCAAGTTTTTCAACAGCATTTATCATCTTGTTGTATTCACGTTCCGTAATAACCAGCTGTGTATGCTCACCATTTTCGTGAGGAATAGCCAGGATTATTTTATTCATGCTGTTATCATATTCATCTTCGATTTTTCTTTCAAAAACGGCGTTCTTAATAATTTCAATTTTTTCAGTTTTTTCATTATAATGACCAAACGCTGGAACTTTCGTGTTTGATCTGAAAGCTGTTTCTCTGTTAAAAATGGTATCAACGCGTCCACCTTGAGAACGCTGAGAATCGCTCATTTCCTGTTTTTTCTCATTATTCTGAGAGATACTTTCATTGGCAGATTTCTCCTCAGAAACAGACTGTTGATTTCGTAGC
>CAVHTI010000167.1:0-2667 GCA_963638805.1 Anaerobutyricum sp.
AACCAAAGAGCCCAGAGCCCGCCGTCTTACGATACAGCTCCGGGCTGTTTTTTTTTATTTCCAGACAAAAAATGACTATAAAGGTATGGAAGTAAAATGCAAAACAAACGACACTTTGGAACTTTCACAACTTGTAGAGTTCCAGGGCAACTTAAAAGAACGCACAGATGGGGACTTTGAAAAAATCGCAAAGTCAATTAAAAAGCACGGTTTCGCCTTTCCTTTTTTCGTATGGAAACACGACGGAATAAACCACGTCTTAGACGGACACGGTAGAATCGGAGCATTAAAGCGAATGATAGCACAAGGCGAACACTTGCCACCGCTCCCGGTTGTTTATGTAAACGCAAAAGACGAGGCGGACGCAAAAGAACTTTTATTAAAATTAAACAGCCATTACGGACAGATGAGTGCAGAAAGCGTCCGCGACTTTTTAGGCGATTTACAGATTGATTTTGAAGATTTGGCATTGCCGGAGGGTGTGCTGGATTTTAGCCTAGAAGAAAAACAAAAAGAAATTGACAAAGAAACAAAACGAACATTACAAGAACAGTTTTTAATTCCACCCTTTAGTGTTTTAGATACACGCCAAGGTTATTGGCAAGACAGAAAAAAGAAATGGAAAAGCATAGGAATAAAAAGCGAAGAAGGCAGAGACAATAAAATGCTTTCACACTTAAAAGAAAATGCAAGTAAAGTAAACGGAAAAGAAAACACATTATCCGAAATTTCTATTTTTGACCCGGTACTTTGCGAAACTATGTACACTTGGTTTTGTATGCCAGGCGGAAAAATCCTAGACCCATTTGCCGGCGGAAGCGTTCGCGGAATTGTTGCAAGTTATAAAAATATGGATTACACCGGCTTTGACATTAGAAGCGAACAGGTAGAAGCAAACGAAAAGCAAAAATATATTTGTAATGGCAATCAATACCAGCCGACTTGGATTTTATGCGATAGTGCAAAAATGGACGAAAAATTAAAATCAGATGATTTATTTGATTTTGTTTTTTCTTGCCCACCATATGCAGACCTAGAAAAATACAGCGACCTAAAAGGCGATATTTCAAATATGAATTATGACAACTTTTTGACCGCCTACCGTGAAATTATCAAAAAGGCAGTATCGCACCTAAAAGAAAACCGCTTCGCCGTATTTGTTGTTGGAGAAGTAAGAAATAAAAAAACAGGCGAATATTACAATTTTGTTCCGGACACAATTAAAGCCTTTGAAGATTGCGGAATGAAATATTACAACGAAATTATTTTAGTAAATGTTGCCGGCGGTAAAGCCTACACCGCAGGACACGACGCAAAACAAAGCCGAAAAATTGCAAAAATTCATCAGAATATATTGGCATTTGTAAAAGGCGATGTATCAACAGCCGCCCAAAAAGTACACGAAAATGTTTTAGTTTTTCTTAAAGGTAACAGCAAACAAGCAAACAACGATTTAGGCGAATTTCACGCAGACGATTGTTTGTTAAACGATTTTGAGGATATAACAGATGACAATATTTGAAATCGTAAAGAATAGAACTATTTTTGACATCGCAAGGGAAAAACTTCTCACGGAAGACAAACACTCAAACGATAAAATCGGAACAGTACGCCGCTGGAAATCCGACGGAAAACTTCACATCAAAAAAGAGCACGGATGGGAAGTTTTGCCAAAGGGCAAGGAATACGACTTGAAAGAATACAATGCTCATAAGTCGTCAAAAGCCGTGCGGAAAATAACGCAACAGACAGAGTTTGACGACTTTGTAGAAAAACTTTTCAATTCAGATTACAAGAACGCGCCCACAGTAGTCCGCCTGCCCAAAATGAATAAAGGATTATTAAAAACACTCGGGCTTAAGGAAAATACACAGTTTATTTTCGCTGCAAAATATCCGCACATAAGTCCGATAAGGAAAACAACCGAAGGACAAGCACTGACTAAAGAGGAATACAAGGAAATTCCTGAAATTATAAAAAATGCAAAAAACGCGTATATCGATAAAAAGAAAGAAAACTTTTTTATTGCTTTTGGTGATAAAAATAATCCAAAAATGATAAATAAACTTGTATTTAATAAATCAAAAAATGGGAATTATCTAGTAACGCTTGGAAAGGTAAATAAGGAAGATGAACTAGCAAGTAGAGAAATGTTGCTCGTGAGCGGCAGGAGTTGAACCTGCATACATGGAGTGTAAAAACACCCCACCCCTTACCGTTTCGTGGCACAACTCACGAGCTGGTTAAACTATACCACGCAACGCCGTAAAAAGCAAATAATCCGGAGGCAGAAAATGAACGATAATGAAATTATGGAAGCAGACAAAGACCTTACAATCATTTACAGAATATTATTAAACTTTGAAAAACAGCTGGACTGTGAAATTTTTGACATGGGATTTATAAGCCCGGAAAATCTCAATATAAAAAAAATAAGGCGTGACAGATATTTGCAGATGTTAATCGAAGCCGGCTACATCACGGGCATAAAAGTAAACGAAGTCAACGGTGAAACTTATACGACATCACCAGCTCCACGGATTACCCTAAAAGGAATAGAATACCTTGCAGAAAACAGTGGAATGCGCAGAGCTATGAAAATACTAAAAGAAGCCGGTCAAATGACTGTCAGCATAATTTAAGCATACAAGACGACTTAACGGGTCG
>CAVHTI010000168.1:0-2648 GCA_963638805.1 Anaerobutyricum sp.
TCATCTCTGTGCGGAAGGCTTGAGAAGTAATACGTATCAGGATAATTATGGTAAAATTAAGAAGGAGAAAATTATGGAAATGAAATTATTAAAGGAAAACAAGGATTTTACAGAAGAGCGTAGTGGTAGAGCCTCAAAAGGAAGTCAGTTCTATTTACAGAATCTTATTAATAAATATCCGGATTTAATAAATAAAGAACTCGGCGAAAAAATTACTGTAGATTGGGTAAGTCCTTTGGAATCTGACGATTATAGAGAATATAAAGATGAAGATTTTTTGAAAAAATTGGGAATAAAGGAACAATGTGATTCCTTAAGAAAGTTAAAAACTTTCTGGCCAAAGAATGGTGCCCATTGGGATGCTTTAGGCAAAGCTGATAAAACAGTTTTTATAGTAGAAGCAAAGGGGCATATTGAGGAGATTGTATCTCCAAAATCAGGCGCGACAAGTCTAAAATCAATAAAACTTATTAAAAAATCGCTCCAGGAAACAAAAGATTATCTGAATATAAAATCAGATTATGATTGGAGCAAAACTTTCTATCAGTATGCAAATAGATTGGCTCATTTGTACTATCTTAGAGAATGTTGCAAAATTGATGCCCATCTTGTGTTTGTTTATTTTACAGAAGATAAAACTTGGGATGATTATGGAACTGAATATGGTTGGAAATGTGCAGAAATAGTTGTAAATAAAATTCTTGGTATTCCAAAAAATCATAAACTTTCAAAGTTTATCCATAACATTTATATAGATGTAAATCAGCTTCATTAAGAGAATTATAAAAACGTTTTCTGACCACATTTCCCTGAAAGTTTCCGGTTTTACTGTGATGCGCCAGGGATTGGAGCAGCCGCGAAGGTTGCTTCAGCAGCCGAAGCGGAAACCCGGAAGGGCACAATTTGTGCCCTGAGGATTTTGGAGGCGAATGCCGTAACTGCGGAAAAGCCCGGTGCCGGCTTGACGGCAGGCGCCATTGTAAAAAAAAACGGAATCACCGAAAATCGACGGCAATTCCGTTTGGTTTGAGTTTAGAGGATTTTAATTTTCTGGCTATTTTTCAATCAGTTTTTTGTTTTCTATTATATAAGTGGCCTGGTTCAGATATTCTTCCGGGATTGTAATTCCGCACTCCTTTGCAACGTCAAGGTCAAAAAGCAAATCTGAATCAGAAGGTTTTGTCATAAATCGGACTGGGATTTCCGAAGGTTTTTTGCCGTTCAAAATATCAACGACCATTTCGCCAGTTGCATAGCCGGCCTTGTAATAATTAAAACCGGAAGCAATCAGACAGCCACCCTCTTTTGCGCCAGTAACATCACCGGAAAAAATCGGCTTTTTAGCTTTATTAAAAACATTAACCAAAGATGGAAGAGCGCTAAAAACGGTATTATCGGTAGAAAGATAGATTCCGTCAACTCTGCCAACAATCGCCTCCGCAGCCGCTTTCACCTCCGACGAATTAGAAATTGCCTGGACAACCAGTTCAATGCCGTTTTCTTTGCAGCCGGCCTTAACAAGTTCAAGGGCAGAAACCGAATTATCCTCGCTTGAAGTATAAATGTAGCCCAAAGTTTTTATTCCGCAGATTTCCTTAAAAAGCCTGATATGCTCTTTTGACGGCAATTCGTCAGACATTCCAGTGACATTTCCTTCGCCGTGCTCAAGAGTTGTAACAAGACCGGCACCAAGCGGATCCGTAACCGTGCCAAAAACGACCGGAATATCCTTCATAGTGTTCGCAAGGGCAATAGCGACCGGAGTTGCAATTCCAACGGCCACGTCAACTTTTTCAGATTTAAACTGAGCCGCAATCTGATTGGCGGTATTCACGTCCCCGTTGGCATTCTGCAAGTCAAAAGTGGCAGAAATTCCGGCATCCTTTACCGCATCCATAACGCCCTGCTCAATATCGTCTAGCGCCGGGTGCTGTAAAATCTTCGCAATCCCGATTTTTATTTTTTTTGCCTTAGGTTTGGCACACACAGCAGAAAAACAAACACCAGCAATCAGCAACATAGAAATAATTTTTTTCATATCAAGTCTCCTTTGTTTCTATAAATAGTAACATTTGTTATTATACATAGAAACAAAATAATGACAAGAGATATTTTTAATTTTTTTTATAATTTGGGCGCACACGGCACTGCGTGCCGGCCGGGTCATTCGCAAAAGTAAGATATTGCTAAAAAATTGCTCCAAGTATTCGCGATTTTTTTTAACGCAATTTCAATTTATAGTCTTCAAAGTCCTCGCCACGCAAATAGCGTGACTGCGGGCTTCCGCTTCGTTTTTTGAAAAAAACTTCGCGGTTGCTACTACCCCTTGCGCGGTGTAAAACGAAAGTGCCGTGGAGTGGGACCCGAGTCGGGTGCGGTGTTCAGCGTTTACCGGCAATGTAACGCCAGGCGGCACGAGGCGGGTTCAGCGTGAATGCCACTACCGGAGCACGTGCCGAGTTTAGCGCAAGTGCATCGTCCCAACCGAAAGTGCCGTGCCCGGGGCGTGCAGTGTTCACCGCAAATGTCACTTCCGCCCCTTCCATGCCTCGCCCTCACCGCCACTGCAGTGTGGGGGCGCACACGGCATATCCATAATCTTCTGTAACTCGGCTGTTCACACTACACAATCGCAAAGTTCACTTAAC
>CAVHTI010000169.1:0-2618 GCA_963638805.1 Anaerobutyricum sp.
TTAGTTCTTTTCTTAGTGCTGCAAGTTCTGCATTAGAGTTTGTGTCAGGTGCTGTACCTGGCATTGCATTTTTTTTGTATGCTTCAAGTTCAGCTTTCAGCTGTGCGTTTTCTTCTGAAAGGGCACTCCGTTCTTTTGCAACCTCGTGCAATCGGCTTTTAAAATCAGAGATTGTACTTTCAAGTTCAGTGTTTCTTACCAGAAGAGACGTGTAATCGTAATCATTTCTTGAATTATTTTTTCCGAACATAACTCCTTTCAGTCCTCTTAAAATAAATTCTAGCATGGAAAGGAGGTTTAAACAAGGGAAAATTTGGGCAAATTTCATTCATCATTGGAAAGTGGCTTTAGCACTGTAAGCAATTATATTACTTCTAAAAAAACGGAAGAGGCGGTAGAGCAACAAAATGAATATGAAGATAAAAGAGCTCTTGAAAAAGCTGTAACTGTTTCTCCAATTTATGATGATGGCCTTTAATTTAAGAAGTTATAAAGCAAGAAGGAGGGTTTAGTATGGCAACAGCCATGTTTATTATATCCTGTCTATCACTGGCAGTAGTTCTCCTCGGTGTAGGGGTAAAGGCAACTCTTGTAGTTAGTGCTGTTAATACTCTCAGAGACATTGTAGATATTGACAAGATAGGACAATTAAAAGGTTTTGATGAAGCATATTTAGGAATGGCCGGTCAGGCATTAAATATGATTGGTACTTTTTTAAACTATGCTCAATTATTAGTTTGTTTTTGTGCTTTTCTTGCCCTGATTTTTAACGCGTTTAAATTATGGGCAAGTGCAATAGAACTAAAGAAATTTTTTGTAGATGCAATTTTTAAATGTCTGATAGTAATATCTTTAATGCTTGTTTATCCTCAAGTTATTACAAAAACAATTGATATTGGAACTATGCTTGGCGTTGAAGCCTCTGGTGGTTACGATGCAGTTACTGATGCAATTGGTCAACTGGCGACAAAAGTACAGACCATCTGGGATAAGGGTACTGAACAGTTAATATCTGTACTGTCAGAGGGCGGAACAAGAGATGCAAATGGTAATCTTGTGGTTTCGGACATAGTATTGGACGAATTTATGAAAACAGGATTAACAAGAGAAGAGTCTATACAATATTTAGCAAAAAAAGGAATTGTAGTTGGTGATTCTGGTGCAGGTAACGATTTTTTGTGGTTTGAAAATGACCAGAAAAAAATAGAAAAGAAAGCAGCTGATGTATTTACTACTGATGCACAGATGACAAAATTCATGAAACAATCATTATCCATTGTAAGTGCATTATCAGAAATTTTGACCGGCAATACAAATTCTGATTTGTCAGAAGGTGTTGAAGCTGGAACTGTAGACCGTGTTGAAATTATGACAGCCGGAAAAGAAGCTCTTGAAAAAATGATACTTGACCCTTACATTCCTAATACAAAAAGACTTTCAGTTGGCTCAATGATAAAAACGGCTATTATTGTTCAGGAAATTTCTTCTTCCGGAGCTTTGTCATCAGCGGAAACTAATGAAGATGGAACAGGTGTTTCGTTAAGTGAGATTGCTCAGAATGATAATCCGAGAATTGTTGTAAAACTTCTTGGTGTTTTTGTAAAATTCTTTGTATACAAACTGGCACTTGTAATTTCAATTATGATTGTAATGATTGAATATGTTTTGTGTATGATTGAATTTTTGATTGTAGCGGCTGTCTCTGCACTTTTAATTCCACTGTATTTTATTGATGCAACAAAGAATTTTGCTGCAAACATTCTGAAAATGATTTTTACTTTCTTTGTAAAAATTGTTGTTACAACCATGATGACATTCTTTGTTATGGGACTTTACATCAGAATGGGAACAAGAATGCCGTCACTTGATTTAAATTCAACTACGGCAATTTTGTATTATGTCTTTAACTGTGTAATCGGAGTAATTCTTGCAAAGAGTGGCGGAAAACTTGCAAGTGCTGTAGTTTCAGGAAATCCTAGTCTTGGAATTGGCGATGTTGCAAACGAAATGCGTGGAATGTCACACATGGCACATACAGCAGCTCAGGGTGTTAAATCTGCAATGCAGGATGTTCAAAAAATTGGAGAAAAAGCACAAGGTGTTGGAAAGGCTTACGGAGACAAGAAAGCCGTTAGTGCAGCAAAAGCCAATGTAAATGCTGGAGCCAATCAGAAAGCCGATGCTTTTGCCGCTAACCTTAAGAAGACTAACAGCGACTTAGGTATGGGCATGACCGATAAAGACATTAAGAAAGAGCGAAATAAAGTTTACAGGGATGCTAAGAGAGCCGGAAACAAGGAAATTAACAAAGACTTTATGTTCAAGAAGATGACCGGCCAGGACAGAGGAATGTATACTGGCAAGGGTAATATTGTTGGACAGAGTTATTTTGATGAAGAATCTGGAAACATGAAAACTGTATCTGGAAAAACTTTGGATGAAAACCGTGCATCTATAGCAAGTTCTGACAAGGTAAACGAAGCTATGGCAGATAAAGAAGGTAATTTAAAGACGGAAAATAATGGTTATCTAAAATCTCTTGCAGAACGATTCCCACCAACAAAGACAGATAAAGATAGAAATGAACAGAATAAACAAGAAAAAGGAATAGAATAAAC
>CAVHTI010000170.1:0-2594 GCA_963638805.1 Anaerobutyricum sp.
GTTTTGCCTGTAGGCGTAGTTTTCTCGTTTGCGGTCTGTGTGTCTGTTTTCATTGCATACTCTTTGCGTTTGGATTGATAAATCGAACTATTTTGTTAAAAAGTCGGTTTAACTGAATTATTATATATTGAAGTTCAGTTTTAACCAACTAACAGACTAAAAAGACGGCTATTTTGACCGTATGAATAACTATCAGGATGATTTTGTAGAAAACTTGATTTTTTATAGAACGCAAAAAGATATGTCACAGCTTGAACTTTCAGGAATCTGTGAATGTGCAAAAAGTACCATTAGTGGAATTGAATCAAAAAAAAATTTTCCCTCATTTGAACTCATTGTTAAAATTGCCTACGCCCTAGAAATCCACCCCGCCGACCTCTTTCTGCGAAACGCCAGCCAGACCCGCGAAAACGTAAGGGATTTTTTTGACAAAGAACTTTCGCCAAAAGTAAAAGAAATGGTAGAAAAACGCTTTCCACTTTCTGAATGTGATGAAGGGGAATAGTTTGACTTTTTCAGAAATCACACAAGAAAATCAAGATCATTTTTACAAAGAAGTTTTTTCAGTTTTAGAAAATTCTCTTTTATGAAAAACTTGACACCCTATAAAATAGGGTATACATTTAAGATATGGAAGTAGAATTACGCAGAACTTTTATAGAAGTTCCTCTTTTTACAAAAAGATGGAAAGAAATAGGTCTTGATGATTCGGATTTATTGAAACTTCAAATCATGCTCTTAAAAAATCCGGAATCTGGGCCTGTTATGGAAGGCACCGGAGGAATTAGAAAAGTCAGATTCGCTCTAAAAAATCGTGGAAAAAGTGGAAGTGTCAGAGTTTGTTATACTGATTTTGAAGAATTTGAACTAACGTATTTAATAACTGCTTTTACGAAAAATGAACAGGAAAATCTTTCTGATGAAGAAAAAAATGTTTTGAAAAAACTCGTAAAAGCTTTAAAAGATGAAGCTGGTATGAACAGGAGGTAATTTATGTCATTATTTGAAGATTTGTATACAGGACTAAAACAGGCAATAGAAATTGAAAAAGGCGAATTACCAGCAAAGAAGACAACTTATTTGATTTCTCCAGTAAAAGAATTTAATAAAGACCAAATAAAAGAAATCCGTCACGACGCAGGAATGACCCAGACCGTTTTTGCAAAATATATGGGAGTTTCAAAAAAGACTGTTGAAGCCTGGGAATGTGGAAGAACTCACCCAACCGGTTCTGCTTTTAGACTTATGGAAATCTTAAATTCTTCTGCAGGGCAAAGTTTTTGTTTTGTTCATGTAAAATAAGAAGAAATTGAAAAAGACCATTTCCCCCGCGCCAGGGATTGGAGGTGCGCCGAAGGCGGCCACCGCAACGGAGCCGAAGGCGTAGTGAGGAGGCTGGAGCGATAGCGGAACACCAGAAAGCCCGGTGCCCATTGCGGTTAGCAATGGGCAGGCGCCCAAAAAAATGCTACACTCCTTCCATGATTTCTTTTGCAAGTGATTACATTGCGGGCTCTCACCCTCAGGTTTTACAAAAACTTTTTGAAACAAATCTTGAAAACTTACCAGGTTACGGAAGTGACAAATATTGCCAGAGTGCGGCGGAAAAAATAAAAGCGGCCTGTGACTGCCCGGAGGCGCAAATCTTTTTTGTTACTGGCGGAACTCAAACGAATCAGCTTGTGATAAGTTCTGTTTTGCAAAATTACCAAGGCGTGATTGCGGCAACGACTGGTCATGTAAGCGTGCACGAAGCTGGGGCGATTGAATACACCGGCCACAAAGTTTTGACTCTTCCGGAAAAAGACGGAAAACTTTCCGCTGATGCCGTAAAATCTTATCTTGAAAATTTTTACGCAGACGAAAATTGTGAACATATGGTGCAGCCTGGAATGGTTTACATTTCTTTCCCGACTGAATACGGCGGGCTTTATTCAAAAAAAGAACTGACCGACCTTTACGAAGTTTGCAAGGAATATAAAATTCCGCTTTACATAGATGGGGCTCGGTTGGGCTACGGGCTTTCGAGTGATGAATGTGACATAAAACTTTGCGATTTGAAAGATTTGTGCGACATTTTTTACATTGGCGGAACAAAAGTCGGTGCATTTTGTGGCGAAGCGGTCGTTTTTACCCACAAAAATGCTCCCCTCCATTTTACGACTCAAATAAAACAGCACGGCGCCCTTCTTGCAAAAGGTTGGCTTATCGGTGCGCAATTTGACGCTCTTTTTACAGATGATTTGTATTTTAAAATCAGCCGACACGCAATCAAAATGGCTGGCCTTTTAAAAGAACTTTTTTCCGAAAAAGGATTTACATTTTTCAGGCAGTCCCCGACAAATCAGATTTTTATAATTTTGGAAAATCAGCAAATGCAAGACCTGCAAAAATCTGTCAATTTCAGTTTTTGGGAAAAGTACGACGAAAATCACACCGTGGTAAGGTTTGCAACAAGCTGGTCCACAAAAGAATCGGATATCGAAGAATTGAAAAAGATTTTGGGGTAAGTGGTGGAATTGAGCAATATTGGCGTGCCGGCAGACAAGCTGCCGTCGGCTGTTCCGCACTTCGCTAGCGCTCAAAGTCCTCGG
>CAVHTI010000171.1:0-2585 GCA_963638805.1 Anaerobutyricum sp.
CATGGACGAACCAAAGAGCCCAGAGCCCGCCGTCTTACGATACAGCTCCGGGCTGTTTTTTTTATTTCCAGACAAAAAATGACTATAAAGGTATGGAAGTAAAATGTAAAACAAACGACACACTCGAACTTAAAGACCTTGTAGAGTTCCAGGGCAACTTAAAAGAACGCACGGACGCGGATTTTGAAAAAATCGCAAAGTCAATTAAAAAGCACGGTTTCGCCTTTCCATTTTTCGTATGGAAACACGACGGAATAAACCACGTCTTAGACGGACACGGCAGAATTGGAGCATTAAAGCGAATGGTGGCACAAGGCGAACACCTGCCACCGCTCCCGGTTGTTTATGTAAACGCAAAAGACGAAGCAGACGCAAAAGAACTTTTATTAAAATTAAACAGCCATTACGGACAGATGAGTGCAGAAAGCGTCCGCGACTTTTTAGGCGATTTACAGATTGATTTTGAAGATTTGGCACTGCCAGAGGGGGTGCTGGATTTTTCAAAAGACTTAAAAGAAAACGAAACTGTAGACGATGACGACCTGCCGGAAATTGACCAAATGGAAAGCGACAGCAAGCCTGGCGAAATATACGAACTGGGCCCCCACCGTTTGATGTGCGGAGACAGCACAAACAAAGAAGACATTGAAAAGCTGATGAATGGCGCAAAAGCGGATTTAATTGTAACCGACCCGCCATATAACGTGGACTACGAAGGTTCAAATGGAAAGAAAATCCAAAATGACCACATGGAAGACAACTCATTTTTAGCATTTTTGACCGCAGCCTTTTCTGCAATGTTCACGGCATTAAAAGCTGGTGGCGTTTATTATATATGGTATGTAGACATTCAACGAAAAAATTTTGAAAAAGCATTGGAAAATGCATGCTGTAAAATTTATCAGATTTTAATATGGGTAAAAAATGTTTTTGTTTTGGGGCATTTAGATTATCAAAAAAGACACGAGCCTTGTCTTTACGGCTGGAAAGAAGGTGGCGGCCATTACTGGGAAGGCAGGCGCGATCTTTCAACAGTTATCGATGAACGCCCAAATTACAAAAAAATGGACAAAGAAGCACTCTTAAAAGAAATAGAAAAACTACGCGGTGAAAACATACCGTCAACGGTTATTTATGAAGACAAACCTGCACGCAGTGAAGAACACCCGACGATGAAACCTGTAAAACTTTTTGAACGCTTAATCAAAAACTCCAGCAAGCAAGAAGATGTAGTTCTTGACCCCTTCGGAGGTTCCGGAACAACAATAATCGCCTGTGCCAAAACAAACAGGATAGCGCACATAATGGAACTTGACCCGCATTATTGCGACGTAATCCGCAAGAGGTGGACAAAGTGGGCAAAAGCAAACGGCGTGGAAGTTGGAAGCGGCGGGCTGGAATAATGACAATATTTGAAATCGTAAAGAATAGAACTATTTTTGACATCGTAAGGGAAAAAATGCTTACGGAAGACAAACACAGCAATTATCATGAAGGCGACCGTGCTATATGGAAAAGCGGAATATATGAAAAGACAGCTCACGGTTGGAAAAAAGTCGGAACTTCTCACCCATTAAAAATAACAGACAACGGCACAGAATATAATTTTAATATTAACAAAACTAATTTTGAAGAAAACAAAAAGAAATTAAGAAAACGCGTTATAACAAATGTCTCAAGCAATACTTTTTCAGGAACGACAGCAAAGGACGCAACAATAAAAGCTCAAAATTGGATAACTCAAAATGTAAGAGAGCCAATTAAAACAGAAATCGGAAATGTTGAAATTGACAAAAATACAATCAAAAACTCTTTAAATCACAAACGCTATCCGAATAAATATGACACTATCGTTGCTTTAAAGCCATTACTTCAAAACGGTGTTTATTTAGGAAACATGGGAGATTTGGACGGAGAAAAAGATTTGAACAACCATTATTTTGCAGGAAGAGTAAAAATTGACGGAAAAGAAAAATATTTATTTTGCAGAGTAAAAGAATCGATTGGACAAGGAAGAAAAAGATTTTATGTTCATTCTGTATTTTCAGAAGATGACATAAAAAATAAAGAGCCACCTTCCAAAGCTGGAGTCGATATAAATCAACTATCCAGAGGTGACTCACTGTATATAATGTTATTACAGAATTATTTGAATTGCAAGTAAAAAAAAGTCACACAAAGCCGTAAAAAGCAAATAATCCGGAGGCATAAAATGAACGATAACGAAATTATGGAAGCAGACAAAGACCTTACAATCATTTACAAAATATTATTAAACTTTGAAAAACAGCTGGACTGTGGAACTTTTGACATGGGATTTATAAGCCCGGAAAGATTTAAAATAAATGAACTGCGACGTAACAGATATTTACAGATGTTAATTGAAGCTGGCTACATTACGGGGATAAAAGTAAACGAACGCAACGGCGAAACGTATACAGAAACATCAAGTCCACGAATTACGCTAAAAGGAATAGAATACCTTGCAGAAAACAGTGGAATGCACCGGGCTATGAAAATACTAAAAGAGGCCGGTCAAATGACTGTCAGCATAATTTAAGCATACAAGACGACTTAACGGGTCG
>CAVHTI010000172.1:0-2568 GCA_963638805.1 Anaerobutyricum sp.
GTTTTGAAAGTTTTACAGTAATTTTTTTGAATTTTCAAGTATTTGGGCGTAACCTGTCAACAATTCGGTATATATTCGCTATATAGGCAATTCGATAAAAGTTCGCTTTGCTTATAAGCGCTCGAAATATTTGCTTTCAGCAGGTGTTAGAACGCACTTAGGACTGAAAGTATATTTTTGAGCAAATAATTTCTTTCATTTGCATAACAAGACTTCCGCTCAGTCCTATAGGGAGTCTTTTTTTTGGACTTTTTGCCGGTGCTGATTATAGAAACATTTAGCCTTGTCCTGTAATCGACAGGTTCAACTCCTGTAAAGTTCATAGAACCTTAGGTTCGTTTATAAAATTTTCATACAGTGAGGACTGACACATGAAAGTAATTACATTTGCATTACAGAAAGGTGGTACTGGAAAGACCAGCACTTCGGTTTCAACAGCAGTTGATTTAGCAGAAAAAGGTAAAAAAGTTTTACTTATTGACGGTGACCCACAGGGCAACGCTACAACCTGGCTTGGTATTGAAGAAATTTCTTTTGAACTTGCAGACGTTCTTATGAAAAAATGTTCTGCTCAGGAAGCAATTCTCAAAACTCCGCTCGAAAATCTTTTTCTTATGCCTACAGCATCTCTTGATTCAACTCTTCGTTTGTATTCAAAAACTTTGGCTACAGAACAGCCTTTTGTCATCAAACATCTTGTTCGTGAATTAAAAGACCAGTTTGACTTTATCATCGTAGACACATCTCCGTCTTTTGGCGCCTTAGAAGAAAGTTTTTTCTTGGCTTCGGATGAAGCAATCACAGTTCTTAATATTGACGAATTCTCTTCTGATGGACTTATTACATTTATGCAGAACATTGAAAAACTTCGAGAACGTTATGACACTGATAAACCTCGTATGGATAAAATTGTCCTTAATTCTCGTGATTTACGTCTTATCCAGCAGGCTGACTACCTCGAAAAAATCCGCTCTGCAACTGACTCTAAACTTTATATCATTCCAGTTGACCAGGGATTCCGTAAAGCTCAGTCTGTTCACGTTCCATTACAGTATCTTGAAGGAGTTAAAAAAGAAACTCTTTCTGTTATTTCTCGACTTGCTGATGACATTTCGGAGGTTGCATAATGGCTAGCAAAAAGATTTCATACAACGACCTTAAAAAAGACAAAGACAACAGTCAGCTTGCCGCTGCATTTTCTTCCGGAAAAACCGTTGTTTCGTATAATACCGGTTTTGAAAAAGTAAAAGTAGACACTATCCGTGATGATCCAAAAGGCGACTTCGTTGAAATCTTTCCATTCAACGAAAAAGCGGCTCAGGAAATTGCGGACTCCATGATTGCAAAAGGTTACGACAAAACGCAGGTAATCCATCTCTGTAAGATTATGGAAGAACCTGACACTATGGAAAATCCAATTCGTATCGACGGTGCTCACCGTGTTGCTGCTGCAAAAATTGCCGGCATTGAAGAAATTCCGGCTTACATTCATACATTTGAAACTCGTAAAGACGCATTGATTTACGCCTATGAACTTCAGCTTTTAAGACGAAATCTTGAACCATACCAGAAACTTGAAGCGCTAGAAAAACTTGATCAACTCAAAAATCCAGGTAGAAAAACTGATGAAAATGCCCAAACAGGAAAATCAGCAGAAGAACTTGGAGAACTCATTGGAGTCTCAACCAGAACGGCAGAAAGAATGCGCAACGTCATCAATAATGCTGACGAAGAAACTTTGAATGCAGTAAAAACCGGTGAACTTTCAATTTCCGCTGCTGATAAAAAAATCAACGAAAAAAAACATCCTAAAAAAACAGTTAAAGACAATTCTTCAGAAGATGATGACCTTTCAGACGCTCTTAAAGACAACTCTGGAAATCCGGCTCCACTCAGTAGCTGGAATCATTCTGATGGAATAGAGCGTCCAGATAACAAACTTAGTCCAGAAGCTGATTCGGAACGTACCCTTGAAAGAAAGCGCGCCTATGAAGCAGGGCTTCAAAAAGGTAGCGACCTTGCTTACGAAGTCTACGATTATATTCTTTCTGCATTTGAAACAGGGAAATCGGTTGAAGAAATTCGCAACGATAAACATCTTGAGGATTTTTCAATCAGTTTAATTTATAAGGCCTTCAATCTTGATGACAAAAAAGAGGCTGAAAATGGACTCTAAGCACATTTATAAAAGACTGGCAACAGAAATTCTGAAAGGAGTATTAAAAGACTTAGACTGGACTTTTTTTTACATAAGCCAATTTGATTACAGTCAAATGATTTGTACTTTTGCAGAAGTTCCTTTTGATAAATTGCTTGTAATGTTTATAAGAAAATATAAACAGAAAAAAGGCAAAAAACTGGACAATGATTTCTCAGGTTTCTGGGAACTATGTGAAAAATATAAAAAAAATGGTGTATTAGACAAGCATTTCTTACAAGAAAGCTGTTAGTAAATATCCCATTAGCTTCAATATTTGAAGATAAAAGAAAATAAAAGATATTATGAAGAATAAAGTCATTAACCACCACCAAAGGTGGTGGCTTTGAATGTGAACCGCTCAAAGCGGT
>CAVHTI010000173.1:0-2537 GCA_963638805.1 Anaerobutyricum sp.
CTTTTTGACACAGCAAGTCGTTCCAGTTTTTTTATTTTGTGCCAAAGTGGAGGGGGTGTGAAGATTACGTTTGGGCAGAGGATGGGTGCCGTGAGAGACCGCCAGTTAAATGAAGATTGCATTTAGGCAGTGAGAGGTCGCCGTGAGATATCGCAACTTAAATGAAGATTGCATTTATGCAGTGTAAGGCCTGCCGTGCAATGCCATCACCTAAGTGAAAATTCCGTTTATGCAGTGTAAGCGCCTCCGGAGCTTTGCATATTCGCCTTCTCACCCCTTTTTTCTTCTCTAAAAGTAAAAAAAAATCAGAAAAATCCCCCAGAAACCGCACATTATAAAAAGTAAAAGACAATATTCCAGGCGAAAATCCTACGCCCAAATCAAGAATATGCGGCTTTACCGTGACATAACTGAAGGCGGGCTTCACACGCAATTAAGAATATGCGTGAGAAAAAGCAAGTGGCAACCGAGACACTCTGAGCGCAGTGCTTTTCTGTACAAAAAACTAAAATTTTATGTACGACCTGCGCTCATCGTGTCGAATTGCCGCGCTTTTTTGGAAGCATATTCGACATTTTCAGGGCGGGTTCACGCCGAAAGTGTATTTCGTGACCTTCCGCATATTCGCTATTTTTCAACAAAGTTCCGCCTGCAGTATACTTCGGAAAATCCCGCATATTCGCTATTTTCACGCCAGATTCCCGCCTGAGATTTTACCGCAACGTTATAATGTGCAGATTTTCACAAATTTTTTGTAATTTTTTTTCTGATTATTTTTACTTGGCACGCTATTTGCTATATATTCAGTGTAAAGATTTGAAGAACTTCAGGTTCTGAAAAGACTTCAAACTTCATAAAAAAAATTATAAGAGGTATTTATTATGACAAACGAACTTTCTTTATTAAACTCACTTTTTGATGATGTATTTGCTGGCAACCACGATTTTCCTGTACACAGCTACAACGTTCCGTCGGTTGATGTAAAAGAAAACGATACAGCTTATACTTTGGAAATGGATCTTCCTGGACGCAGCGAAAAAGACGTTAATATTGAACTTGAACACGGAACTTTGACAATTTCTTCTAAACTTGAAGAATGCAAAGAAGTTTCTGACAAAGACAGCAAGAAAAAGGATTCAAAATCCGCTGATAAATATTTGATTCGTGAACGACGCAGTTCTTCATTCACAAGACGATTCACACTCCCAGAAAACGTTGCCGAAGATTCAATCAAAGCAAACTTCAAAAACGGCGTTCTTGTAATCACAATGAACAAAAAAGAGCCTGCAACTCCTAAAAAGATTGCGATTAGTGTAGCTTAAATCTTGCCACTAAATTTTAGAACGGCACGTTAAAATTACAGCTCGGAAGAAATTAAATCTTTCGGGCTGTAAATTTTTTAAACTATCATTCTTCACTTACATAAGAATACAAAGCATTTTTCCCAGCAGAAAATTCTATATCTATAGCTTTTAAAATATATTTGTCGGGTTCTAAATATAAATTGGAATCAGTATTCATCAATATTTTGTAAGTTTCTGATGCGAGTAATTTTTTATAGGCTTCCTCGTGATTAAGGTTATAGTTTTTCATCAGATGTTTTGTTGCATTTATTACACAAAGTCCTTTTAAATGTTCAATTTTCAATTCGTCCATAAAGATTAACTCCACTGAACTTCTTTTATGCTCAAAATCAGTTTGTCTGCAATTTTTTGTCTTCCAATAAAATATTGGATTCCAAGATTTTCTGGTTCAAGATAATTTAAAAGCTTTTCTTTTGCATCATCAGAACCGACTTCTCCATAAAAACCACGCCAATAGGAATTTAAGCAAACCATTGTATCGTCATCGGCAGTCGGCCCAATAACTACATCATAATTATGCGGAATTCCACCTTGTTCGCGACATAGTAAGATAAAATCCAGCCATTCTTCATTTGCAGAGTCAAATTTCTTAATATTCAGAGTATTAAGATAATTTAAATTTAGTTGTATTTCATAAAGAATTTCTGAATATAGATTTTTTGGAGCATTTGGACGCCGGGCAAGAGCTTCTCGATATTTTTTGTGCATCATTCCAATTGCCTGCGATTTTGAAACAGCCATATAGAAACCTCTTCCAAAATCCTTGTTATTTCGACCTTTTGTTACATCTATTTGATTGATTTTTTCGGCCGTCCCATGATATAGAACTAAATTAGCAGGCTGCAACATATTGATCAATTTCCTTAACCATTTCTTGAGGAGTCATAGAATCAAAAATATCAGGGCATTCACCAACAAAATTTATAATATGAAATTTATCGTCCAAAGCAAGAAAATCTTCTGTAGATAGTGAGTGAGCATTTTTATATTTTTCTGTAACAAGATACATCAGGTAAATTGTATTATTTAAGCGTTTTTCACTCATTATGAAGTTTTCCTCCTGAATTCTGTTATTAATATAGCATAAATTTATTAAAAGTCTACAAACTGATTTTTTTGATTTTTACCTTCCGCGGTAGGCTATGGAGCAGCTGCGAAGGCAACTTCAGTTGC
>CAVHTI010000174.1:0-2537 GCA_963638805.1 Anaerobutyricum sp.
TTTTTTTTACTTTTAGAGAGAAAAAAAAGGGGAAAGTGAATATGCAAAGCTCCGGTGGCGCTTACACTGCATAAACGGAATTTTCACTTAGGTGGCGGTGTCTCACGGCGACCTCTCACTGCCTAAATGCAATCTTCGTTTAGCTGACGGTGTCTCACGGCGACCTCTCACTGCATAAACGGGATTTTCACTCAACTGGCGGTGTCTCACGGCACTCTTCCTCTGCCTAAACGTAATCTTCACTAGACTACCAGCACCACACGGCACCCATTCTTTGCCCAACCGTAATCTTCACAACCCCTCCACTTTGGCACAAAATAAAAAAACTGGAACGACTTGCTGTGTCAAAAAGGCGCATTTTGAGTGGGTAAAAATGATGCGGAGGGGAAGTTTTGTACAAAATTTGGTGCTCGGCTAGTGACTTTGAAAAATTATCAGACGCGGGGGAGTTTTTGCGTACGGGGAACTGCGCCGGAGAAATGAGCACCAGCCGGCAGGCTGCCCACCGCAGGCGGAAACGTAGTTGTAGCCGAGGAGGGTGAGCGGGAGCGAAGGGCAAATTGCGACTTGGACGAGGCATTTGCGCCCAAATTGAAATGAAATTTCTTAAAATTTGTTTTTTTGGTATATTTTTTTTATGGAATTTATTGATTTTCATACGCATATTTATCCGGAAAAAATTGCAAAGAAGGCGACGGATTTTCTGAGGAATTATTGTAATCAGGAGGCGGGGTGGCCTGGGACTGCGGAAAATCTGATGATTTTTGGTAAGGCAGCGGGAATTTCGCGGTTTGTGACGCTTTCGGTTGCGGTAAAGGCGGAGCAGGTTCGGAAAATTAATGAATTTGCGGTAAGTCAGAATAATGAGTATGAAGATTTTTTTTCTTTTGGTTCTATTCACGCGGCACAAAAATCTCCGGTGGAGGAAGTTGATTTTATTAAAAAATCGGGGCTTTACGGGGTGAAAATTCATGCGGAGCAGCAGAATTTTGCGATTGATGACGAGCGGCTTTTTGAGGCTTATGATTATTTGCAAAATCTTGGGCTGCCGGTTTTATTTCATTGTGGCGATCCGGTAAAAAATCTTTCGCACCCGGCACGAATCAGGCACCTTGTTCACGAATTTCCAAAACTTAGGATTGTTGCGGCACATTTTGGCGGTTGGATGCGTTTTGATGAGGCTTTGGAAACTTTAAAAGGCGATGACTGCAAGAATCTTTTTTTTGATATGTCGTCTTCCATGCCGTATTTGGGGGCGGAAAAAACTGCGCATTTTATAAATACTTACGGTGATGACCGAATTTTCTTTGGAAGTGATTTTCCACTCTGGAGTCAGGACGAAGAAATTGAAAATTTTCTGGCACTACCCCTTTCTTTGAATGCAAAGGAAAATATTGCCCACAAAAATGCAGAAAAATTTTTAGGAATTTAGTTTAAATTTTCGGGAAATAATCGTTTTGGACTTTTGCAGCAGGGATTGTAGCAGCCGCGAAGCGGGATTTTGCAGTTGGACAGGAAAATTAAGAGATCCCGGATCGGAGTCCGGGATGACGGAGCAGACAAATTGTAAATGACTGTAAGGCGCAAAAGCCGGAGGCGAAAGCCGTAGCTGCGAAAAGCCCGACGGCAACTTGTTGCCGGGCTGCCCGTAAATAAAAAAATCCCCTTAGAAACTGAATTCTTAAAATTACAATTCCAAGGGGAGTTTCGTTTTAGATTTTTAGACTTTTAGTTTGACGCTTTTGCTTTGCGCTCTTCCAAATCTTTGTGGATTTCCGGGAGTTTTTTATCGAGGTTACAGAATGCAAGGCAAACCATACCGATTGCGAACAATCCTGCGTTGTGTGGAATTCCGCCAATGCCAAGACAAATAAGTCCGATTACTGCGGTTGGGAAAGATGCCGGTGTAAGGGTCATAATCAAAAGTCCTAAGATTTCGATGGCATAACCAATCATCATTGACTTCCACTTTCCAAGCGCTTTTGCAATCGGTGGGAAGAGGAGGTTTCCGATCATTTTTGGGAGGATGAAGCAGAGGGTCAAAGTTCCCATCAAACCGGCATTGCCGAGTACGTTGCGGGCATAGTAGATTCTGAGTCCGTTGTTTACGCCAAGCGCTGTGTAGTTTACAACGAAAATCAAAGTTGTAAAGATAAAATATTTGTTTTTGAACAGAGCCGTCCTTTTTAAAATCAATATCGTGTTCAACATAATCAACTAAGTCCGCAACGAGCGTGTAAATTTCCGCCCGGATACGATACGGACTCACTTTATTTTTGCATCGTTCATTTTCCAAAGTCTGACATCCCTGAACAATCTTCGCCATTTGAGCATTAATCAAAGAATAATCACATTTTGGCGGAATAGAATTCTGAACGCTATCCAAATAAAAAGTGAAAAATGAATTTTTGTCTTTTAGATTCCTGAAAAGTTCTTCGCCCAGCTGAACAACCATGACCATATTGCTGGTATCAGAAAAAATAGAAATGAATTGTCCACGCATTTACAAGAATTACATCGCCTTCTTTCATGCACGA
>CAVHTI010000175.1:0-2514 GCA_963638805.1 Anaerobutyricum sp.
TGTCGGAACATATAAAGACAAAGATAAAGACGTAGAGATTATAGTTGCGAACAACAATATTCGTGAAATATCTCATCATCACGCTTTTTATTACGAACATATTGCTGCAATTTCTAAAATACCTTCAATCATTGAAAACGGAATCTTTATTACAGAAACAGATAATGAAGATAAACGTAAACACCCAAACGTTGAAAAATATCAATACTTTGCTACTGGAATAAAATTTAATGGTGAAGATTATACTTGCAAATCTGTTATTGGAATTGATAAAAACAAGACTTGTTATTACGACCAGTCTCTTTCAACTATTGAAAAAGGAAAACTTGTTGATTTAGTTTTAGGACAAAATAAAACCCAGCAACGTGTACCTTCTAATCGGAAGGAGGAAGCCGGGTTTAATTTATCTGAAGCATTTAACCTCGTAAATACCAAGGATAGCTTAGATACAAAAAATATGCCCGGAAACGAATCACATCTAATAGCGACGTGGGAATCCGAGCAAACGCCTGAAGCATTTAACCCAATAAATCGTCAGGATAGCTCCGAGCTTTTGGAGAGCGAATCTCCAAGTACCTACTATGGTAAACGGCTTATAAATATCTGTCAAGTTCCGCAGATGCCTTATCTTGAAATGGTAAACGGTAAATGGCAGCCGACTCAGGAAGCAATAAAAGCCGTGAGAGAGGGAACTTTATCTATAGAAAAGAGAGGTCAAAATTACATTATGAAAGACTCAAGCAAACTAAACGAAGAAGAACTGAACGCCGGTATCATTTCTCAGAATGACCAGAAATCTTTGGATAAATTTTTAGATTATATTGACGCATACGCTGGTGGTGAATTTGATGGCGTTACGAAGGAGAATGTAAAGATTTTTGTTGAATATGCAAATATTCTGGAAAGCCCGGAACAAGACGGCATTGTAAAATGGTCTATTTCTGAAAATGCAGATGGTAATCCTCAGCTTTATTTAAAAGATGCTGATGCTGAAAATTCAGATTGGAAAAAATCAAGCCTTGCTGATATGTATAAAATGGCTAAAGATTACCTTGAAAGCAACTATAGGTCATATCCACTTTTAACTGAAAGGGAAGGAAAATTACCCGATTTAGCTGAAATCTTTAAGGATAGCGAGTTTATCCAAACAAGATGGAACAATTATTCTGATTTTGATAAAAATGTTTACAAGGCTCTTGAAGATTACGTAAAAAATCCTGATGACTGGGATGGATATTTCCCGGATGAAAAATATGGTAGTAAGGGTAGTGTAAGAATTGAAGATTTCGAGGAAAATCACATTAATTATCTTTTGTCTCATAATGCTGACTTAAAGCCATTTGTATATGCAGCGGCAGCAGATGCCTTCCTTGGTGATGATATTTACAAACTTCTTGAAGTAATTCCTGAATCTGAATGGAAAAAAATCCGCTCTGATAAAGGATGGTGTAGAGAGGCATTGTCTGAAGCAGAAGAATCTATTACGAATGACAACATGCTGACAATCGAACCGACACTTGAATTTGCTGAAAAAATCGGAATGTTACCAGAAGCATTAGATTATTGCAAAAAACTTGAAAAAGAAGTAACGCCTGAATCTCAAGATGATTTAGAGAATTACAAAGAAGTTCTGAAAATTTATGAAGGTAAGCTGAATGAAAAGTCTGCCCCTTCTGTTGCTACAAATTACGTCCTCGAAAAATTGAAGGCAGCTGGAATTGAAGTAATCACAGATAAAGAAGAATTTGACCGCATTTTACAGCGTGAAGAAATTTTACAGAAAATGCAGGGAACTTTGTCTGATGAGGAACAGAAGCGTTATTTTACTTTTAATCAGGAAGATACTCAGAAATTCATCGAACAGGTAAATGAATGGCAAAAGAATAGTTTGAATATTGCTAAGTTAATTACAATCGGAAACATTACACCTATTATGAAAGTTTTAGGATTTCCAGAAAATCCAATAGAAATTCAATATTCCACACTTTCAAAAATAATTAGAGATAATCCAACTTATCCTGATGATAAACACGGACATAAGCTGAATATTGACGATATTTATGCAATTCCAAGCCAACTTGCAGACCCTGTAATGGTATTTAAATCTCGTACTCGTGATGACAGTTTTGTTTTCTTTACTGAAAGAAAGGATAATCAGAATAGAACAATTCTTATTCCTCTGGCTGTAAATAAACGAAAGGGTAGAATTGTAATCAACGAAGTTACTTCAATGTACGGGAGAAATAATGAAATTGAGTTTGTGAAAACAAATATCGAACAAGGAAATCTTGTTTATGCAGATAAAAAAAGAAGTCTTGAATGGGAACGTAGCAGTCAGATACAATTCCTGACGCAGAGGTTCTCTAGCTTCAAGACCCTTAATAGTTCCGATGGTGAGCTTGAATCTAGGATACAATTTCCTAGGCAGCGGGACACTTACACCGAAACTTATAATCCAAATATACTCACAAAAGAGCGCCTTGTCAACTTTATTTCCGCTGATTCAAGAAGTAA
>CAVHTI010000176.1:0-2491 GCA_963638805.1 Anaerobutyricum sp.
ATTACAGTTGCAGAAGCGGCAATTCTTGTAATTCAACTTTCAAATCCGGCGTTTTATAATCCTTTTGACCATCCGAATGTTGCAATGGAACGCCAGAAAGACGTTTTGAATTCAATGGTTTCTTTGAATTTTGTCTCAAAAGAAGATGCAGAAGCCTCGTTTGATGATTACTGGACGACATTCGATTACACAAGAACTTCGTCGTCCGCATATATGCTTCGTGACGATAAAGCGCCGTGGTTCAGTGAATATGTCCGCCGTGAACTTGGAAATTTAATTTATGGTTCTGATGATATTTATACAAGTGGCTTTACTGTAAACACTACGTTAAATCTTGAACATCAGGAAATTGCACAAAATGTAATGGACAAATATATTGCAAGGGCAAACCGGCTTTACAATCAGGAACATACAAACCGCCGTTCCGTTGCATTTGACACTTACGTTCCAATGACAGAACTTTTTTCTTTGATGTTCAATATTCCGCAAATGAAAGTTTACGAACAGCGTTCTGAAATTATTGCCAGAAAAACTTATCTGAACGACATAAATTCCGTTGTTGATATTGTTTCTTTGATTACAGGCGCAGACAGTCTCAAAAATAATATTGTTACTCCTGCAAATGATGAAAATAAAAAGGAAAGTGAAAAAACAACTGTAGAAGGCACTATGATTGCCTTGAATCACGAAAACGGCTACATCGATGCATTAATCGGCGGTAGTAAATATGATTCAGAGAATCAGTTTATCAGGGCAACTCAGGCCAGAGTCCAGCCAGGTTCTACATTTAAGCCACTGTATTATTCAATGGCAATTGATACAAAAAAATATACTCCGACAACTCTTATTTCTGATACTCCGGTAGTTTTCAGAAAAGCTGACGGTGGCCCTTACATTCCTCAGAATTTCCGTGGCGAATGGGAAGGCGACGTAACGCTTTACCGTGCACTTACCCGCTCAATGAACGTTCCGTCCCTAAAAGTACTTGACGGAATTGGCTTTACGGCCGCAATAAACAGAGCGGTTGATCTTCTTGGAATTCCAAAAAATGAACTGTCAAGCCGTGGTTTTACGCCAGGCTACCCGATTGGACTTGGAGTTTGTTCAGTGCGCCCTGTAGAAATGGCCCGTGCCTACGCAATTTTTGCGAACGGTGGCAAAGAAGTAACTCCGATTGCAATCAGAAATGTTGAAGACAAAGACGGAAACGTTGTATTAAATCCGGAGCAGGACATCAGAAAAGAACAGGCCGCAAAAGGTGACAAAATCCAGGTTATTTCACCGCAAACCGCTTATGTTATGGTTCGGCTTTTGGAACAAACGGTTAATAACGGCGGTACACTTCACGCTCAGGACTGGAAATTTGACTACAAAGACGCCAATGGCAAAAAATATAGAATGCCGGCCGGTGGTAAAACCGGAACAACTCAGAACTGGGCAGATGCCTGGACTTGCGGTTTTACGCCTTATTATTCAGCAGCATTCTGGTTTGGTTTTGACACTCCAGGCCGTTCACTTGGCTTGAATATTACCGGTGCAACTTTAGCCGGTTATGCCTGGGGTGATTATTTTCAGAAAGTTCATGCAAATCTTCCGTACAAGGATTTTAAAAGGCCTGAAACTGGAATTGTGGAACTTGAAGTTTGTTCTGTAAGCGGAAAGCTTCTTTCTGAAGGCTGTGAAGATTACAAAACAACTCAAGTATATCTTGAAGGCACTGAGCCTGTAGAAACTTGTGAAGTTCACTCACGTTCTGGAACAGGAAATGTAATTTTGAGCCGTTTACAAAACGAAATGATAAAATCAGGACAGCACAGAGTTCAGGACTATGATACTTCGCCACTGGTTTTAAATCTTGATTTCTTAAATGATGATTACAGCGAAAGTATAGAAACAAATGTTTCTGCCGATAATATAACGGAAGAAAAGCGACCGGAAGATTATGATTTTAATTTCCTTATGGAGTAGAAAGTATTAAAATTATAATAGAAGTTTTAAATTTAAAATGCCCGCTGGCTGACAGGAGAGAAAATGCTCGTACCAATTAAAAATATAAAAGTAAAACGAAGGGTACGCAAAGATTTAGGAAATCTTGATGATTTAAAGGAAAGTTTGAAATTTTACGGACTTTTAAATCCTATTACCCTGAATCGTAATTATGAACTGATAGCCGGCGAACGCAGACTTGAAGCCGCAAAACTTTTGGGCTGGACAAATATTCAGGCAAACATAATTGACAATCTGAATGACGTTGAACAGCTTGAAATGGAAATTGAAGAAAATAATCAGAGAAAAGAATTCACGGACGAAGAATTGCTTGAAGGTTACAAAAGATTAGAGCGGTTGCGCCATCCGGGATTTTTTTACAGAATAGTTCTTTTTTTCAAAAGGTTTTTCAAGAAAATTCACGATTTTTTTACAAAAAAGAAAAAGTAAAGGGCATCTCTAAAAAATCATTTTCAATGATTTTTTAGAGATGCCTGCGAGTTTT
>CAVHTI010000177.1:0-2422 GCA_963638805.1 Anaerobutyricum sp.
CTTATATAAATTACAAAGAGACGCCTGAAATCTAATTCTGCAAAGATACAGTGAAACTTCAGGCATGACCCCGCCTTTCGTTTTTATGACGGAGGTTTTCATTTAATTTTATTGTTCTAGTCGACGTGTTTATTAAAAAATCTTATTGAAATTTATATTTTTTACTGAAGATTGCGCCGGAGAATTGAGCACCCGCGAAGGTTGTTGCAACAACGTTAAAAATGAGCCACTAAAATAGCGTGGCTCATTTTAACTGCAGTTTGCAAGCAAACTGCCTTATATAAAAGTTTGCTTTCGCAAACGAAATGCAAATCCTCAGAAACTGAAGTTTCTTGCGGTGTTGCATTTTTAAGGAAAAGCGGAAGCCTGGAAGCGCACCAATTTGTGCGCTGAGGACTTTGAGCGCTAGCGAAGTGCGAAATGCGACTTGGACGAGGCATTTGCGCCCGTATTAAAAAAAGTATTTTCTAAGTAGGGAAATTTCTGTATATTTGTACTATATATTGGCGTTTTATTGAAAAGATTGCGCTTAATTAACAGGGGTAAAATATGATTTCTTGGTCAAATGCTGACGGTTTTTCTTCTTGGAAAAAACTGATGTCTTTAAAGGGTGCGGTTTCTGTTGCTGATGAACTTTCTGGTGAAAATGCGGCAAAAAGAATTGCTGATTATTCGATTCCGATGGGCGGCGGGCTGACTTATAATTATGCGGCTAAGCAGGTTAATGAGCAGGTTCTGAAAACTCTTGCGGAACTGGCAAAGGATCAGCAGCTGGTTGAAAAATATCAGGAACTTTTGAATGGTGCCGTGATTAATACTGGGGAAAATCGTATGGTTCTTCATCAGTTGACTCGTGGTCAGCTTGGAAAGGACGTTATTGCTGACGGAGTTAATAAGCGGGAATTTTACGAAAATGAAGTAAAGCGAATTGCAGAATTTGCTGATGATGTTCATTCTGGAAAAATTTTGAACGAAAAGGGCGAAAAATATACTACGGTTTGTCAGATTGGTATTGGTGGTTCTGATTTGGGTCCGCGCGCAATGTATCTTGCATTGGAAAACTGGGCAAAGAAAAACAATACTTTTAAGATGGAAGCTCATTTTATTTCTAATGTTGACCCTGATGATGCTAGTGCGGTTTGTAAATCTCTTGATTTGGCTAAAACAATTTTTATTCTTGTTTCTAAATCTGGAACGACTCTTGAAACTTTGACTAACGAAAGTTTTGTTAAGGATTATTTGAAAAAGGCCGGTTTGACTGCTGCAAAACACATGATAGCTGTTACTTCTGAAACTTCTCCGCTGGCTCATAATCCTGATTACATGAAAGCATTTTATATGGATGACTACATTGGCGGTCGTTATTCTTCTACTTCTGGAGTTGGCGGTGCGGTTTTGAGTCTTGCTTATGGTCCTGAAGTTTTTAAGGAATTTCTGGCTGGTGCCGCTGAAGAAGATAAACTTGCTTTGAATGAAGATATTACTAAGAATGCCGCTATGATGGATGCTTTGATTGGCGTTTATGAACGAAATGTTCAGGGCTATCCTTCTACTGCGATTTTGCCTTACAGTCAGGCTTTGTCACGTTTCCCGGCTCATTTGCAGCAGCTGGACATGGAATCTAACGGTAAGTCTGTGAATCGTTTTGGCGAAAAAATGAATTATGTTACTGGTCCGGTAATTTTTGGTGAACCGGGAACTAACGGTCAGCACTCGTTCTATCAGTTGCTTCATCAGGGAACTGACATTGTGCCACTGCAGTTTATTGCTTTCCGCGAAAATCAGACAGGCGAAGATGTTGTGATTGAAAATTCTACAAGTCAGACTAAACTTTGCGCAAATGTAACGGCTCAGATTGTGGCTTTTGCGTGCGGTAAAGCTGATGAAAACCCGAACAAGGCATTTGCGGGCGGTCGTCCTTCCAGTTTGATTTACGGTGATAAGGTTTGTCCTAAGACTCTGGGCGCTTTGCTTGCTCATTATGAAAATAAGGTTATGTTCCAGGGATTTGTATGGAACGTAAACAGTTTTGATCAGGAAGGTGTGCAGCTTGGTAAAAAACTTGCAAAAACTGTACTTTCTGGAAATATGAGCGGTGCACTGAAGGCCTATGCAGGGTTGCTTTTGAAATAAATGTCTTTTTTAAAGACTTTTTTAACGCTTTGCTATCAATCATCGAACCGCCTGTCGGCGCTTCTTCTCAGGTTTTCTCTCCCCCAGACCCTCTCTCTTTCCCAGCAAGCGTTTAGGGCTCTGCCCTAAAAACCCGCTGGCGTGTGAAGGTAGAAATAAAGCTGAGGCTTTATTTCTACCTTTTTTTTATGGGGTGCGTTTTTTGGGGCTATGCCGGTTGAACTGACCCCACTCGCCGAGCAAAAACGCATAGTGGCTGCAATTGAAAAGTTGTTGCCCTTGTGTAAAA
>CAVHTI010000178.1:0-2391 GCA_963638805.1 Anaerobutyricum sp.
TAAAATTATAAAAAATAAAGTGACAAACCGGAATGACAACTTTAAAATGTTGCTATGATTAAAACTGAAAATAACAGACTTATTGTGCGGGACGGAAATCTGACAACTTGGATTGAAGCCTGGGGAAAGGATTCTGTGCGGGTGCGCGTAACTGGCGACCGTCAGATGGATAAAAATGACTGGGCTTTGGAACGGGACGAAAATGCCGACAAAGATTTGCTGTCAAAAACGGAAACTGCGGGTGCAACTGCGGACGGTAAGGCTCAGCCTTGCAAAATCACGATTGAAGAAAAAGAAATTGTTGAACCGTGGTATGCTCACTATGCCGATGCGGAAAAACATATTCAGAAATTTCAGGTTGCAGAACTTGTTAACGGCCGTCTGGTCGTTAAAGTTAATTTTGAACACTGGATTAGTTTCTGGCAAAAAAACGAAGACGGCACAGAAAAACTTCTGCTTGAAGAATATTGGCGTAACCGGCGCAGAATTGACCGTTTTGCAACGCCTGTAAACGTTGATGGCCGTGAACTTAAGCCAAATCCGGCAACTTTTGATTATAAAGCGGCCGTTCGTTTTGAATCTTATGACGATGAACATTTGTACGGAATGGGCCAATATCAGGACAGTCATCTTGATAAAAAAGGAAGTTTTCTGGAACTGGCACAGAAAAATGCTCAGGCCAGCGTTCCATTTGTAATTTCCAGCCGCGGATATGGTTTTTTGTGGAATAATCCGGCAATTGGAACTGCAAATTTTGCCACAAACTTAACAACCTGGACCGCTGATAACACAAAGAAAATAGACTACTGGATTACTTGTGGCTCACCGGCACAAATTGAAGAAAATTACACTGCCGTTGCGGGACGCACTCCGATGATGCCTGAATATGCAATGGGATTCTGGCAATGCAAACTCCGCTACAGAACTCAGGACGAGGTATTGACGGTTGCCAGGGAATATAAAAAACGCGGCCTTCCGCTCAACGTAATTGTAATAGACTTTTTCCACTGGACTTGTCAGGGCGACTTTAAATTTGACCCTGAAGACTGGCCGGATCCTGATTCAATGGTAAAAGAATTGAGCGAAATGGGCGTAAAACTGATGGTCAGCGTCTGGCCAACCGTTGATGAACGCAGCGAAAATTACGAAGAAATGGCCCAAAACGGACTTTTGATAAGTTTTGATCGCGGCACAGGATTCAACATGGACTGGATGGGCAACACCGTCTTTTTTGATACCACAAATCCAGAAACCAGAAAATTTGTCTGGGAAAAATGCAAAGAAAATTATTTTAAAAAGGGCATAGATTTATTCTGGCTTGACGAAGCAGAACCGGAATACGGCCTTTACGAATACGAACACTTTAAATATCACATTGGACCTGCAATGCAGTGTTCAAATATCTATCCAAAGTTCTACGCAAAAGGATTTTACGACGGCCTTACAGAAAGTGGCGTAAAAGAACCTTTGAGTTTGATTCGCTGTGCCTGGGCGGGAAGTCAAAAATACGGAATTGTTGCCTGGAGTGGCGACGTTCATTCGGATTTCCGGTCATTTAAAAATCAGATTCAGGCCGGATTAAGTATGAATATCGCGGGAATTCCGTGGTGGACGACAGACATCGGCGGATTTGTCGGTGGTGACATTCACAACGAAGAATTTAAAGAACTTCTTGTCCGCTGGTTTGAATGGGGCGTTTATTGTCCAGTAATGCGCCTTCACGGGGAGCGTCCGCCGTTCAAAACTCTGGAAAAACCGTATCACGAAGTTCGCGGCCATCAGATTAAGCAGATGGAAAGCGGCCAGGACAACGAAGTCTGGAGTTTTGGCGCGGAAGTTGAACCAATTTTGTGTGCTCAGCTGAAAAAACGTGCGGAACTTAAGCCTTATATTTCCCAAGTGATGAAAGAAGCGCACGAAAAAGGCGCTCCGGTTATCAGGCCTTTGTTCTACGACTTTGGCGACGCGGACAGCGAAGTTTACAAAATTGAAGACGAATATATGTTCGGCCCAGAAAAGCTCGTTTGTCCGGTTTACGAAATGGGCGCGCGCAGCAGAAAAGTTTACCTTCCACTGTTGTCCGACGGCAAAAAATGGGTTGACGAGGCCACTGGCGCTGAATATTCGGGTGGCCAGACCATTACCGCCGACGCTCCGCTCGACCGAATCCCGGTTTTTACAAAAAAATAGCAGAATAAATTTGCGGAATTTTATGGCGCACACGGCACTACGTGCCGGCCGGCTGTTCCGCACTTCGCTATTCGCTCAAAGTCCTCGGCGTGCAAATTGCACACCTGCGGGCTTCGGCATCGGCAGTTGAAACTGCCTTCGCAGGTGCTCCATAGCCTTGCGCAGAAGTCACGGTAAAATTTTAAAACTTCCCCGCCAAAA
>CAVHTI010000179.1:0-2195 GCA_963638805.1 Anaerobutyricum sp.
TTATGACTTTTGAAATGCTAATGGAAGAAAAGTTCGAGGCTGGGATGGAAAAGGGTATAAAAAAAGGTCGTGAGGAAGGAATTACACAAGGAATTGAACAGGAGACTTACAATACTAAGTTGGAGAGGGCGAAAAAACTTTTATTGAAAAGCATGTCTCCAGTTGAGATATCTGAGGTTACAGGCCTACCATTAGAAACTGTTATGGAATTAAAAGACAAAAAATAACTTCCATTATTTTTTAAATAATGAATTTGCGTTGCTACTGTTATAAACACAATTATCTAATATAACGATTCTCTTAAGAATAAAACTTAAAAAGAAAACGACCGCCTTTACTTTGATCTGCTTTAAGGTGGTCGTTTTCGCGTTAAGAAGTGGTATACTTGTGATATACCTAAAAACAAGGGTTAAAAAGAAAACAGTCGCCTTTAGTTTGATCCGCTCTTGGCGACTGTTTATTCGTCAATGTGGAGATAACCCAATGTCCGGGCGTTCCCCTTTCCTTTAATATACATCATCTTCCGCATTTCGTCAAAGTTTTTACTTTTTCGCGATACTTTACAGTAAATAAAATCTAACGTAAAATAATTCTATCGGGGAATGTCCTGGACAGCGGCTCTGTCTCCCAAAACTCAACTGGCGTAAGTCAGAATTTGAAAAGAAGGGAGATGTCTGCATATGGATTGTAAAGATATTATTGATATAGTTACTTGTGTAGCTACGGTAATAAACACAATTATTGCAGTTCTCTTGTATCTAAGAAATAAGAGTTAAAAGAAAATAGCCGCCATTTGTTAGACCCACTTGACGGCTATAAAACCAAACAGTGGAGATAACCCAATGTCCGGGCGTTCCCCTTTCCTTTAATATACATCATCTTCCGCATTTCGTCAAAGTTTTTACTTCTTCGTGGCATTTTATTTCAATCTTCTGGTGATTTTGTTTTTGTGACATTTCTGAGATGGGCAAGTCTTGCTTTAATGCGCAACCGGTTTCTCATTTATTTAACTAAAAAGTAAAAAAAATTACTTAAAAATTTATTTTTTTTTCTTGACTTAGCACATACTCGTGATAACATAAATTTATAAGGGTTTTATACACCAAGGTCGTTGACCTGTATAAAGTCTATAACAAAAAAGGAGGATTTTTTCAAATGAAAAAAATCGTAGGAATTTTAGGCGCAGCAGTAATGCTGGCTTCAAGTGTTTTTGCTGCAGATATGGCTGCCAAAGTTTATATGACAGGCAACGTAGCAGGCGGAACATTTAATGGAGATGCTACAGAAGCCTATTTCTGGAATCTTACAAAACAGGACCAGAAAGATGCCGATGCACTCGTTATTTCAACAAATGGCGACAAATCTGGTGCTAACTTCCAGTTCTGGTACAACTATGACGGCAGTGGAAGTGCTAACCTTGTAGTTCGTTCTACAAACTTGTGGTTCAAACCAATTGATATGGTAAAAGTTACTGTAGGTGATCTTTCTGTAGGTACATACAAAGAAATGATTGACTGGTGGAAGGTTGCAGTTGGTAACTCAGCTTCAGCTCACGACGGTTGGTCAAATGGTGGCCGTTGGTCTTCTTATGCAACGGTAGAAGCTGCTGGTCTTAACGTAGAAGTAACACCAATTTCTGGACTTACACTTTCTGCAGGTATTGCACCAGGTGCTGGAAACAATGGTCTTACATTTACTAAAGATTCATTCTCTTATGCTGCTTGGGGTGCTTTGGCACAGTATGATCTTTCTGGTCTTACAGGACTTCCAGTATCAGCTGCAATTTCTTGGCGTGATTCAGGAAAAGACGGATACAAAATCCTGGCAATTGGTGGTGACTACGGTAGCAAGTGGTCAGATGGTTTCTACGGCTTCTTGAATGCTCGTTTCTTCTTTGAAAAACTTTCATACTCTAAGGAAGATAAAACAATCTCAAGTAATCGTGTATGGACATCAAAAACAACTCTTACAGGTATTGCACTTGATAACTATGCAAAATATCAGCACGGTGCTTTAAAAGTAGCTGTTCGCGCTCCTGTTACAATTCGTCTTGTAAAAGACTTTGTAGGTGGTGGCAAGAAAGCATCTGATTGGGGATATACTGTAAAAGATCCTTCATATCTCTGCTATGAAATCAAAGTTACTTATGGTCTTGGTGCATACACACCATACTTAGACATTGAAAACGACAATGC
>CAVHTI010000180.1:0-2165 GCA_963638805.1 Anaerobutyricum sp.
CTCCGGTCTTCTGCTTCGGCAGTTGAAACTGCCTTCGCAGCTGCTCCACGCCCTAACGCATACTACAAAGCGTTAAACCATCACCCTATTCATTAAATAAATTTCATACAGCGGAACGTTCACAAACCAATCATCTTTCCTAAAATCAGAAAGGGAAGTGCGGACAGAAACTTCATTTTGCCATTTTTGATGGAAGGCTTTAAGGCTTTTTGCCTGCAGGTTTTCGTTTGCCTTTACTTCTATCGGAATAATTTTGCCCTCTGCTTGAATTAAAAAATCTATTTCGCCACTGGAATTTGGCGTCGAATAATAAAAAATCGGGAAATCAAAATTTGCCTTTAATTCCTGCAAAACATACTGTTCTGTGAGAGCACCCTTGAATTCTGTAAAAAAATCATTTCCGTTCAAAAGTGTCTTTGCGTCTAAATCTGCCATAGCTGCCAAAAGGCCTGTATCATTCAGATATATTTTAAAAGAGTCAAAATCTTCATAACTTTTTAATGGAAAACCGGGTTTTGAAACATTATGGACTTTGTGAATTAAACCACAGTCACAAAGCCATTGAATTGCAATTTCAAAATCTTTTGCTCGGGCACCGGTTCGCAACTGGCCGTAGATAAATTTGCGGTTTTCTTTTGCCAGCTGTTTTGGAATGGAAGACCAGATAAGATTTAAGCGAGGTACCTGGTTCAAAGGAGCGTGTTTTGAAAAATCCTGCTCATAATAATTTAAAAGATTTTTTTGGATTTTTCGGACTTTGTTAAAATCATTTTCCGAAACAAAAGCAAGAACTGCTTCGGGCATTCCGCCAACAAAATAATATTCTTTTAGGCGTTCAATAAATTTAGTTTTCAGTGCAAGAATCATCTTCTGGTCAAGACTTTCTAGAATTTCGACAAGGGCTGTTTCGTTTAGAGCGAGCAAAAATTCTTTGAAGGTAAGGGGAAAAAGTTCCAAAAAATCCACTTTGCCCACCGGAAAAGACGTTCCAGAATGCAGGGCAATTCCCAAAAGACTCCCGGCACAGACAACGGCATACTGTGGTGCATTTTCAAAAAAATATTTTAGGGCAGTCAGGGCTTTGGGACATTCTTGAATTTCATCAAAAATAATCAGCGTGTCCTGTGCATTTATAGAAATCCCTGTTTCAGCGGAAAGTAAAAGAAGAATTCGTTTTATGTCAAAATCATCTTCAAAAATATTTTTTAGGCGGGAATCGTTTTCAAAGTTGACGTAGAGGGTATTTTTAAAATAAAGCCTGCCAAATTCTTTCATAATCCAGGTTTTGCCCACCTGTCTTGCCCCCTGAATGATTAAGGGCTTACGGTTTGAAGAGTTTTTCCATTGTTCCAGTTTTTTTATAAAATCACGATGCATACAGAAAGTGTATAGGAAAAAGTGTAAGTATTCAACATTTTTAAGGCGGACTTTTTGTATTAGTACTACAGTTTTCAAGTGGACTTTTAGATTTTGTTTGCCACTTATTAGGATTTGAAGGGAATGCATAAAAAAGAGGGTTAAAAGCCAAACGGCCTTCAACCCTCAATAAACAAAAACAAACCTAAAAACAAAAGTGAGGTATCGCTAGGACACCAAACTAACCGTTGAAGACGAAATCCTGTCAGAATCAGTAAACCAGAGGGAATACAATACTTAATTAAACAGTATGATAGTGGACAGGATTACTATCGCCTTGAGGATGAGTTGTGTCAACCTTGTTATGTATTTGGTCTGCAACTATTGGACTTGTCTCCTCTCTTAGACCTATAAAGTTCACTCTTCCAGCTGAATCTGGGTTAGAGACATCTGAAAAAGAATAAACTTTTCCACTAGGTTCATCCAAAACATAATCACAATTTCTGAGTCTCTCAGGATCTGCTTTCCAACTTCCAGTAGGATCTCCTGAATTTTTTGTGTTAACAGAAACAATTTCCATAAAAAACCTCCAATCAATATAGTCAAAACAATTAAATTTTCTTAAATTACGGATGCCAATATCGCATAATAAGTTCCGATTCTGCCATCCAATCAAAACCTATTACCTTTAAAATAGGTTCAATATCATTTTCCCATACGACATCAAAATGGAATAGTCAATATTAGTTCAGTGCCTAAATACCCTAAATTTATTTAAGCGACAGTTTTTACAGCTGCCATCTTTTTTC
>CAVHTI010000181.1:0-2144 GCA_963638805.1 Anaerobutyricum sp.
ACAGAACAGAACAGAACAGAACAGAACAGAACAGAACAGAACAGAACAGAACAGACTACAGACATAAAGCAAGATTTAATTAACGAATTAAACAAACGTGTAGAAGACAAAATTTTAGAACAATCTAATGCAGACCTTTTAATTAAACTTATTAAAAACGCAGATGATTCAGCCGAAGCTCTTGCTATTGCAGCATTAGGAACAACTTACAAACGCACCGGCTTGCATTTTGACAAGCGTCTTGAAAAGATGACAAATGACATTCATTATTTCAAGAAAAATGAAAAACTTTCCTTTCATACAGATGACACAAAGTCAGTAAATAAACTGATTATAGGCGATAACTTTCAGGCTTTACAGAATCTTTTAATCCAGTACAAAGGCAAAATAAATGTAATTTACATTGACCCGCCTTATGGCAAAGACAGTATGGGCGAATTTGCCAAAACAAATTACAACAATTCTCTTACCAGAGACAACCTACTTTCTATGCTTTACCCACGGCTGCACCTGGCAAAACAGCTTTTAAGTGATGACGGAGTAATTTTTTGCAGCATAGACGATAAAAACCAGGCGTATGTAAAGTGTCTTTTTGATGAAGTGTTTGGAGATGGAAATTTTGAAGGACAACTTGTAATTCAAACTGCAACGGATAATAATCCTGGCAAAATAAACACAGAACATGAATATATGATTTGTTTCTCAAAAAATTCAACTGTAAATTCTGAAAAATGGTCGAGAAAAAGTGATGCCGCAGAACTAATAAAAAATCAATATCAAGTTTTGAAAGATAAAAATCTATCAATAAATGATATTCAATTAGAACTAAGGTCTTGGATAAAGAAAAACAAAGATAATCTTCCGCAGGTTGCACATTACAATAATGTTGATGAAAAAGGTGTATACAGTAGTTCTGGAAATTCTTCAAACCCTCATCCTGGTGGATATATGTTTGATATTAAACATCCTATAACACAAGAAAATTGCCCTAAACCTGCTAACGGTTGGCGATGGTCTGAGGAAACCTTTAAAATGTATGAAAAAAATGGGGAAGTTGAATGGGGAATAAATCATAATACTCAGCCTCATATAAAAAAACGAATTGAAACCGCATCTGAACAATTACGGTCTATTATTTATGAAGATGCTCGAGCTTCAACTAAAGAATTAGAAAATATTTTACATAGAGGAATTTTTTCAAACCCAAAATCAGTTCAACTTTTAAGCAGAATTTTTGATTTTGCGACAAAATCTAATTCCATCATCCTAGATTTCTTTGCCGGCAGCGGAACAACAGGACAGGCTGTTTTAGACCTCAACAAAAAAGACGGCGGCAACCGTACCTTTATTCTTTGCCAGATGAACGAAGTAACGGACACAACTCCTAACGGAATTGCTTATGATGTAACTTCAAAAAGATTAAAGCGTGTTATGACCGGTAGCTGTTATGACGGTACAAAAGATTTTGACTGGCTCAAGAAAAATGAGCCTTATGGCGGAAATCTTGATGTTTACGAAATTGCAAGCGTGGCAAATTTTGAAACTACACAAGGCAAAACTCCTTTTGATGTAATTGATGAAACTTTGTATGGCAAAGAAAAGTTTTCTTCCGCACAAGAAAAAATTGACTGGGTATGTTCTAATTTTGAAAAAACGCAGAAGGAAGTAAAATAATGTTACAGGAAGCAAAAGATTTACAAAAAGAAGCTGTAACAAAACTTTTAACCGTTCTTGCTACAGATAAAAAAGAAATTACTTTTAAAGCACCAACCGGCAGTGGCAAAACTTTTATGATGAGCGATTTAATGAACCGCATCTTATCCAGCTGTAACGATGTAGTTTTTATTGTTTCAACGCTTTCAAAAAGTAACCTTGCTGAACAAAATTACAATTCTTTTAAAGAACTTTCAGAAAATGGAACTTTTCCATTCTTTAAACCGTATTTAATCAGTTCAGACGAAAAGGGAGAGGGCAACCTTTATATTCCATTAGATTACAATGTTTATGTTCTTCCTCGTGATTTATACAAAAAAAACGCAAGGTTAAAAGAAGGCGGAACTCTGCTAAATTTTCTTTACGACATAAGAGGCAGTCTTGAAAAAAGCCTTCCTGGAAAAGAAGTTTATTTGATTAAAGATGAATGT
>CAVHTI010000182.1:0-2134 GCA_963638805.1 Anaerobutyricum sp.
AATTTTGGCTTATTCTTTGGATTAAAAATACCAAGATAATATTTTCCATCTTTTTTAAGAATAATAGCGTCATTTGCGTTTTCTTTATTTTCATCCCAGCCGTTTGCCAGCGTTGTGCAGTCAAAATTCAACTTAAACTTTTTTACTTCGCCAGATTTTTTTGTAACAAAATTCCGCACTTTGTTGTAAAGTGGAATAATTTCACCAAGAAGTTCAAGAATTTCTTCCAGTTTTGAATAAAATGCAGAATCACTTTCTTCTTCACCACGGTAATCAGCAAGTTTTAAATAGTGATAAAGATTTTGAACCTCATCCAAAAATTCTTTTATTGGCGTTGCAGCTTCTTTTTCCTGCTGAAGATTTTTTTGATTTTCAAAATCTATTTTTGCATACAAAACATTAAGATTTGAAAGAAGTATAATGTCTTCTTTTTCAGCCTTACCTTCAACCAGTTTTAATTCCATGAGCGAAAAATATTTTTTTACGCTGATAGAGGCTTGCAAATCATTTTTTTCGCAATATTTTTCGTATGCAGCCTGCAATTCTGAAAAACTGTAATCTTTTTTGGCAATTTCCCTTGTAATTTTTTCCCGCTGAGTTTCAGAAAGCTCTTTTTTAGATTTTTCTTCTTCAATGGCAAATAAGCCCTGACTCAAAATTGACCAGTGAGCGAATATACTCTGCGAAAATGCCGTAAGCTCTTTTGCTGGAACATAAATTTTTTCAAGATTATATTCATTGTCACCATCAAAAGTTGATTTTATTTTTTCTACAACTTTATCGAGTGTTTTTTCTTTGAAGAGCTTTACCGTCTCATAAACTTCTTCGTTGTTTTCAAATCCTGTTGGAATAAAAGATGCAGTGTCGCGGTCGCTCAAAATCTGTTTAAAAAGAACAAGCATTTTTCCACGGAGTTTATTTTTTTCAGAATCAGGAAGTTTTTGCCTTGCAAGATTGATTTTTTCGTTCAATCCCTGGACTTTTTCATTTCCGGCTTTGTCTGCAATTCCACCAATAACCGTATTATAAAAATCAATTCCAGTTTGACTTAAAATTTCATTAAAAGCTTCCGGGGTAAATATATCTTTTAGCTTTTTCCCATTAAGAAAATCTTTTAAAGATTCTTCCGTTTCTAAAATAATTGCAGAGAAATTTTCTTCAAGATATTTGTAAAATTTTACATTTGCATAAAATTTCGGAAAATTTTCGTTCACAATTCTATAACTGATAGCCGTAGATTTTTCTTCTGAGCTGTACATATTTCTTCTGTTCTCATGAAAGCCTGTAAAATATGTGCTGAAGCTTTTAAATACATTTAAAGCTTCTTCTTTATCTGACACAGTCTCTGAAACTGCTGACTTTATAATTTCCGGCAATAATTCTGATAAAAGTTCTTTTGCAAAAAGTTTTTTAAATCTTTCATCGTCTGTAAAAGATTTCACAATTTTTGTCCGCATTACCCCTTGAAGTTTTTGCAAATCAGCCTTCATCTTGTTTTTCTTTTCTTTATCTTTCTGGCTTTGATAAAGGTCGAATTCATCATATAATGGCCCCCATTCAAAATTTGCTTTTGAAAGTACATCCTGAATAAAGGCTCGGTGGAAGTCGTCGATTAAATTTTTTACTTCCTGGTAAGAATCAGCTCTTTTTTTATCACTTTCAAGTAAATTCAGTTTTTGTAGATTTTCTTCAGTTTTTCCGATTGGAATTAATTTGTTTCTCAATGTGATGGAACGGGAATATCCGTTTTTCTGACCGCAAAAATTATCAATTGTTTTCATTTAAACTCCTTACAAAAATTATAGTACCTCAGTTGGTAAAATTAAACGTAAAAAGAAAATAAAATATAATAGAAAACTTTTTATTCATGGCGCACACGGCACTGCGGGCTTCCGCTTCGGTCGGCGCTCACTTCGCGGTTCGACTGTCAATTTCTCGTTAAAAAAAAATTGCATAACCTTAACGATTATGCAACGTTTTATTTGCTAGCCTCTATGGGAGTCGAAGGGTTCCCCTCGCTCACCTCCTGTTCGCTCTGTCCACCCCGTCTACGTTCGCTTCCGGCGACCTCCTTGTCGCCTCATCCTCCCTATTCGGTCGGCGCTCACTTCGCGGTTCGACTGTCAATTTCCCG
>CAVHTI010000183.1:0-2104 GCA_963638805.1 Anaerobutyricum sp.
TTCATAACATTAGCAAGAGAGTTTTCACTGTTTGCACCACGCCTTAAAAGTTCCTGATTAACATATTCTTTTTTATCTTCAGGAAGATTTTTAAGCACGTTGATTGTCGCCTGGCGGAAAAGTTTAAGTTCACGATATTCCTTTTCAACATCAGAAAGGAATTCATCAAAAATATTCTGACTATTTTCTTTTTGATTTTTTGCCTTTCCAATTTTTACAGCAGCCTCTTTTGCCGTTTTATCAAGACTTTCCCAAAGTTTTTCATATTCATCTGCATTTTTTATTCTGTCATAAAGCTTACGATTTCCCCAAAGATTATCTTTTGCATAATCAGAAATAGAAATTTTTACGGCTCCAAGAATGTCATCTTCTTCAAACATATCATGGTCAATAAACTTTTGATTTTTATCAAACAAATCTGACATATAACCATTACCGTGTGCTACCGGTTCTACTTTAAGAATATTTCCAGACTCTGGGTCTTTTACAATCATTCCGTGAGTTTCTTCAAAGTCTCTTATCTTTAAAAATTCAAGATATTCTTTAATCGTACCGGATTTTTCAGGCTTAATTGGATTCATATCAAAATCATAGCCATCATAGGAAAGTTCCCCTTCAGTCTTAGCCTCACTCAAAATATTAAAAAGAGCGTCTTCACTGAGTTCACCTTCATATCCAACTAAGATTTTTAGCTGACCTTCATTTTCCCCATAAAACTTTACACCGGTAAGTTTGATTTTTTCAGAATCATCTGCACAATTTGCATTGTATTCTTTAAAATAAGGTAAAAGTTTATTGGTAACCTCTTCATTAAAATAATCTTCATCAATATCAGTATCATAGAAGTGAATCGTATTGTTGATTTCGTTCTCTTTTTGACTACTCTTCTCCATTTTATATTCCTTAATGATTTCTTTTTCACCTACAAGGTCTTTCATAGGTTGAGTAAAGAAGTCTTTAACTTCAGAAATTTCCTTAATTTCTTCAGCAGAAAATTCTTTTGCAATATAATTGGCAACTTCCCAATCCCAATTAACAACAGTATCTTTAGTAATTTTGCCATTCTCTTTTGCAATACGTTCAAGAACACTTTGTGCAATCTTTCCGCAAATGCGAGAATGTACTTCGCTTGCGAGTAAATCTTCGTTATTTGCAATATCCGCATAGTCAGGACTGTTCTTGATTTCGTCCCAGAGGTAAGTCTTTTTAAGAATGTTCTTGCCCTTGTTCCAGAGTTCTGGATTTGTGCGTCTTGTGTATTCGTCCCAAAGATGAGTATATTCGTGAACGGCAACATTTGAGTTCATAATCTCTGGGTTTAAGTAGATTTTATTTTCAAAAGTGAAGCCGTAAGTTTCACACCTCTGTGCATACAAGAAAAGGTCTAAATTGTTGACAAAGTTAGATTTCAGAATTATATTATCTTTATAAGCACTTGCAGATTTGCTAACTCGCATATGGAGCGTAACCACTTCCGCAGGTGCTTTTTCTATATCTACATCATTCATATAGACTAAATAACCTTTTTGAGTCCAATCGTTTACTAAAATATTTTTTCGCTTTCCATAAATTGCAGTTACCCAGTTTGCTTCTATTTCTTTTCTGTTTTTATTGAAATGAAGACTTAACACCATTGGATTTCCTTGTTTATCAAGTTCGTCATATACAGCAATTAAATAATTCTCAGCTGGATTTTGCAAATTTTGTTTTGAATTAAAAATATAACGAGGATTTCCAATGTTTTTAAAAACATTTTTTACTTCTTTATCAGTAAATTCATTTTTATGTCCGTGTGTTTGTCGTTTCCCTTCTTTTTCAACTTCTAAGAATAATGCTCTTGCAAGTTTTTGCTTGTACATATTTACAGGAAAATCACCTAGTCCACATTCCTTAAAAATAAATGGTGTTTTATCAGATATTTCAATAAATCCGTCCTGAAGATTGACATCGTTGATAGTCAAACTGTCAATTTCAGAATTTAAGTTTTCCTTAATATTTGAAGCAAAAAGACTTTCTGGTGAGAAATGACCTGTCATTTTCTGAATAGACTTACTTCTTGAATCAGCGGAAATAAAGTTGACAAGGCGCTCTTTTGTGAGTATAT
>CAVHTI010000184.1:0-2100 GCA_963638805.1 Anaerobutyricum sp.
GTTCCCTAATTATCAAAAAGTAATTCCTGAAAATCTTTCAATGAAAATTCAGGTAAATAAAGATGATTTGGATTCCGCGCTCAAACGAACAATCATCATGGTTGATAAAAAAGTCAGCCGCATAATTTTTAAGGTTACCAGTGGAGTTTTAAAAATCATTACTCCAGAATCTGATATTGGTACCGCAGATGAAGAAATTCCTTGTCGTTATGATGGTCAGGAAATTTCTATGGCATTTAAATATAATTATGTCACAGATCCTTTAAGAGTTATTGATTCTGAAAATGTCGTTTTTGAATTCAATGTCAGCGATGATAATATTAACGGAGAAGCTCAAGTTACAAAGGCAATTATAATGCACGGAGATAAATCTGATGATTATATTCATGTAATAATGCCGATGAATTATTAATTTATGTTTTTATATCAGAGTTTTTACAATTTTCGCAATCTGAAAAACGATACAATAGACCTTTCAAACCGGGAGGTCTATTTTGTTGGTGAAAACGGACAGGGAAAAAGTAATATTCTGGAATCTTTGTATTATGCAGCGTACGGAGTAAGTTTTAGAACTCACAATGATGGTCAGATTATAAAAAAAGGTGAAAAAAATTTTAGTCTGATTTCTATGTACAACAAAAACGAAAATGATACTCAAAAAATAAGTGTTGTTTACGAAGACGGCAAAAAGAAAATTGAAAAAAACGGAAAGCGAATTCACGACAGAAAAGAACTTATAAATACAATTCCGTGCATTGTTTTTTGTCATGATGATATGCGTTTTGCAACGGGTGATCCAGAAGACAGAAGATTTTTTATTGATCAGTCGTTAACTCTTTATGAAAATTCCTACATTGAAGATATGCGGAATTATAAAAAAATCCTGAAAAGCAGAAATCTGATTTTAAAAAATCATCAGTACGAAATGCTTGAAGTTTATGATTCTCAGCTTGCACAGTACGGAGTAATAATTCAGGACAAAAGAAAAAAGGCAATTTTTCAGTTTAATCAGATTTTTGGAAAACTTTTTTATGAAATTACCGGAATTGAAGGTTTAACGATAAGATATGACCCTTCGTGGAAAAATATTGAAAAAACAAACCTTGAATTTTCTGATGCCCTGTCAATTTTAAAATCAAAAGCAGAAACCGATAAATACATGGAAACGACAATGTCCGGTCCTCACCGTGACAGAATAAATTTTATAAAGGACAATCAGAATTTTGTTTTGACGGCTTCTACCGGTCAGTGCAGATTGATTTCTTTGATTTTGAGAGTTGCACAGGCGGTTTTTTATTCAAGGTCAACAAATTCCAAGCCGGTTTTGCTTATGGATGATGTTCTTCTTGAACTTGATCCTGATAAAAGGACAAAATTAAATGCTCTTTTGCCGGAATATGATCAGTTATTTTGTACTTTTTTGCCGGGCGAACCTTACGAACGATATATGAAACACACAACTAAGATTTATAAAATTGAAAATGGAGAATGGAATGACTGATGATGAAAAAATAATTTCCGGAAAATCAATTTTTCAAAGTGTATTGAATCTTACTTCTGTAAATGATGCTGAAGATAAAAAAATTTCGAGTGTATGGAATCAGGTTGTTTCAAAAATTGGCAGTAATAAAAATTCTTCGGAAGATGAAAAAAATTGCGATATAACTCTCGGTGAACGAATGGCTATGAATTCCAGAGTCGTTGATTTTAAAAAAGGAATTCTTCTTGTAGAAACAAAACATTCCGGCTGGATTCAATATTTTAGAATGTATCAGAATTTTATCATAAAAGGATTGAACTGGGCTCTGCCAAATCTTCAGATAAAAAGTCTTGGATTCAGACTTGAAGGCAGCAATGCAAAACTAAGTGATAATTATGACGATGTTTATAAAAAGGCAAAAGCTGAAATGGACAGAAAAATTGAAAATCAGGAGGAAGAATTAAATAAAAAATTCAATTTTTCAGAATCTTCAAAAAAAGAAAATGTTGAAAATAAAGATTTGTCCCCTGAATTTTATGAAATGTTTGATAAATTAACCAAATCAGTTGAATCTGCTGAGCAAAACAACGATTGACCAATGTCAAAAAATAATGCTATAT
>CAVHTI010000185.1:0-2058 GCA_963638805.1 Anaerobutyricum sp.
ATGGAAAGGTCTTGCTCCAGTTTTTGACACAGAACGTTCCATGTTTATTTCTAAAAGTATTGTAAAAGATTATGCTCCAATAGATTTACCGGCCAAACCTTTTAAAGATAATCACGCTGAACAATTTAATCTTTTATCAAACGAAATATTGAAAACGCTACCTTTAGAAGAATTAAACAATGTAAGTAAACGATTTGGACAGCTTCTTTCACAAAATGTTTTTTTCAGCAAAGACAGAATATCTTCCTTAGAAGAATACCTTTCAAAACGTATCAGTTTTGCATTAAATATGATTAAAAAAAATCAAAAAATAAAAATCACAAAATCACGTCATCAGAGGGAAATTGACAGATTTAACTCACTAAATTTAATTGTCATTAACTGACTGTAAGTAATTAGCGCCAAATGGCGCTAATTACAAAGTCCACTCTTCCCCATCGTCTGCTATTTCTTCATCTTCTGTTTCTGTATCATCCTCAACTTTTCTCTTTCGTGATTTTCTTCTGTACTTGTAGTATAAGTCCATTGGAGTCGGTTGTGTTGGAGTAAGCAAAAGTTCAAGAGAATCGTAACGCCCAACTGCCTTTAATACCCTGAAAAGCGCATCAAGCGAAATATTTTCTCCATTGCAAAGCCGATAAAGCGTCATCGCGGAAACACCGGACATTCGACAGACGTCTTGCTTATGCAGATGCTTATTTTTTATGTCTTCTTGTATAGTCTGACCTAAAACTTTTAAAAGGTCACAAATTGGATATTTCTGGATTTCATCATAAGTCATAATTTACCGTCCTAAATCAAAAGCTTTTTCAGCTTGCACAATTCTTTGTGTTTTTATTTCTTGAATAATATTTTTTCTGAAAAGACTTTCTATTTTTTCTGCTTCAATATCTGGAAAACCGGCTTTTTTTGTACAGACACGCCAAGTTGAAATACCTTCTGCAACTTTTTTTATAATTTCTCTTGGATTTTTTATGTCAGCCTTTTCAGCACTCAAGAGTAAATCTTTTAAGGTAAAATCATCACGTTTACCATTGCATCTCATCTGCTGAACAGTAATCCATTTTGAATCTTTATTAAAAGAAAAACATAAATCATAAGCCGGAGAAATTCGCCATTTTCCATTCTGAGAGAGCAAAAAAGAATGATTCTTACTGTGGTCATCCTGATTACGAGCGATAATATTAAAAACCATCCGAGTGTAAAGTTGCTCAATTTCAGGATAATCAATCTGGAGACTTCTAGCCGTATCGAAAAGTTTTTCGTAACTTGTCATTCCTGGAGGATTTCTGTCTTCGTGGGCAAGTCCACAGAAAGTTGCCATGTGAATTTTTTTTCCATTATCACGGTCAAAACGCTTTGTAATAAAATGCCCTGTACCATTTGAATCATTTATAATCCTGCTTGGCATCATGTCTATTCCGCAATTCTTAGACATAAGGTAGTAAGCGTATTCAAGACGACCTGTAAAAAGGTCAGACTTATGTTCATCATTTTTAATATCAGAAAATTTTACAATCCAGTAAGAAAGATTTTTTTTAGGTTCCCCCTGCCCAGAAAATACTTGAAAAGGTTTTCCGTCCTTAAACTTCAAGGCAATAATAGCCTTTGCCTTTGCCCCGCCTGCACTTGTTCCAATTTTCATAAGTTGTTCCAAAAGACAGTCCTGATTCTGAACAAGTTCTTTTTTATTTTCCTGTTGTAAAAGCACTTTGCGAGCAATGTCCACAAGTTCATTAAAATCTATTTTTTCATCTTTTTCAAAACGATTTTCAAGAACAGGTTCATATTCTATAGCACCCATTCCCCGCCTACCAACATAACACAAACGCTCTACAGGATTTAAATCTGAAAATTCAATATGATTTTCTTCAAGCCAGGTTTTCATAATTGTATTACCAAACTTTTCAGGAAGTGAATCAGCAAAAATACCTGGCAATCCACAGAAAGTTGAAGAATAATCATTTTCACGAAGTTCAGGGAATTCATAGACAGTGTTTTGTGAAAGTGGCATCTTTAACGGACTAAGTTCTAATCCAGTTTTGCAGAACTCTTTTG
>CAVHTI010000186.1:0-2021 GCA_963638805.1 Anaerobutyricum sp.
GTGCATTTTTAAACAATATAGTTGAATTTTTCACCGAGTAAATAAAAAAGTCAAAAAAAATGGCGAGGTGTTGTGATGTTGTGTGTAGTGTGGAAACGTTGGGCGTACTCTCGAAACTGACGTTGGGCGTTCCCTTGAAGTTTCACTGGGCGTTCCCCTCCGCTTCGCTCCGGGTCGGGCTGTCGCGCTATAAAAATGGGGCTGTCCAAAAAGAACGGACAGTCCCTTACTTTTTTTAAAGACAAGTAAATTTCTCTGTGATAAAATTTAATAATGAGCAGAGGCGTAAGCAATAAAATCACATACAAGCCATACAACCAGAACGAGCAGTGGTTGCTGCCACCGAGTCTGGATGAGCTTGTACCGCAGAATCATTTTGTAAGGATAGTCAGCAGAACAGTAGATGAACTGAGAATCGAAGAAGTGTTTTCAAAAAACACGAAAGGTGGCGGAGCGAGCCGTTATAATCCGGTCATGCTTCTGAAAGTATTAATCTACTGCTACATGACAGGAACCTATTCATCAAGAATGATAGCAAAGCAGTGCCGTGAAAACGTGAACGTGATGTGGCTAACGGGATTCCAGAGACCAGATTTCAGGACAATCAACACATTCCGCAGCGAAAAACTGAAAGATTCGATTGAGGAAATATTCATCTCTACAGTAAAACTTCTGAATAAAAAAGGATACGTAAGCCTGGAAAAATATTTTGTAGACGGAACAAAAATAGAAAGTGCAGCGAACAAATATACATTCGTCTGGAAACGTGCAGTAGAGAAAAACGAAAGAAAACTGGATGAGAAACTGCGCGTATTCATCAAAGATGTGGATGAAATCACCAGAAAAGAGAATGAAGTCTACGGAGACAAAGATCTGGCTGAACTTGGAGAAGACATCACCGTAACAAGCGAAGAGATAAAGGAAACTGCTGCAAGAATCAATGAAAAACTTGCCGAAATAAATAATCTTGATGACGAAGAATCAAAAGACGTAAAAAAAAAACTGAAGAAAGCAAAGCGTCTGATTGAAAAAGACTATCTTCCGAGAAAAGAGAAATACGAAAAAGCAAATGAAACTTTCAACGGCAGGAACAGCTATTCAAAAACTGACGAAGACGCAACTTTCATGCGGATGAAGGAAGATGCAATGCTCAACGGACAGCTCAAACCCGGCTACAACATTCAAGTTGGAACAGAAAACAATTTTGTAATCGGTTATGATGTCTTTCCGAATCCTACAGATACAAAAACATTAAAACCTCATCTTGAAAATGTACAGAACCGGCTCGGATGCAAATTTAAAACAGTGATTGCAGATGCCGGTTATGGAAGTGAAGAAAACTATGATTATCTTGAAGAAAAAGGAATAACTGGAGCCGTAAAATATTCAACCTACGAAAAGGAAACTAAACGCAGTTTCAAAAAGAAAACATTCAATCCTGAAAACTGGAATTATGATGCAGAACAGAAAGAATACACCTGTCCGTGCGGAAATCCAGTTCCTTACAAGATGACAAGAAAACGCAGAAATGACTCAGGGTATGAGCAGACTGTCGATGTGTATCAGTGCGACAACTGTGAATGCTGTCCGTTCAGGGAACTGTGTACGAAATCAGAATACGGACGGATGGTTCAGAGAAATGAAAACTGGATTTCTCAGAAAACAAAGGTAAAGGAACTTCTCTCGAAAGATGAATACAGAAAACTGATGAAGGAGCGTTCTACTGAATGTGAGACCGTCTTCGGACAGACAAAGGCAAACCTTCATTTCCGTAGATTTCATCTTCGAGGAAAGGAAAAAGTCGGAATTGAATGGGGATTATTGATGCTTGGATATGATTTCAAGCAGATTGCAAGAATGATGAAGTCGTAAAAGAAAAAAATCCTGATAAAAAAAATCAAGAATTGAAAAATTACATAAAAAAGGCTGCCTTGTGTAAAGTTTTTAAAACTTACAAGACAGCCCCTAAAAAATGTATTTTTAGGGAGAACAGAATTGCATAAGGATTCTTTAACAGGTGA
>CAVHTI010000187.1:0-2015 GCA_963638805.1 Anaerobutyricum sp.
TCTTCATACTTTGCCGTAAATGTCAGGTTTTCTTCGCCATAATTCTTTCCAAGCTCTACTCCACTTGCAGACTCCCAACCGGTAAATGTGTAACCGTCACGAGTTGGACTCTCAACATCTCCAACTGCAGTGCCATATTTTCCGGTCATTTTCAATGTACTTGAACCATCAGAGAATTTACCATCTCCGGCATCGAATGTGTAAAGAACGTCTGCCGCGGTGTAATAAACTACGACGTAATCATTTTGATGAGCAAGACCGGTAGCATCAAGTCCTGTTGAAGTTTTTGCAAGATTTTTAAGACTTGTACCTTTTGCTACAGTTTTGTGATCTTCATCTATTACAAAATATTTTTTGTAAGTTGAATCAAAAACTGCGTGCAAAACTCTTGAAACTTCCCAGTTAGTCGTTGAAATTGTAGTAGTTTTGACAACATAGAAATATTCCTGATCAGACCAGATTCCACCATTGTAAAAAGAAGTGCTCCAGGTTCCATTAGTCGTATAAATATTGTAAGTATAGCAACCGGAATACTTTCCTCCAAAATTATTGTTAATAAATCCTGAAATACTAAGATCAGATTCTGTATAGTACCATTCATCAAGGTATGCAGTTTCAGTTAAAGAAATTTCATCATCCGAAGTTAATTCTTGTGTACCATAACCTTTCCAGGTAGCATCCCCAGTCCAATTTACCGCACCAAATAAAAGAGGATTAAAACATTTTTCAACTTTTGTTATATTTGCAGGCAAATTGAGTACTGATTTTTTAATTTCTTTGATTTTTGCAAGTGCTTCAGTTTCTTCTAAGCCTTCTACCTCAGGGAAGTTTCTGACAAGTTCAACTTTTTCTGTTTCAAAATTATATTTACATACAACCGTAAAATTAGAGAAATAGTCTTTGTTGTTTTCGTACCAGGTTCCTTCTTTTGTAGTAGTTGTTGCCGTACAAGATTCAAGTTTTTTGCTATACCAACCATTGAATACAGAAGATTCATAATTACCCCGAGCTTCAAAAACGTACTCTTTTCCACTTTCTGTGAATGGGAAAATTATAGAAACAGCCCCTGTTTCATTGAAAGTATCTGGCCATGAAAGGAAAAGTCCTGTATTGCACTCAAGAATTCCATTATCTTTTATGCCATATTCACCATTTGCAGCATCTGTATATTTTAAGGTAAGTTTAATTCCTTCAGAAACAGGTTCGGCAAAAGCTTCTATCAGGTCAACAACGGTAAACACTTCTGTAAGACCGTCGCTCTTGTTGACTTCCAAATCCATAGTTTTGAAAGTTACTGTATAATCTTCGCCACGTTCAAGGTCAGTTAATGTGTATTTTTCTGTTCCCGGAGCAACAACAATTGTATTTTCAGCCAATTTTGTTAATGCGGCGCGGGCATTAGAATCAGCACCTTTTTTATAAGAAATTTCAATTCCGTACAAATCTTCATCTGCTGGATCTGTCCAAGTGAGTATAGCACCGGAAAGTTGCGGTGTGATTGTAATATTTGTAAGTTCTGCAGGCGGAGTTTTATCGGAAGTGTCTACAACTGTTGCTTTTTGAGTTTCACCATCTGAATAATTCAAAGAAGCGTCAAAAGTCTGAATTGTAAAAGTATATTCTGCGTCGTTTTCAAGACCGCTTACAGTGAAAGTCGTTTTATTTCCTGTAAGAATTACCTCGTTTTCCAAAGTTCCAGTTGCAGGCGACATACTGATTTTTACACCGGCAAAATCTGAATCTTCTGGATTTTTCCAGGTAAGTTTTGCGTTACCATCTGCAGCGATTACCGTGAGGTTAGAAACTTCTGCCGGGGCAGTTTTATCTGAAGTGTCCGCAACAGTTGCTTTTTGAGTTTCACCAGTTGAATAATTCAAAGAAGTGTCAAAAGTCTGGATTGTAAAAGAATATTCTTCCCCGATTGTAAGTTCGCTGACTGTAAATGTACTTACGCCTTTATCAAGTGTAACAGGGTTTGCAAGTGTGCCGGCTGCTGGTGTCATTGTGATTTTTAC
>CAVHTI010000188.1:0-2014 GCA_963638805.1 Anaerobutyricum sp.
ACATAAAGCAGTTTTTTGAATCTGCATTTTGCTTGCGGCGTAACTTTTGCAAAGCATTCCGTCTTTTGTAAGGCCACCCTTAGGATGCTCGTGGAGTTCTTCAAGATTTTGGCAAAGGTATATTCCATTTAAAAGATAATTTGCATACCGCCTTGCACCCTTGTTCGTTATGTTTAAAATTGAGGCTGCTGTATTTTCTTCAATTTCTGTTTCTGGAATTTTATCCGTCAAGACAACGCTCGTTTTATAAATATTTTTTTCATTCAAAATTGAAAGTGCCAGGTGGCAATATTCATCGTCAACTATCAGATTGTATCTTTTGTTGCCCAAAAAAGTTTCTATGGATTTTCGCCAGCTTTCATCTTTTATGGATTCCACCAGTTCTGCAAAAAGGCGCACCTGACTTTTTATGCCGCGTTTATTAAATTCATTTTGAAGAATTGATTTTGCGTCTTCTGCTTCTTTTGGAAACTGCCGGATGTTTGCTTCAAGGTTTTTAATTTTATTTTGAAGTAGGCTGATTTCTTTTTTTACGTCTTCAAGTTTTGCCTTTACGCGACCGTTTTCTTCTACAAACAAATCACGCTGCAGGATTATTTTGCCTGAAAAATCAATAAAGGCAGAACGTTTCTTTTCTACTTCAAAATCACTTTCGCTTATGTTTAAAAGAACAGTTTTATCTTCATCAGTAAGTGAAAAATATTTTTCCATTTGAGGAAGAATGATTTTTAATGAAGTCTGAAGATTTTTTAATTCAGCAAGCTGGCTTTCCAAGAAAGAAATATTTTCTTTTAAGTTTTCTTTTTCATTTTTTAACTTTTCAAGACTTTCTGTAATGGAATGATTTTTGTTTTCAACTTCGGAAAGATTTTTTCTTGCTTCTTCAAGTTTTTTTTCGGCAGTCTTTTTCTTATCCGTTAAATCCTTTAATTGAATTTGATTATTTTCTAAATCCCTTTCAAGTTTTGAAATATCGTTTTCGTATTGTTTTATATACTGATAGCGGAACATAAGTTCACGAACGTTAAAATTGCGGAGGATTTTTTCGTAGTCACAAGTTTTTTCTTCAATTTCTTCAAGAAGATTTTTTCTTTCCTGAATGTTTTCAAACATCTGCTTTGCCTGGTCATAAGCTTTTCGCTGCTCTCTAAGGCGGTCAAGAGATTTTACTTCCGCTTCTGCAAATACCGAAGTTTGCAAAAATTTATCGACGTTTCGTTCAGGATCAAAAGCCATCATCTTTAAAAGTTTTTCTTTATACTTTCTGTAATCGCTGGTGCGGATTCCAAGCTGGCGTGTTAACTGAGGAATTGCTTTTTCGCGGCCAAAAAAATCCGAACCTTTCAAAATCACATTTTTATAAGTCAGATTATTTTTTGAACTTACAGTGAGTTTTCCATTTTCCACAGAACTAAAATTAAAATCTTCCAGTCGGCTTTTTTCTTTTATAATCCACTGGCTTACAGCCCTGTCACTTTCCGAACGGGATTCAATGCAAACTGCAATCACATGGTAATCACTAATCAAAGGATCATAAAATTCTATTGCAATGTAACTTGTAACAGAACCCGGCCGAAGATACCTGTCCTGACCGTTTGTTTTTCTGTCCCCGTGAATATATGCAGTTACATTTCTTCCGTTATCGTCTGCGGCCTTGTTAAACTGAGTGTTTGCCGTAAGCAGATAACTCATTGCATCAAGAATTGTAGTTTTGCCGGTTCCGTTTACGCCGGTAAATAGGGTAGAACTTCCAAGTTTGATTATTTCGTTTTGAAAACATGACCAGTTTATAAGGAGAAGTCTTTTTGCGGTTTTTCTGTTGTCTTTCATTTTATTCTCCTTCTTCAAAGTCTATATCAAAAATATCAGATGAATTTTCTGAATCTTCCACATCGTCTGCTTCTTCAATTTCATTCATTTCATCTTCACCGCTTATAGCAAAATCATCAGTTTTATCTTCAATGCCTTTCATTCTTTTTTCAGCATCTTTTACAAAAGAAACAAATTCATTTTC